>JBILDC010000009.1:0-89074 GCA_044352855.1 Sediminibacterium sp. | reverse complement strand
TTCACCGCTACAAGAGCAGCTACCAATAAAAAAGCTACTGCCGTATTTAATAAAGCGTTTAGTAATGCGAATATATGTTTGTCAAAAGGGAGTTCAACAGTAATAGTAAACTTGCTTAAAAAACTAATTGCAACAAGTACAACCACTGAAAATATTCCAATTAATAATTTTGCTTGCTTGTCGTTCTTTTTAATTACAGGTGCTAACATACAATTTTATTTATGATTTTAAAATATCCTTCAGGATACTAATTGCTAAAGTTGCTATTAAAACAACTATTCCTACTCTAATTTCTTGTTTATATTTTGTTTTAAATTCATTCCAGTTCATGCAATAAATATTAATTTTTTAATCTTGTTTTTTTAAAATAGTAAACAAACCAACTCACTAGTAAGGCTATTACTAGCCATAGCCAGCTTAGGTCTACAATGTCTTGAAATATTTTATTCTTCTTGGTCTTGTCTTTTTCTAGCATTAAATAGCCCACATCCTTGGCGAGTTTTAAAAGCGAAGCAGAGTCTAATCCATTATAGTAGCCGCGAATTTGCATTTTTTTATCTATTAAAATAAAGCGGCTGGTATGTACAAAATCGGGGCTAATAGGTTCTTGACTAAATTGATCTACTTTCAATTCCTCAAAAGCAAATTTATAAATAGAATCGCGATTACCTGTAAGTAGCCACCAGTTGTCGGCAATGACGCCCGTTTTATTGGCATAGGCCCTTAATACAGGAACGCTGTCTCTATTAGGGTCAACACTGATAGACATAAAATGAACAATAGAAGTGTCTACCTTTTTGCGCGTATCTCCCCCTCTTGTAAAAGACTGTTGCAGCTTACTCATATTATTAGTAAGCTTGGGACAGATGCTGCCACAGCTTGTAAAAAATAAATCAAGTATAATTATTTTTCCTTGCTGATCATATAAATGAACCGTATCACCCAATTGATTTACTAATTCTATATTCTTGGTCTTATGCCAAATACTATCCGATTTTTGTTTGCCATCCACTACTTGCTCAATAACCGAGTCTAATAAATAATGACGAGGCATAATAACAGCGGTATCACTTGCCGATTTTAACCATAGGTAACAGGCTATCGGTATTACCAGTGCAATAAATAAACCATAAATGGATTTCTTAGACATATTAGATATTTAAAAAACCACCTCTATTATCGAGGTGGTTCAATTTCTTATTACAGGGCCTCGAGCTCCTTTTTAATAATAGGGTTCTACTTCCGGTTTGGCAGTTTCATGGCTTGTTCCAATAGTTTCATGTTTTGCTGCAGGGGCTTCATGCTTTGCATCAGCGGCCTCATGCTTAGCTGCTCCGTGCTCCTTCTTCTCTACTTTAATAGTAGCTTGTTCTTTAAAATAAGGATTGTATTTATTACGTAAATCTCTAAATGAACTACCATCCCATAAAAAAGCGCCAATAAACCATACAAATAATGACAAGGGCACCACAATGGTCATAATTAAGTTTTTTACTTCATGCTTTAAGTGCATAAAATAAGCAACAATATAAAAAGCCTTGGCCATCATTAAAATAACAATGGTTCCCTTAATAGCTAAAATTAATGCTTCTGAAGTCAAGCTAATCATCCAGAAACCTAAGATTAATTCTACAATAGTAAATACCGATAAAATTATCGTTACTTTTTTAATTTCCGCCATCGCTTCTGCGTTATGCGCTTCTTGGTCTGTGTGTGAATGTGACATATAAATTTTTGAATGCTAATTATAATAAATAAAATATAGTAAATACAAATACCCAAACTAAGTCTACAAAGTGCCAGTATAAACCTGCCTTTTCAATCATTAAATAATGACCTCTTTGTTCAAATTTATCCAACAGTGTCATGATTAACATAATGATATTAATAACTACCCCGCTAAATACGTGGAAGCCATGAAAACCTGTAATGGTAAAAAAGAAGTTGGTAAAATTAGTAGTGCTCGCAGTGCCATCGGCATTTAAAAAAGGATTCGCTCCCCACCAAGCACCTTCATGAAATAAATGATTCCACTCCCAAGCTTGACAACTTAAAAAAGCGATACCACCTATAATAGTTAAGATCATATTTCTCACCACACCTTGCTTATCCATATTCTTACCAGCATGTACTGCTAATACCATGGTCACAGAGCTAATGATTAATATAAAAGTCATGATACTTACAAATACCAAGGGTGCATTTACTCCTTCTGGCGCAAATGGGAAACTTTTAAAAACTTCGTTAGAGTTAGGCCATCCGTTGGTTGAAAAACGGACTGTACCATAAGAGATTAAAAAAGCACCAAAAGTAAAGGCGTCACTCATTAAAAAGTACCACATCATTACTTTTCCGTACTCAGAATTAAAAGGGCTTTTTCCTCCTCCCCACAATTTTGCTTCATTTGGCGAAGCGGATGTTGTTGTTGACATGTTCAATTTCTATTTCAGTGCAAAAATATTGGCTATCAAGGATATTCGTATCAAAAAACCGGGTTTTTTTGTATTTATCTTTAACAAATTAGCCCTTTTATCCAATCCATTGAAGGAAGACAAAAAGGTAAATCCAAAGTATATCTACAAAATGCCAGTAGGTGGATACCAATTCTACCGGCATGGTATTTTCTATGTTGTTTTTGGCCGACAAAGACTTAAAACGCACCCCAAAAATGGCGATCACCCCACCTAAAACGTGTAATAGGTGCAAAAGGGTAATAACGAACAAAAAGGAGGCTGCTGAATTGCTTCTTGGACCCGTTAAAGCGATATTATTGGCCTGAAGTGCCATGAAGCCTTGGTACTGTAAAACCATAAAAACCACGCCTAAAATAGCCGTAATACTCAAAAAACTAAGGTAAGGTTTTTGAAGGCCTTCATTGGCCTTTTTGACCGCCATTTGCATGGTAAAGCTACTTAGTAAAATAACCACGGTCGCAATAAAGAATACTTTAGGGAGTTCAAAATCCAACCAATTGGCCTGGCTCTTTTTTACAATATAGGCACTGGTTAATCCAGCAAACATCATTACAATACTACCTAGTCCTACATATAAATACATCTTAAGTGGATGTATTTTATTTTTTGTGTTTAATGTTGTTTCCATAATATAATTTTTATAATTTATCTGCTAGTAAGGCTAAATAAACAACGGGTAAATAAATATAACTGCTAAACATCACTCTTCTTGCAGCAGGCACGCCCATATTTTGATACAGTCTTACACATTGTACGACCATAAAAATATTAGCGACTAATAAAACCCACATACTTATTTGTCCAGTTAGATTTAAATAATAAGGAAGTAGACCAATAGGTATCATAAGCACTGCATACATAATACATTGTAGTGCGGTAAAACGGGTAGGCCCTTCTTTAGCAGGTAATAATTTAAAACCTACTCTAGAATAATCGGCATGTGTTACCCAAGCAATGGCCCAAAAATGGGGGAACTGCCAAATAAATTGAATTAAGAATAATGCAAGGCCTGCATAGGCAAAATCGTCGTTGCCTGCTACCCATCCAATTAAACAAGGAAGGGCTCCAGGAAAAGCGCCTACTAAAACAGCGATTGAATTTATTTTTTTAAGCGGCGTATAAATAAATGCATACAAGAATAAACTAAATGCAGAAAGTAGTGCTGAAGAAAAATTAAAATACTTCCACATAATAGCCACACCCAAAACACCTGCAATAGTAGCAAAAGTATAAGCCGTTTGTTGTGACATTCTACCAGAAGCCACAGGCCTATTGGCCGTACGCTTCATTTGTGCATCGGTATCTTTTTCTACCGCTTGGTTAATAGCGTTCGCACTTCCTGTAATACATAAACCCGCAAAGGTTAAAAGTAAAATCATGGGCCAATCATAGGTCATCACCTTTGGTGCCAACATATAACAAATTACACAAGTAAACACCACTGTAAAACTCAGGGTGAATTTCATTAACTGCGCGTAATTAGTAAGTATTTGTTTCAAGTAGAAATTATTATCAAATTACAATGCCCTGAAATCAGGGCATTGTAATAACTGAATATTTTAATTAGTGTGTATCAGTTTCATCCTCACCCACCGGTGTGGTTTGTGGAATAAATTCATGTCCATCTTTACCGTAATCATAAGGCCAACGGTGTACTTCTGGTATTTCACCAGGCCAGTTACCATGACCAGGATTAATAGGTGTAGTCCACTCTAAAGTATTTGCTTCCCAAGGATTCAACACCGTTACTTTACGTCCTTTGAATATAGAATAGAAGAAATTAATTAAGAATAAAATTTGTGTTGCAAAAACAATCATGGCTACTGTACTAATAAAACGATTTAAATCAGCAAATTGTTTGAAACTTTCCCAAATGCTAAAATCGAAATAACGACGAGGCATACCTGCTAAACCTTGATAATGCATAGGCCAGAAAATTAAATAAGCACCGGCTAATGTCACCCAAAAGTGAATATACCCTAATGAATTATTTAAATAGCGACCATACATTTTAGGGAACCAGTGGTATACACCCGCAAACATTCCAAACATAGAAGCCACACCCATTACAATATGGAAATGCGCTACTACGAAATAACTATCGTGTAAATAAATATCTAAAGCAGCGTTACCCAACCAAATACCTGTTAAACCACCAGAGATAAATAAACTTACAAATCCGATAGCGAATAACATACCTGGCGTGAAACGAATATTACCTCTCCATAAAGTAGTTAACCAGTTAAATACTTTAATACCAGAAGGTATTGCAATTAATAAAGTTAATAGAACGAATACCGATCCTAAGAATGGATTTAATCCTGTAACGAACATATGGTGCGCCCAAACTAAGAAGGCTAGAATGGCAATAGCAAATAAAGAACCCAACATGGCCATATAACCAAAGATAGGTTTACGAGAATTCACAGATATAATCTCAGATACCATACCCAAGGCTGGTAATAAGATAATGTAAACCTCAGGGTGACCTAAGAACCAGAATAAGTGTTGATATAAAATAGCAGATCCGCCTTCATTAGATAAAGCACCTACTCCATTCACAAAAATATCAGATAGATAAAAACTAGTATTAAAGTTTCTATCAAAAATTAATAAAATTAAACCAGACAATAATACGGGGAAAGATAATACCCCTAAAACTGCTGTAAAGAACAATGCCCAAATTGTTAAAGGCAAACGCGTCATAGTCATTCCTTTAGTACGCATGTTCAAAATAGTAGCGATATAGTTCAAGCCTCCTAATAAAGAAGAGACTACGAATAAGGCCATTGAAATAAGCCATAAGTCCATACCTGTTTTAGAACCAGGAGAGGCATCATGTAATGCAGACAATGGAGGATAAGCTGTCCAACCACCACTGAAAGGTCCAGTTTCTACAAATAAAGAAGATAACATGACCATACTAGCGGTAAAGAAGAACCAATAGCTTAACATATTCATAAATGGAGACGCCATATCACGTGCACCAATTTGTAATGGAATTAAAAAGTTAGCAAAGGTACCCGACAAACCTGCAGTTAATACAAAGAATACTAATACAGTTCCGTGTGTAGTAACTAAAGCATAATAAGCTTCAGGGGTAATTTGACCACCCTTTGCCCACTTACCTAAGAGAGATTCTAACCAAGGAAAACTAGAATCAGGATACCCTAATTGCAAACGGAATAATACGCTCATTAAACCACCTAGTACTGCCCAAACCATACCTGTGATCAAGAATTGCTTCGCGATCATTTTATGGTCTTGACTAAATACATATTTAGTTAAGAAAGTATCATGATGTTCGTGATGACCATGGTCATCATGTCCGTGTCCTTCATGATTATGTAATGCTGCTTCGTGACTCATACCTTTTATTTAAATATTTTTAATCTTTCTATTTTTATTTAAGTAGTTGCCTACTTAAAGTTTATTTTACATTTTTGCTGTGCTTGCTTTAGCAGTTGTATCTGTTGCTACCGGAACTGAACTGGGATCTTTTTCAGGAAATGCAGTGAAGTATTGTGGCTTTTGTTTTGCCATCCATAAATCATACTCTTCTTGATCTACCACTTCTATAATTCCTTTCATAGAGTAGTGACCATTTCCACACATTTGATCACAAGAAATTTCATAACTGAAATTGGGGTTACCTGTTTTCTCACGCATTTCTTTAGTAGTATAAAGAGGCGTAAACCACATGGTGGTAGGAATACCCGGCACGGCGTCCATCTTTAAACGGAAATGCGTTAATCCCACATCATGTATTACATCTCTTGAACCAAGTATTAATTTAATAGGAGTGCCTTTCACCACATACATTGTTTGCTCTGTTAAAATATCATCCTTAGAATAAGTATCGTCCCATACAATACCCACAGAGTTGGTAGCAGGGTCAATATTCTTATAATATTTTTTTCCAAACACAGCGTCTTTTCCTGGATAACGGAATATCCATCCGAATTGTTTTCCAGTCACTTCTACGACCAATGCATTCTTAGGCGCTTCCGATGTGAAGAAAAACCAGTTGCGTAATCCAAACACTACAAGAATTGTTAATGCAATAGCAGGAATAGCTGTCCAAAGTAATTCTAATTTAGTGCTATGCGTAAAGAAGAATGTTTTACGATTTTTATCTTCTTGGTATTTATATGCAAACCAAAATAATAATACTTGGGTAATCACAAACACAATACCAGTCACAATTAAGGTTATAAAAAGCATTTCATCTACTTTCTCTCCTTGAACACTTGCTGCCCCTTGTGCTAATTGCGTTTTACCGTAGTAGGCTTTATTACAAACATAAATACCTACAAAGCCTAGGACCAAAAAAGCAACCATCAAAAATCCGTTGATTTTGTTGTTTTGTTGACGACTGGCTTCTTCGCCTTTTAAAATAGATACGTACTCACTTGCTTTGGCAATTTGAAAAATTACCACAAAAATAAAGACGATGATAGTAACAGATAATATTAAACTCATAATTTGTTTTTTCTAAATCAAAAATTATACTTGATGAATGATACTCTCTTTAAGGAAAGGATGGTATTTAGGTATTAGTGGCTTGCTTGCTAAAGAACGCGCTACCATTAATATCATCACACCCACGAAGAAAGATAAAATACCAAAATCTAACCAACCTAATGAAACGTGCTCTTTCATTAAAGAACCCATTACCATTTGATAAAAATCAATCCAGTGTCCAAATAAAATAAGTACCGCCATGAAGGCTACTAATGTAAAATTACGTTTAGCAGAACGCTTCATTAATATAATTAATGGGCAAAGGAAATTGATAAATAAGTTTAAGAAGAAAATAGGTTTGTAAGCTCCTTGCACACGGTGCTTGAAGTAAACGGTTTCTTCAGGAATATTGGCGTACCAAATAAGCATGTATTGAGAGAACCATAAATAAGTCCAGAATATAGAGAAGGCAAACATGAATTTACCTACGTCATGTAAATGCTCGCTATTCGATAATTCCATATAGCCTTTGTTTTTCATGTACACTAACCATAAAGCGATTAAGGCCATACCTGCTACAAATGAACTTGCAAAAGTATACCAGCTATACATAGTAGAATACCAATGCGCGTCAAGGCTCATTAACCATAACCAAGGCACCGTAGAAGCTACTGTTAAACCAAACCACACTAAGAAAAATCCAGAGCGGGTCATACTTCTAATATTAAATTTATGCGCAGTTTCGTGATCCATTGGAGCGATATCTGCTTCTAAGCTAATTTGACGCATTCTATATCCGAAATAACTCCATAATATAATAGTAAGTGAAGTCCAAATAATAAAGAAAGTAGGATTCAAGAAACCCACTTTACCTTTTAAGATAGGATCCTTGGCCACTGCTTCCGCATCTAACCAATGATAGATATGATGATTGTGACTTAATATAACATAGAATAATACTAATAATGTGATACCACCAAAAATGGGTACTAAGGTAGAAATAGCTTCTGCAATTCTTCTAAAAGATTGCATCCAAGCAGCTTGCGCCATGGTGCTAAAACATATAAAGAACATTGCAGCATTGGTTACTAAAGTCCAAAAAATAGTATTGTACATTAAGGTCCCCCAAAAATGTACTTGCTCATGTTCGTCCGAACTAAATCCTTTGGTAAACATACCGTATAATAAAGCAGCGGCGCCTATGCCTATTAATGCATAAGACCATGTTTTAAGTTTACCAGGAATTTCGAATTGCTCTTTAATAGATGCCATCTTACTTCTTTTGTTTATTCTTAATATATTTTATAATCATCCAGCGTTGACGCTTGCTTAATTGAGACGCATAAGAACCCATCAAGTTTTTTCCGTAAGCAACAGAATAAAACATTTGACCAGCTGGCATGTTCTCATATTTAGCATCGCCTACTAATGTAGCAGGTTTTGCAGCATAAGGACCATTGCCATCTTTATATAAAGGACCATTACCATCTAATTTTGCTCCATGACAAATTCCACAGTTCACTAAATACAAACGCTCTGCTTCTGCAATATCTCTGCCCACTAAAGAATCAATGGGGTTTGGAACTAATTTAGAAGCATTGTAATTCGTTGTATCGCCTGGCTTATCTATTGCATAAGGGAAAGGCATTTCCTTGCCACGCGCAATGGTACCAGCCACCGGCTTTGCATCAAAATGAATGCCTTGGTCTTTTAAGTAAGTCAAATCGGTGTAAGATTCGATAGCACGGCTATAGGCCATATCGGGCATATAGACAGTACCAGGTGTGCGCTTCACTTCTTCACAGCTTACCAATGTAATCGCTGCGATAGCAATAGTTAAAAGCAGATTCTTATTAATGTTATTTTTATTCATCGTTCTGGTTAGATTATACTTGATCTAATTATTTCGTTCTCTAATTATTTATAGTACTTAAAGGGCTACTTGTTTATTGTTATATAAATCATCGTTCTTATCATAAGTACCAAACCACCACTCTTCTTCTGCTACTTGTACATCCGTTTCAATAGCGCCATTGGTTTTTAAGAAGGCTAGTAAATCATCTGTATTGGTTTTATCAGTACACTCAATAACCATTACAAATAAATCGTCGGTAGCACGCTTATGAAAATGATGTTTCTTCACTCCAGGTGCTAATTGACATAACCAGCAAAAAGTCATCACCATACCCACAGCTGCAAACAAAACGGTTAACTCAAATATAATAGGTACCCAGGCTGGTAAAGCAAAATGGGGTTTACCTCCAATATTTAAAGGCCAGTCTTTTGTGAAAATCCAACTGATGGTACTTACAGCAGTAGCTGTACCTGTGATACCATAAATAAATCCAGCAGTGTGTAAGCTTGTTTCGCGCATACCTAATGCGTGGTCTAAACCATGCACGGCGAAGGGAGTGTATACATCCTTGATTTTATAACCAGCAGTACGCACTTGCTTTACCGCAGGGAATAAAACTTTTTCTTCATCAAAACAACCAACTACAAATTTCTTTTGTGCCATAATTTTTTTCTTAATCGATATTATAATTAATGTGCATGCGCATTATCGTGAACAAATTTATCCAATGGTTCTGCTTCCAGTTTTTCAAACTCAGGTTTGAAAGATTCTCCACTTCTTTTCAATACATATTTAATTTCTGCTACCGCAATAACAGGGAAATATTTAGCGAATAAGAAGAAGCAAGTAAAGAATAGACCGAAGGTTCCTAAGTAGAAACCTACTTCCCAAATAGAAGGACTATAGTAAACAGACCAGCTAGAAGGTAAATAGTCACGGTATAAAGAAGTAACAATAATTACGAAACGCTCAAACCACATACCAATGTTTACAATGATACTCATGAAGAAGGTAACGAAAACATTTCTTCTCATTTTTCTAGACCAGAAAATTTGTGGAGACAATACGTTACATGTCATCATACCCCAATAACTCCAACCATAAGGGCTAAATAAATAAGCACGAGAATACCAGAAAGTATATCCTTCATATTTATTTTGAGAATACCAACCCATAAATAATTCTGTTAAGTAAGCAATGCCTACAATAGATCCTGTAAGTACAATTACTTTATTCATTAAGTCGATGTGTCCAATAGTGATATAGTCAGTTAATCCGAAAACCTTACGTACTACAATTAATAAAGATTGTACCATCGCAAAGCCAGAGAAAATGGCACCCGCTACGAAGTAAGGAGGGAAGATAGTTGTATGCCAACCAGGAATTACTGAAGTAGCAAAGTCAAAAGATACAATAGTGTGTACCGACAATACTAATGGAGTACTTAAACCCGCTAATACTAAAGATAAACTCTCATGACGTTGCCAATGTTTAGTAGAACCTGTCCAACCAAATGCAGCAATACCGTATAATTTTTGTCTTAGTTTAGTAAAAGCACGATCACGCACTGTAGCTAGATCGGGTAATAAACCAGAGTACCAGAATAATAATGAAACAGTGAAATAAGTAGAGATGGCAAATACGTCCCATAATAAAGGTGAGTTAAAGTTCACCCATAATGGACCACGTGAGTTAGGATAAGGCATAATGAAAAACGCTAACCAAACACGACCCATGTGGAAGATAGGGAATTGACCAGCACACATAACGGCGAAAATAGTCATCGCCTCCGCAGCACGGTTCACCCCTGTTCTCCAACCTTGACGGAATAATAATAATACAGCAGAAATTAAAGTGCCCGCATGACCAATACCTACCCACCAAACGAAGTTGGTAATATCCCAACCCCATCCAATTGTTTTATTTAAGTTCCACTGGCCAATACCGTAAGTTACCTCACGATATAAACTGAATACTCCAAATAATAATAGAGTAACAGCAATGAAAAAACCAATGTACCATAAACGAGATGGCTTCACTTCAATAGGGCGCAAGATATCTTCGGTAACTTGATGAAAATTTTTCTCACCATACACCAATGGTTCGCGCAACTGTGATTCGTATTTAATATGCATCTTTAACTATTTCTAATTTTTTAATCTGTACTAATTATTAATGAGCCGCTTCTGTTTTGTGTTCCGCTTTTGTATCATGAGCTGCTTCAGCATGTTCTTCTTCCTCCGTGTTTCTTACTTTCGCTAAATAAGTCACATTTGGTAAAACGTGTAATTGCTCTAATACATAAAACTGACGATTTGGATTCTCTACGCGTACTTTAGTAATAGCACTATGTTTATCATTTGCGTTACCAAAGTTAATGGCGTTAGTAGGACATGATTGTTGACAAGCTACTTTCACATCTGAGTCTACCATTGGACGAGATTCTTTTTTTGCATCTAATTTAGCAGCTTGTAAACGTTGAACGCAGAAAGAACATTTTTCAATCACACCACGAGAACGAACAGTCACATCTGGGTTTAATACCATTCTTGTTAAGTCGTCGTTCATATCTAATACTACATCGTTCAATACTTCTCTTTGATTGTCTGGGAAGCTGTCTGCTCCAGAATAATCGGCCCAGTTAAAGCGACGCACTTTGAAAGGACAGTTGTTCGCGCAATAACGAGTACCAATACAACGGTTATAAGTCATTTGGTTTAAACCTTCAGAGCTATGGTTCGTAGCAGCCACCGGACAAACGTTCTCACAAGGAGCATTATCGCAATGTTGACACATTAATGGTTGGAATACCACTTTAGGATTATCCATATCACCGCTAAAATATTTATCGATACGTAACCAATGCATTTCATGGCCACGTAATACTTCTGGTTTACCTACCACCGCCACGTTGTTCTCTGCATTACATGCTACCACGCAAGCACCACAACCATTACAGCTATTTAAATCTACACTCATGCCCCACTTAATACCTGGACGAGCATAGACTGGATAAATTGTTCCTTGTGCTTCATAGTTTTCTAATCCACCATAAGGTTTCAATTCTGCTTCACGCTCTTCTAAAATTTCTGTTGGATGCTTAATATATTCAGCTAAAGTAATTTCTTTCATTACTTCAGTACGATTGCCTTGTGCTGTATCGTAACGGAAATGTGTTTGTGTTAATGCCACAGGATACGTTTCACCTGTTGCAGTTAATGTAACATTGCTAGAAGCGAATTGAACTAATCCATTTTCAATGCTAGCTAAAGGATAGGCGTTTTTACCTGTACCAATAACCGATTTACCTACTGCTTCTGCACGACCATATCCCACTGCAATACCCACTGTTTGTGGATGTGTACCAGGTATAATTAATACAGGAAGTTCAATTGATTTTCCGTCCACCGTTAATTTAACTACTTGCTTTGGAGGCTTTACTTCATAAGCATCGGCCTGACCTGCATTGTTTAAATCAATGTTTAATAAAGTTCTTGCCATAGAAGGAGACACTATAATATAGTTATCCCAAGTAGCACGTGTTACTGGATCAGGTAATTCTTGTAACCATGGGTTAGAAGCTCCTTGACCCGCACCAATACCTACTTTTTGATATAAGGCTAATTCTATTTTATTGTTTGGCTTCACCGCAGTTACTGCAGCCACCGCAGTAGCTACCGCGCTGCTATTAATACTTGCACCAATATTATTTACATCGGCAGTTATGAATACACCCGCTTGTAATGTTTTATTCCAAGCAGTCTCGCCACCTAATTTAGCAGACCAATAGTTTTTTAAATAAGTGGTATAATCAGTGGCGTCTCCAGACCACTTTAATAATGAGTCTTCGAAGGCGCGTGTTTTAAATAAAGGAGAGATAGTTGGTTGAATGAAAGAGATATGACCAGATACTGGTTCAGCATCTCCCCAACTTTCTAAGAAGTGTGGAGCAGGAATTGAATATTTACAAAGCGCTGTTGTTTCATCTAATTTAGCATTGAAAGAAATAGTTGTTTTCACTTTCGCTAAACCCGATTTTACTTTATCAGCTGCAGGCCATGTGTAAACAGGATTCGCACCATAAAATAAAACAGCGTTTACTTTACCTGCGTTCATATCTTCTACGAAGTTTGCAAAATCGCTATCAATACCTTGACGATAATTTAAAGTCTCTGCAAAATTAATAGTAGAACCATTCGCGCCAATCGCATTATTAATAGCGTTTACAATAATTTGCTCATTTACATTATTGCTACCAGATACTACTAAGGCAGCACCTTTGTGTGCAGTTAATGTTTTTGCAGCTGCTTGAATACCTGCTTTTAATTTAGCATCTGTGATGCCCGTAATTTCACCCCCATTCACTGCGCTTAATAAAGCAGCAGCAATCATTGGTAATTCAGAAGGACGACATAAATATTTTTCATCTGCATTAGAACCAGTCATACTAGCCACTGTTTCAAAGTGGATATGTCTACTCATTGCAGGATTTTTTTCATCTAATTTTTTACCTACTGCATATTGTCTTGCAAATTCCACTGGGCTTAACCAAGTACCTAAAAAATCGGCACTTAAAGAAACAATAGCTTTTGCTTTTTCAAAATGATAAGTAGGAATAATTGTTTTACCATAAGAAGCTTGGTTCGCAAGTAACATGGCACTATGTGAAACCGCATCGTAAGTAATATGTTTGCTACCAGCATGCTTTGCTAAAAATTGTGCAATAACTTGTTTGGTAGAAGGAGAAGTAATTGAACTTGTTACAATAACTGCAGCGCCATTTAATTCAGCTGCAATGGCTTTATCAATTGCTTCAAAGCTTGCTTCTTTTCCAGAGGTGCTTGGAAAACGTAAACGAGCTGTATCATATAAATCTAAAACAGAAGCCTGTACTCTAGCAGAGGTACCGCCAGCAGTGATTGGGCTTAATTCATTTCCTTCTAATTTAATAGGACGACCATCGCGTACTTTAGCAAGTACAGATACTACATCACCATCTTGCACATAAGTAGTGGCATAATATTCTGCAATACCAGGAACGATATCTTCAGGTTTGTTTGCAAAAGGAATGGCTTTTTTAATAGGCATTTCGCAACTTGCTGCCACAGCTGCAGCGGCAGTGCTAAATCCTACATATTTTAAAAAATCACGACGAGGTGCTTTTGTTTGTAAAAAACTTTCTCCTTTCTCCAAAGTAGATTCGTCTTCAACAAATGGAAGTTCTTCTTTAAATTCATTTTGAACTTCTTTATTAAAAGCTTCAGAATTATTTAATTCTCCAAAACTTTGCCAGTGCTTTTTTTGCTCCATAGTAATGTATATAAAATATTACGCTTCTTTATTAATTCAATTAGATACTAGTAGTGACATTTTTGACACTCAGTACCACCAATTTTTTCAACAGTAATTCCTTTCGTGCTATCAATTTTTCCACTCTTTAAGTCGGCATGGAATTTTTCATAGATGCTATAAAAACCATTGTCTTTAAATTGAACTTCTGTGTTTCTGTGACAGTTCACACACCAGCCCATACTTAAATCTGAAAATTGTTTTACTTCACCCATTTTTTGAATCTCACCATGACATTGCTGACAAGCTACTTGACCTGCGTTCACGTGTTGTGCGTGGTTAAAGTAAACGTGATCAGGTAAGTTATGTATACGCACCCACTCAATAGGTTTTGCATTCGCTGGATCCCAAGGTTGCCCTTCAGTAAATCCTGCGTATTTGTATAATTTTTTAATTTCTGCAGTACCATCAACTACATCTCCGTTCTCTCTTACAAGTGGCGCGCCTTTGTATTCGTTAATAGCCAAGTGACAGTTCATACAAACATTCACACTTGGAAGTGTTGCTTGTTTACCTTGGTAAGTACCTGTATGACAGTATTGACAGTTAATTTGATTGACACCTGCGTGCACTGTATGAGAATAGTAAATAGGTTGTTCAGGTTGATAATCTTTAGAGCGGCCTAAATCCATTGCGCCCTTTGTAGTCATATATCCTCCGATAATAAATAAAATGATAGCGATAAAAGCGATGTAAGCTTTGTTTCTATAAAAAGGCACAGGGTTAGCACCTGGAATGCCTGCTTTATCATCAGATAATCTTTTTAAGTTGCTATTAACTTGTAATAAGATTAATGAAACAACTGCTAATATTAAAGTTAGTAAACCGAAAATTAAAGTGCTGTCTGAATCTTCTTTTGGTGCTTCAGTGGCTGCACCGCCTGCTGGGGCTGCACCTGCTGCAGGTACTGTTTTAATGTAAGCTAGTATAGCATCAATATCTTGATCGGTTAAACTAGGAAACAAGTTCATTGCAGTTTTATTGTAATCGTTGTACAATTTTGTTGCGTAAGGGTCTCCTGTTTTTAAAAATGCAGCAGAGTTTTTAATCCATGCATACAAATTCTTTTTTTCAGGCCAACGATCTTCTACGCCTGCAAGTGCAGGACCAGTTAAATTTTTATTAACCGCGTGACATGATGCACAATTTTGAGAGAAAAGTGCTTTTCCGTCTTGCGCATTTAATTGATTTCCGATAGATGAACTAAGGGTGATAAATAGGAAGATCGAAACGATCTTGGCTAGGCTTCTTAACATTGTCATATATAGAGAAAGTGTCTAGGGTGTAAAATGTCCTTTAACGGATGCAAAACTACTTAAGAATAGGATTCAATACTAAGAATTGTGTAAGTTTTTTTTAATTGAATTTGTTGAGTTTCAGGGAACTGAGTAAAAAAAGACTGACGAATGTCATAATAATGTAAACGTTCGTTTTAGTTTGTGGATTTTATTTCGATTTACAGGGGCTGTTTTGAAAAAAAATGGCACCTTTGAGGGCCTTGAAAGGGGGAAAAGATGGTTGCGGCGCTTCGCGCCGCCTAAAACCTAGGTTTAGCAATAAAAACAGCATGAAAGCAATAAAAAGATTACAAGAAAAGTGGAAACTGGGGACGGGTCAATTTTGGCTGGTCATCCTCACTTTTGCCCTGGGCGGTAGCCTCAGTGGAAGGCTTTGTAGCTTTTTGCTAAAATTGGTGTTTTTGGAGAAAAATTGGGCATTTTGGCTCGTTTATCCCCTATTTTTGACCATTTTATGGCCTTTTTCGGTGATTTTCGTAAGTTTCTTTACTGGGCAATTTGCCTTTTTTAAGGGTTATTTAACCAGGGTTGGAAGCAGGTTATTGGGTAGGGGTAAACCCGTCCATATCGCCATTTTCGCTTCAGGCGCCGGCACCAATGCAAGAAAAATTATAGAGTATTTTGAAAATAAGGACTTGCGAATTAAGGTTTCTTTAATTGTATGCAATGTTCAGGGTGCTGGGGTTTTGGAGATAGCTGAAGAAAAAGGCATTCCTAGTTTAATGATTAATAAGTCAGATTTTGCTGCTAATGGTTATGTTGAGAGTTTAAAAAATGCAGGCATTGATTTTATAGTACTAGCTGGTTTTTTATGGAAGGTGCCTGAAGTATTGGTGAGGGCTTATCCGAAAGCCATTATAAATATTCATCCGGCACTACTTCCAAAATACGGAGGCAAGGGCATGTATGGTGCGCGCGTGCATGAAGCGGTTATTGCTGCAGGAGAAAAAGAGTCGGGTATTACAATACATTGGGTAAACGAGCATTACGATGAGGGCGCTATTATATTTCAAGCTAAATGTTCTATAGATGCTAATGAAACAGCTGATTCCTTAGCCAATAAAATTCATGCGCTCGAGCATGGGCATTTCGCACCAACGATTGAGAAGTTGTTGGGTTAGAGTTTATTTCTATTTCTGAAAAAGTTTTCTAAATAAAAAACCCACTCGAATGAAGTGGGTTAAGAAATATATTAGATACAATTACTTTTCTTCAAAGTATATTTTTTAATTAATTTTTTGATCTTTTATTTCATTGTACTTTTTAAAATAATTTTCTTTTGTACTATTTTTAAAATACTCTTTTAATTGATCACTGGACATACCATAAATTTCTTTGGATATTTTTTCTTTTACTTTTCGAAAAAAATTAACAGTGTCAAAATTTTTATTTACTTGCTTCATATTCGATGATATCTTTTATTAATAATATTTATTTTTTAAACATCGCCTTAGCCTCATCAAGTCTTTTAAAGAATGCTTCTTTATTAGCATCTTTATAATACTCTTTCAATTGTTCATTTGATAAGCCAAAGGTTTCTTTAGAAATCTTATCCTTAATTTTTCTGAAGAAGTTTACAGAATCAAAATTTTTTGGTACTGACTCGTTAATTTTCATAATCTATAATTTGATTAGGAGGTCTGGATACTAATTTACAGAATTAATATAAAACATATCTATTTTTCCATTTTCTTTAATCTGCTTTTACTTGAAATAGTTTTAAATACCTTGTTAATTGGTTGATCAAATAAGAATTTAGGGAATGTAATAAGTTCCATATTCAATGCTTCTGATAATTTGGCAATGGTTTGAAGGGATAAGTTTTCTTGCCCTTTTAAAACCTTATTAATGTATTGAGGACTTACCCCAACCTTTTCAGCTAAAGTTTTCTGTGTCATTTCCTCGGATTCTTCAAGTGCTGCCAAAACCCTTAATGCAATATTACTTGAATAAGAAAGCCATTTCTTATTTTCAATTCTAAATTTTGCATTTTGTAAATAATTACTTTGTGTTTTCATAAAATTATGTTTAATCTATTAAACCTGCTCTATCAATAATTCCTTGTTTATTTAAATATGTTTGAACACGTTTTAAATTTTTAAGTTCTATATCAAAATTTTCACCAATCATTTTTTGTTTAAGTTTTAAAGTACCGCCAGTAATGATTATTGTTTTATCTGACAATTCGATGCCATAAAGTCTTATAATGGATCTACTTAAATTAGGCCTTGCCTTTCGATACGTTTCATTAAAGGTGTTCAAAGAGTATATGTTTTGATGCAACTTTAAAAATATCTTATCTAAACTCCTACTTTTATTCATTTGCTTGTTTTGTTCTGCTAAATAAAGTTCCTCATCAAAAGAAGCCATTTCTATTTTTATATTATTAATAATTTCAAACATATCTACCCCTGCCCAATAGTTGTCATTTAAACATTCTTCATTTTGTTTTATAAATTCTAAAAGATATTTATCGTCAGCCCATTTATCATCCATTAAAATGGAGTAAATGTCTTTTATCTCTTCATTTATTTCATGTTCTGGATAACAAGTTGACCATAGATCACAATTTTCTGGCTCGGTAAAGATAGGCATAAATTTCATAAAATCAACTTATAGGTTTATTATTTTTAATGATCCAAAAATAAGAACCCATCCAATTCAATTTCAGCGCATTTATACGTTTAGAAAATTGTCTAAATAAAAAACCCACTCGATTGAAGTGGGCTTAAAATATAATCAGGTAAAAAAAGTAAATCAAAAATTACCCAGGCATACGAGAAATGTATTTCTCTATTTCTTTAATTTGATCTACTACTTGTTTAGTAGTGGGTTTGCATGCTTTGGCTTTACGGAAATAATCTTTAGCAGCACGAAACTCGCGCTTATTCATAAAAATTTGACACATACTTAAAAAAGCAACGGCTTCCGATTCTTTATCTGGAATCCCTGCACGAATGGCTGCACGTATATAAGACTCTCCTTGTTTAGTATCTCCTTTTTGCATGGCCATCATTCCTAATTGTAATTTGTTGGCACCTTCTGCTTCAGGCATGGCCGATCCTAAATCGTTACTATGCTTTAAATGCTTTTCGGCAGTATCAAAATCTTGTTTTGCCATGGCAATATTACCCTTGATAGTATAGTAAGTACTGCGAACAGGCTTGTATAAAAGTTGAGGCCACCAGATAGTCGCTAAAATTCGCTCCACTTCATCCATATCACCCAGTTCCATAGGCGCTTGCACCAAACGAAGAGGGCCAATAAAAAAATGACTTAAAATACCTATTAACCCTAAAAAATAAAGGGGAAAAACAGGCCAAAAACCAGCAATGCCAGGTAATTCAAGACCTAAACCCAAGGCAATAGCTAGTAAACTTAGCCAGAAGCGAAACTTAATAATGATATTGTAAAAACCCATATTGTGTTGTATTAGAGGCGTAAAGATACCAAATAATGTGGTTATTTTTGCTGTCCTCGGCCTACTTATAGCCGATGGTCCCGTAGTTCAATGGATAGAATAGGTGTTTCCTAAACACTAGATCCAAGTTCGATTCTTGGCGAGACCACATAATTACTAATATCATGAAGTTGAATTCGTATGTATTAGTTATTTTTATAATGAAATAATACTCATATTTTGGTCTGCATCATTGACTTTGATAAAACATTGCTAAAAAATGATTTCTTTAAGGAAATCTTTTATAGGACTTTGCTTCAAAACCCCTTTAAATTAATTAATCATTTCTTAGTTAAGAGAAGTTCCATACTTGACTTAAAAAATGAATTGCTCCTTCATTTCAAAATAAATTACCCTGTTCAGTTATTGTTAAACCCTATGATAATTAATTGGATTAATAAAAATAAAGCCCAATATGAAAAAATAATTATAGTAAGTGCAAGCCCCGATTTTTTTGTTAAAGATGTATTGAAGCAATTAGATTTCATCAATGAAATACACGGAAGTACAGATATCAATTTAAAAGGGCAAAATAAACTTGACTATATTATGAGTAAATGGGGAAGTAATTTTGACTACTTAGGTGACTCAAAATCAGACAATATAATATTCAAAAGTGCAAGAAATGGATTTTTAATAACAAGAAATGAACTTATCCATGTTAAAAAATAAATACATACAAGTTTTAAGGCCAACGCATTGGATAAAAAATATCATTATTGCCTTGCCTGTTGTATTGTCCAATCAAATCAATTATAATTCATTAATAAATTTATCATTAGGCATTATTTCCTTTTCTTTATTAGCCTCAGCTGGTTATATTTTAAATGATATAAAAGATATTGAAAACGACAGACAACATTCAATTAAAAGAAATAGACCCATTGCAGCCGGCGAGGTTGATATTAGTAATGCATTTATAATCTCTCTGGTTTTAATAATAATGTCTTTTGCAATTAGCTATAGCATTGGCTTATACCCATTATACATTACAATTTTCTATTTTGTTCTCAACTATTTTTATTCTATAATAGGCAAACAAATTAGGTTTGTGGATGTAATTATTTTAAGTAGTTTTTATATTATACGCGTATTTTATGGGGGAAGTATAAATAATGTAAATTTAACCGGTTGGTTTGTAGCCACATTAACTTTATCTGTGTTATCATTATCTCTTCATAAAAGATATATGGAATGCAAAAATTCAGGGGTAGAAGAAATTGCTGGCAGGGGTTACAATAAATCAAATGAATTATTTTTACAAATTTTAATGATCAATTTTGGTATAGCTGCCATTATTTTATTAAATATACATGCCTACTTCGTATTAAATATTACTACTCCTATTTTCTACGTGCTCATAAATTTATCTAGCGCTGCTATATTATTTTTCTATTTTGATAACTCCAATAATAATTCCGAGGATCCTGTTAATAGAATTATAAAAAATAAAAAACTGCTGGTTACATTAATGATATTCTTATTTACCTATATTTTTGAAATAATAAAAAATAAGTGAGAAAAGAAGTTGCCAACTGGGGGCTATACCCTACAATAAGCGCCAATGTATATGAGCCCAATTCTTATGATGAAATTATTCATTTTATAAAAAATAATGAATCCATTATAGCAAGAGGCAATGGTAAATGTTATGGTGATGCCTCTTTATCAAAGAACATTATTTCTACAACAAGCCTCAATAAGATTATCTCCTTCGATGAGCAAAATGGTATTATCCAATGCCAATCTGGAGTATTATTATCTAGTATTCTTGAATTAATCGTTCCCAAGGGCTATTTCTTACCCGTTACGCCTGGTACAAAATTTATTAGTATTGGAGGTGCTTTTGCCTCTGATATACATGGGAAAAACCATCATATTGAGGGGGTATTTAGTGACCATGTTACTGAGATCAAACTAATCAACCAAGAAGCTGAGATAGTTCAACTAAGCCAAAATGAGCCTTTATTCATACAAACAGCTGGAGGGCTTGGCTTAACAGGCGTGATTGTAGAAGTAACTTTAAGATTGAAAAAAATTGAAACATCCTATATTCAACAAACCTCTATAAAGGCTAAAAACTTAGAAGAAATTTTCCAACTATTTGAAGACTATAAAAATTACACCTACTCGGTTGCCTGGATTGATTGCCTAGCAAAAGGCCCTTCAATGGGAAAATCTATTTTGCTTTTAGGTGAACATGCCAAAAGGGAGGATCTAAAAAATACCAATGATGCATTAAGCCTACATAAAAAGGCTTTCTTAAATGTTCCATTCTATTTGCCTTTTTTTACTTTAAACGCATACTTTATAAAAATATTTAACTTTTTATTTTATGCAAAGACTATTTCTAAGGTACAAACTACAACCATACACTACGACCCTTATTTCTACCCATTAGATAAAATTAATAATTGGAATAGAATTTATGGTAAAAAAGGGTTCGTACAATACCAGTTTGTATTGCCGAAAGAAAGTTCTTATGAAGGTGTTAGTAAAATATTAAAAATATTAGCAGAAAATAATTTAGGTTCATTTCTTGCTGTATTAAAACTTTTTGGAAAATCGCATGAAAATAGATATTTAGAATTTCCTATCGAGGGCTATACTTTAGCGGTAGATATAAAAATTGATGATGCCTTATGGGATGTATTGGATAAACTTGATGTCATTGTCACTGAGCTTGGAGGTAAAATATATTTGACAAAGGATGCCAGAATGTTAAATGATAGTTTTGAAAAACAATATCCTAATCAAATACAAGTAGCAAATAAATTTCAATCAGATCAAATTATAAGATTAAAAAATATGTATAAAGAATCATTTTTAATAATTGGCGCTAATAGTGATATAGCAAAAGCTACAGCACTGAAATATATTAATGAGCATAGAAATGGTCATTTAATTTTAGCAGGTAGAAATATTGAATCATTAAAGCAATTTGTAAGGGATCATAATTTAGAAAAAAAATCAACAGTAGTATTTTTAGATGTGACGGATCTTCCATCAGCAAAGGGCTTTATAGAAAAGATGCCCTGCAAACCTAAATGGATTATGTATTCATCTGGAGTTTTATACAATAATGAAGAATGTATTAATGATATTGAGAAGAATAAAGAAAATATATATGTTAATTATTTAGCTGCTGTAAATATTATAAATACATTTATCAAAGACCATAATCCTAATTTGGAGAGGATTATTGGCATATCCTCCATTGCTGGATTAAGAGGTAGAAAATCTAATTATATGTATGGCTCAGCTAAAAGTGGTTTTCATCAATATCTCTTTGGACTAAGACAAGATTTAAAAGATAGAGGCATTCTTGTTCAGGCCGTAACCCCAGGTGTAGTAGATACTAAAATGACGGCCCATATTAATAAACCTGGGATTGCCGTTAAGCCAGAAATAGTAGCGAATAGCATATTGAAAAAAAATACATCTTTTGAAATTTACCCAAATTTAACTTGGTATATCATTTCTAAAATTGCTAAATACGCCCCTGAATTTATTATCAATAAATTATAAAAAATGGAGTTGACCAATTTAAAATATAAATACCTTATCAATACTCTTTTTATAGTATCGGCCGTTATTTTTCTTTCTATTGCCTATAATAGTTTTGGCTATGATGATGAATACTGGAATATAAGAATGATTGAAGAGAATAGTTTAAAAGTATTAGTAAGTAAAATTCAAAATTTTGATGTTCACCCTCCATTATCCTATATAGTAAACTTTAGCTTTTATAAACTATTTAATAATTGGACCGCAGTTCGCTTAATTTCATCTTTACTCTTTATACTAGCATTGGGCTATAGCTTATTTAAAACAAAAAATAATGAGGCTAAAATTATTTTATTGTTGTTAGTAGGTTTTAACCCTACTATTATGTTATGGGTTACCAGTATTCGTTGGTACGCCTATGCAGTTCCAATATTAATGATTTTAAGCTTCCCCTTAGAAAACAATAATAAATATTATTGGTACTATTTTTTTCTAGGGTTTTTGCTCTTATCCTTTATTAGCTATGTTGGTATTATTTTAATTATACCTTATTTTATTTGGTATTTTTTACGCAATGAAAATTCATTCATAAGTAAGGTCAAAAAATTAATTGTTCCTGCAGCTATTTATCTAATAGCCTACGCCAATCAACTATATATATTTTATACAATACATAGGTTAAATAATATCAAAACAAATGAACAAACTTTTGATATAATAACTAGTATAAAATCTTATGCTTCTTCTGTGCTAGGGAATCAAGCCATATTTCCTACCTCCATAATTGGTTTCATTTCAATAACTGGCTATTTGATTGTATTTATTGTACTCACATTTTTACTTATAAAGAATAAAAAAACTTATAAAAATTATATAGTTTTTATAATAGGATCTATTTTATATATACTCACGGGTATTGCGGGTAAACTTAGAAATTTGGTTTTATTGGATATAGCAAAATCTCATCTCATTAGTAATGGGATAAACGCTAAATATAAAAAGGTTTTATATATTGGTTTGCTGTTTATTTTAATCGCGAATGTAAATGGTATTTACAACGTATGGTCTCATCAAAAAACTACTAAAAACGCTTGGAATTTACCACTGAATGAAAGCCTTCGGCTAATGAATACATTAGAAGATAGATCCAGTAAAGAGGTTTATTTTAGTTTTCACCCAACTTACACCTACTATTTAACAAAGGCTAATAAGAATTTAATAAGTTTTTATAGCGAGCATTACTTCGATGCTTCAAAGGTGAAAACAAATATTAATCAGCTGTTAAGTGATAGCAGTAAAGTAAAAATGAATTTTAATTTTATTCTTACCTATAAAGGAAGAAGCATTGAAAATGAACATTACAAGCAAATGATGGAGCAAATGAAAGCGATGAAAGCCGATTCTATTGTAATTTATAAATTGGGATTTGATGGCGACTATACATTAAAACAAAAAATTTACCCTGACTACCCTGAATACACTTTTTATTTATATAAGTATTATGGAATAAAATCGAATTATGAGGGGCTGAAAATTTGGGAGAAATATGAAAATTAATTCTTTTTAATTTCAACGACATCCCCATTCAAATCGGTTGAAACAAATTTAATGGAATAATTAAGGTAATTCATTACTTGACCCACCACCATGGGTGATTGTAATTTCTTAATGTCTGTCTCATCAATGGGTAAAACTTTAATAGTGCCGGTACCAGAGGGTATATTGGTATCTACTATATAAACTAAGGGTCCTGTTTTAGGTAAATTTTTATCATATCCAATAGCCCTTCTGCTCTCTACTACAATTGCTGCCGTTTTCGAAATAGGTATGGTAAATAATTTGGTGCCTCCTGCAGTTTCAATTGGAGTAAGAAGAGCGCTGTTTACTCCTGAATTAACACATACCACCTGATCGTCGCTTAGCCATCCTAATATCCATTTTTCCCATCCAAATAAATCTTGGCCAGCGCCGCTAATTAAACCCATAATACTATATTCTCCAACAAATCTATGTGCGCTGCCTTGATAGGCATAAAGGTCTACTAAAGACATATCATGCCCAAACTCGTGATTAAACCAAAGTCCTCCCCAAACCTTAAGATCATTTCCAGAAGTGGCGCTACTTAAGAACTCTTTACCGTCCACCTTAATGCCAGCTCCTTTAGAAGCGGTGAAGGCAGGTCCATTTTTTATTTTGGTCGCATCTGGATTTGCAATTATTACAAAAGCATCTGAGCCAGAAAAATCTATATCAGCATCTGCTATATTAATGGCTTCTTGTATATATTGTTTATGCAAATTAAAAGTCAAATTATCCCAACCATAATCACTAGAAGGCTTACCCATTCTATACCATTTTAAATTGGGTTTAAATTGTATATTTAATTTACCATAGGAAACAGTATTAAAATAAGTTTCTGCAGTAGGTGTTAGAATTGAATATACTTCTTGAGGCGTCTTAGTAGAGGCAGCATCTGAAAAATCAACAAATATTACATTTATAGTTAAAGTCCCCACCGATTTCATTCTGTTGGCAATTCTAGGAAATCCAATACCTACATCTCCCCTTGTCATCATTTCAGGTAATTGGCAATTGACAACATTAATAGGATCTGGCGTTTTAACAGTTTTAATAGTGCTATAATTAGTGCCTGCTGAATTTGTAGCATATGAAGCGAAATTATACACAGTCCCGCCTTTTAAACCCTGAACATTGGTTTCAAAATTGCCAATTAATTTTCCAGTATAATTATATTTAAAATCATTCAAAGTTGGTGTACTATTCTTAGACCAACATATTCCATAATTTGTTACCCCCTCTCCTCCATTATCAAGAATTTTTGCATTATAAACAATACTAGTTGAACTAAGGCTTGTAGGCGTATCGGCTATTGCAACAGTGGGTAGTGTAATTTTAGGTGCTACTACCACAGGCACAATAGGATTATTTATTGTATTACTTACTTCTTTGCCTTTTGAGCATGCGAATAAAAGCAGAAGTAAAAAAAATCTATACGGTTTAACAATATTCATTGTAGAAATTTAATCCATTAACTTTTTATCAATTATATACAAGAAAGGATAATTTTTAATATAGTCTGGGAGTATATATTTTCCATGATCTGCAAATGCAGCAATTTTAACCTTTTGTACTAATAATTTATTGAGTTCGTCCACTGTAAATACACCATGATAAGCCGCGAATGGTCTTTTATTATAGTACATTAAATCAATATTTTCATAATCACTTAAATTAATGACTACATTATAATCTTTAGGTATGAATGTATCAGCGTTTTTAATAATGGCTGTATTATGTGATTTTCTAGTGTATTCTTGACTTCTATAGGTTCTTTTCCAAATATCATAGGGGTTCAATGTATCAAGAACTAGTATAGATATAAACAGAAATGCAAAAACTTTTTTGGTAATATAGTTTTGCATAAATGCATTGACAGATATTGATGCATATATTAAACCAATAGGCAGTATTGAATATAAAAACCCATTCATTTTGGTAGCTACCATGAACGTGAAAAAAGAAAAAAGTAGTACACAATAAAAAATTAAAGCAAAACCAATTTCATTTTGAAAATATTTTCTTTTATAAGATAACCAAATACCATTTAAGAAGAATAAGGTTAAAAGGAAGCCATAGTAATGTCTAAAGTTTTTAATATAGAAAAAATAACCTCCGCTATGCCCCTCCACAACTTCTACAATATGTTTTTGGTTAAAGCCATGCTCAAATAAAAATTCAGTTGGAAATTTATAATAAGTAAAGATTTGCCAAGGGATAAATATTAATAAACAAATAATAAAGGAAAATATGAGATGAATGAATAAGGAATAGTTTTTTTTCTTTATTATGTAATACAATGAAATAATGCCCCAAGAAGAGTAGACCAGCAGGCCAATGAGCCACTTAATTAAAACAGCAGCGCCTGCAAAAATGCCGGATAGTAAGACCCAATAAATTTTCTTTGATTTTAAATATTCTACAAAAGTCCAAATGCTGAGCAAAACATAAAATCCAAAAGCAATGTCATTATGATCGGTGGGAATTCTTGCAGAAATTAGGTTTAACTGAAAGTTTGAAAAAGTTGCTAAAATTAAAGCTATTAGGCTTGTTTTACGATCTTGCGTAACTAAAAAGGCTAGCCTATAAATTATTAATAAAGAAATGCTTGTCATAAGTAAGCTGGGGAATCTTACTGAAAAAACTGAAGTCCCAAATACTTTAATGGCTACAGCTATTTGCCATAAAAATAAAGGTTGTTTGTGCAACCATATATGATTGTCACACCAGGCCTCTATTTTATAACTGTCCAAAGGGTTATTCAATAATATAGGTAGTGCAAAATTATTAGATAAGTTTTTTGCTACTAAAGCATGAAAATGTTCGTCCCAGTTATGTAAGAATGGATCTAGTGTAACCATCCATAATCTAAGTAAAAAACCAGCGATCAATAAAATAAAAATATAAATATTGTATTTATTTTTAACCATAATTAAAGAAAGTATTATATACTGTCTATAAAGGTAAAGATAAATTGATACCTAATCAAATTTTCAAGAATAGGCCAAACTGTATTTACTTATTTTCTTTACCAGCAGCCCATAGCCTTACGTCATAGATTATTGAGTTAAAGGAATGGTCTTTATCTATCCAATTTAAAAAAGCATTCAGCGCCTTGCCTAATGGGCTTAAGGTATTGGTTAAACTATTCTTACCTATTACACTACTAATGGTTTCTTTCTTATTGCCAAAATAATAAGTTGTTGGACGCTTAATAAGCAAGAGGTCGTTTAATAAATATTGCATCATCACATTACCTGTATTGTCTATTGAAATAGCTACTTCTAAAAAATAGATACTTAGTGTTTTTAGTTTACCAAAAAATAGTTGTCGTAGCAAGGCATAAAAAAATCCAATAGGTGTAGTAAAAATTAATAAAACGATGGCAATACAAAAAAGTAAGAAACTTTTGAATAAACTCATGGTTGGTTCTTTTTTCATAAAAATATTTTTTAGAGCGTTTTCGACTTAGAAAATAGCAGGGAATATTATGTTTATTAAGTTTGCGGTAAATTCATTAGAACCCTTTCTAGCAAAGGCTTTCAAGCTACCAAATAAAAGTAAAAATAAAATTTGGAACAGCGTATTTTATTTTTATTTTAGGTGTATAAAAAAAGAAAATATGAAAAACAAAGCACTACTTGTAGGTATTAATAAATACCCCGATCCTAGAAATGAATTAAGAGGATGCGTGAATGATATTTTAGAAATGGAGCATTTTATTGCAGAAGCGAATAAAGTGTATCCAAAAAAGAACATCAAAAAATTAACCAATAAAGAAGCTACTAAAAAAGAAATACTCATACAGTTAAAATGGTTAATAGAAGGCGCTGAAGCAGGCGACCAGTTATTGTTTCATTATAGTGGTCATGGAGCACAGGCGCCTACCCTACATGCACCCTTAGAAAAAGATGGGCTCGATGAAATTATTTGTCCTTATGATTATGATGGAACTAACAATACTAGTTTAAGAGATAAAGAATTTGCTCAGCTATTTGCAGGGATTCCCAAGGGGGTGCATTTTGTATGGATATCGGATAGCTGTCATGCCGAGGATTTATCTAGAGACCCTTTTAAGGTAGATGAAGAAGATTTTAATGCAAATAATACCCATTACCGATTTTTTACAGGTCTACAACACCATGAGGAAGGAGTAAATGAAGAAGAGCAGAAGTCCGATATTGCCATCGAAGGCATTACCCCCATTATAAAGCCACTCAATGGGGCTTTATTAAGTGCTTGCCAGTCACATGAACTAAGTGCCGATACCTATATCAATAAAAGGTTTATTGGGGCCTTTACGCATTACTTAATTGAAAACCTAAATAAGCATAGCGATACCAAAAACATGCGCTCCATTATTGAAATCGTAAATAAGGACCTAGGGAAAAATGGATATGACCAAAACCCACAGAGCGAGGGTCTGCTAGAGAATAAGTTTTTCTTTTTATAAAATACTTTTAAATCAGAATTAGAATGAAAAATGAAAAACAGTTTATGAGAAATAAGCAAATTTATATTGTACTAGTTATTTTTTTGTCGGGAGTTTTTGCTGTTGGGGCTGCGCTGGCGCAGCCCCAACAGCCATCCTATACCCAAGGCCTGCTATCAAAACTTATTGAAATAAAATATACATCGGAACTGTATTTAAGTTCAGCTTTAAAACAAGGCTCAAATAAAGACAGTGCCTTAGCAAATTATAATACCCTTCGCTGGAAGCTAGATGGCTTTGTGTATCAATTAAGCGCCGATATGATTGCAGCTAATAGCCCTCGTAAAATGATATTATTAAATACTTGGTGTTTGGAAGAACGTAATAATGAGCGTAATGATATTAATAATACAAGTAAGAAGAAAATTCAAGTATATGTAAATGCCTTAACTGAAATTGAAAATTTTTATCAAAATCAAATACTACCTCCCTTATATAAAAACAATAAAGCAATTAATCTCAGTACCAATGTATTTTATTTATTAAAGGACTCTTATACAATAGTAAATGGCATTAGCAATATGAAAACAGAAAAAACCATGGCGCTAATTGAGTTATTGGATCATACAAGGTTATTGAGCCCTGCAGAATTGGCGAAGCAGGGAAAGTAAATTAAGTCATAATTACTGCAAGATTAAACTCAAATGAATATTTAGACTTTTTAAATGAGTTATATATAATTTTTCTAGTAAAAATATTGAAATTGAAATTTTTTATTTACTTTTAGAATAATATGAAAAAGTTATCTATAATTATTCCTTGTTATAACGAAGAAAAAACAATTATTCCTTTATTAATATCAATTAATAAAGTTCAGCTAACTGATGGTATAGAAAAAGAGATAGTAATAATTGATGATAAAAGTAGTGATAATTCAATAAGTATAATTAATAAATACAATGAAGAGAATGATAATAAAATAAAATTACTAATAAACGAAAAAAATTGCGGTAAAGGTTATTCTATTAGAAAAGGAATTAATGAATGTAATGGTGATTACATCATAATACAAGATGCAGATTTAGAATACAGTCCATCTGAATATAATAAATTACTTGGGCCAATCTTGAATAACTTTGCAGATGTAGTATATGGAAGTCGTTTTAAAGGCGGAGATCCACATCGAGTATTATTTTTTTGGCATAGCATAGGAAATAAGATATTAACTTTTTTAAGTAATATTTCTACCAACCTTAATTTAACTGATATGGAAACTTGCTATAAACTATTTAAAAGTGATATAATAAAAAAAATACAACTTAAAGAAAATAGATTTGGGTTCGAGCCAGAAGTAACAGCAAAAATTTCAAAAATTAAAAATATTAAAATTTATGAAGTAGGTATTAGTTATAATGGCAGAACATATGATGAGGGCAAAAAAATTAATTGGAAAGATGGATTTAGAGCAATTTATTGTATTATAAAATATAGCTTCGTGAAATAAATAAAGCATTTATAATTTTAAGGATATATTTTTAAAGCCTTACATGCTTAAATTTACCCGATTCATTTTTCCAAAATATCCTACTACCCCTGCTACCATTTAATGTTCCAAATAATCCGTCCCCTACTACATCTATATCTCCGTCTTTATCATAGTCAAATAATCGAATCCACTTAATCCAGGCGCCTTTGCCTATTTCATCTGTTACATCAAAATAGTTTTTGGTACTTTCTATAAAACCGTTGTCTTTATTTAAATATAATCTTAAGCCATAACCATCGTAACCCTCTTTATTGCTCATGGTTAAGACGTCAATTTTTCCGTCAAAATCAAAATCTAAAAAAGCAATATCCATTATTTCTAAATTAGAATCTACTGCAAAATTTTTGGCTTTAGCTCTATCAAAAATGCCATTGGAACCTGGAATTACTCTCAATGTTTTAGAGGAACCTAAAAACAAATCTAAATTTCCGTCCTTATTAATATCAAATAGTTCAACTGTATAATAATTATCTGACCCTTGATTAAAATTTTTAAATACTTGTTTATTTAATTCAAAATTTCTATTTCCTTTATTAAGGTAACAAGTTGGATGCAAAGGTATCACGGCACTACCTCCTGAATAAGCAACAATATCCATTAATCCATCATTATTAATATCTCCAGTGGCCCCTCCATGAAAATAACCAATATCCTGTCCTAAAAACTGATACTTTATATCCTTAGGATAAAATATTGCTAATGAATCTCCGGGGAAAGGCATGCCATCATAACCCGATGAAAATAGCATGATATCGGGCTTTTTATCATTATCCATATCGGATACCACACATTTTCGAACTTGAGTTAACCCGACTTGTAAATCATAAACATTGGGGCTTGTTTCATATTCAGAAAATAAATGCAAACCTGTGGCATTGGTAGGCCAAGGATTTTTCCAATAATAGGCCCATAAATCTTTCTTGCCATCACCAGTGAAATCGGTGTAGAGATAAGTTCCTAAATCGTTCCAGTAATAACTTTTTGATGCATTCCAACTACCAGTTGTTGTTGTATTATAGGGTATTAAATTACCGCTACTTGCTCGCTCAAAACCCCAATAACTACTTGCATGCACATCAAATAAGCTTGTCATTGCTCTTGTGGTCGTGTACCAAGAAGTTGTTTTATTGATGGCAGAGAATGAGTCCAAGGTATTTATAGGATATACTAAGGGCGCAGTAACTACTGGCGCAATATTTGAAGAAGGAATAACTTGAGTGAACGATGTAAGCGAGGTTTCCGTTTTTTTACAAGCCTCTACAAAGAGGAAGAGGATGAATAAACTCAAAGCCCATAGAACTTTTTGCATTGGTGAAGTTTTAAGTTAGCCTTGGGGGTAATTCAAATTTAAATTAAAAAACTTAAGTTTGGTTAATTAATTCGCAATGTGCAAAAAATTATGAACAAACGTCTTATTTACTTTTTACTCTCTATACTTTGCTTACTAATTGGTGTGGGGCTGTATTATTTTTTTAAAAAAGATGTACTTGTATATGAGTCTTTCATAGGCCTTAAAAAAATGAATACGCGTGGGTATAGCTTCGCTAATTGGTTACCCGATTTATGCTGGGAAATTTCCTTTTTATTCATGCTTAGCGCAATATGGGGTAACTGGCAATTAGTGCCCAATAGTATGAAGCTATTAACCTTAGCGGTAATCATGGGAACAGAACTAGTTCAAATGCTGGGATGGCTTCCTGGCACAGGCGATATCAAGGACATATTAGTTTATTTTATAGGATTTAGTATATTTACACTGTTATTTTTAATAAAGCGACCAAAACAGAACTTATGAAAAATTGGATTAAAATTTTACTATCATTTGTTGTTATCATTGTCTATGCGACCATGGTATCCTCCTCTGCAAAGAAAAAAATGGTTACGGTTGCTAAGCCTTTAGCATTCAAAGTGCCTAGCTATGAATATGCACCCCCTTCGCAAACCAGCGTTGGATCCAATGATCTTAAAATTTTATTACTAGAACCTAGGTTCAATGATAAGTTTAAATACGCCGATTACAGAACCTTTAACGATTTTTCAAAGTTCATGGCCGGCGATTTGAATGAATCACTTACTGCCAAGGGCTATACCGTTAGAGGCCCTTTTGAAAACTATGAAGGCGCATTGTATACCGATAAAATAGAAAGTGATTTACTATTAAATGTGCAAATAGATTTTGACTTAAACGACCAAAATATAATTTGGAGCGGAAGTGAAATACAAGTTTCAGGAAAAAGAAAGGCGGCTGTTTTTAATACTTTGTATAAACTGAATGGTTTTTTTGTGCTATCTGGAAAGTTGAACTTATCGCTATCTGAGCCTATCACTAAAGAAAAAATTTGGGTAAAAAGTATCCCATTAAAACAAAGAAAAATAAATATTGTAAGCACAGGAACATATAAAATTTTAAGAGACTATTCTGCAGCTTTTGAAACTGAGCCAAGTTTCTCTAACCCTTTTGTTACAACAATGCAAGATTATTATAAAGAAATTTTAGATATAGCTTGGACCAACTTAGATCCGAATGAGCTTACTTCTTTAAAGAAGTATACTAAGGAAATTAGAGAGAAGAAAAAATACTAGTAAGAACTTTAACTCCAATAAAAAAAGGCGTCCCATTGAACGGGACGCCTTTTTTATGCTTAAGTATTTATTGTAAAAGCTATATACTAGTAAATCATTACTAGAACTTAGAGAAGCGAATACCAAATGTATAAGGATAGAAAGATTGATTAGAGGTGGTTTTATCAATGGTATTGGTTAAAGCTGCAGTACCATAGAACTTCACGTCTCCAATGCCTATTTGAAATACCCCAGACATTTTATAATCACTGAAATTAAAATCTCCTTCATATTTTTTCTTGCCTAATGGGTCGCTAATTTGTTTATTTCTAGTATTTAATAAATAGCCAATATTAAGGCCGCCTGCTACATTAATATCTTGAAATTTCTTAAACTTATATGTACGTGATAAAATTAAGGGAACAGTTAAGTAGTTAATATATAATTTGTCTTTTTTGTATGTATTATTCGTTACAGAAATATACATTTTATCATTGTTTCTAAAATCAACTCCATTGGCATAATAAAAATTGAACATTTCAAAACCTAGGCCATATTTAAAATAATACTTATGTTTATATACATTTAACTTTTGTTGCACTAGCCAAATATTTACATTGGTAGAACTATTTTTAGGTTGCATTTTTCTATTTGTAACGGGTATACCCACCACTGGTCTAGAAAAATTAGGAGTGATCTCGTATTTAGTATAATCCATATAGCCCGCTATACCTAAATCAAAGGCCAACCATTCAGTTTGCAATTCAGCATTAGGCAATATTTTTTTAGGCGTATAGTTTAATTTAATTGCATCGTAATCAAAGTATTTAATAACATCAAACCAGTTCTTCTTCTCTTCTCCATTAATTTTAATAATTTTTAAAGCGCCTAATTTTAAAGTGTCATTAGGTAATTGAACAGCAGCAGGCTCATCCTGAGCCATGGTCATTGAAGTAATAAGCAAGGCCATTATAAGAGTTAGTAAACGATTCATTTATTATGTTTTAGATGATGTTATTTATTATTGTTCGATATTGCTGTGCAAAGTTATTATTTTATAGTAATTTTAATCGTATTTTAATATTAGCTGGTTTAATTAATTATAACTAATTGATTATCAATGTTAAACTACCCCCATTATATTTTATCTAAATTATAACTATTCAATAGATTTATGTTTATTCTCTATATCGATCCAGGTACAGGTAGTTTATTATTTCAGGCATTATTATCTGGTTTTCTAACCATTGTAGTGTTTTTCAAAAGAATTATGGCTTTTATAAAGTTAAAGTTGGGAAGCAGTAAGGAAACTGATAAAGAAGACCAAGAACATGACCCAAGCTAATTATATATCTTATAAAGATACTGCCGCTAGAGTTGTTTTAGAAGAAGGCGTTTACTACAGATACATTTTTAATGAATACAAGAAGGAGTATGACGCATTCATGCAGTCGGGCTTATATGAGGCATTAAAAGCAAAAGGCTATCTCATTTCCCATGAAGAATTAAATTACGAAGGGAATGATGCTACTGTTTACAAACTATTATTACCCGAACAAATTCATTTTCAATCCTACCCTTTTTGTTGGTCTTATACTCAGTGGAGAAAGGCCATCATAACTTATTTAGAAATAAATAAAATTGCTTTAAGCTATGGTATGATATTAAAAGATGCCACCCCCTTTAATTTTTTCTTTAAAGAAGGCAGGGCTGTTTTATTAGATACCAGTTCTTTTGAGTTTTTTAAAGAAGGGACGCCCTGGCTCGCTTATAAACAATTTTGCGCTGAATTTTTAAGCCCTATTGCTTTAATGCATTATAATGGACAAATATGGTCTGGTATGGTTAAAGCTAATTTGAAAGGACTGCCTTTAAATTTTGTAAGTAAGCAATTGCCAATCAAATCGTGGTTTAATTTAACTTGTCTATTGCATATACATATGCATGCTAAATATGCGAATACAGAAGTAACTGTTCAGCAAGAGAATACAAGAAAATCAAAAGTTCAAGAGGGTTTTACTAAGGAAAAGTTATTATCCTTAGTAGATATGATATTATCTACAGTAAAAAAATGGAAGCAGGCCTATAATGTAAATAAACAATGGCAGGGATATTATGAACATGATATTGAGTCGCCCATATATTTAAACCAGAAAGAAGAAATAATAAAAAAATGGCTAAGTGATGCCAAGCCTAAAACGGTAATAGACTTAGGCGCCAACACAGGTAGGTTTAGTTTTCTAGCAGCCAAAGAAGTAGAACAGGTAATTGCTTTAGAGTCGGATTATAATTGTGTAGACGCTATTGAAAATACTATTAATAAAGGACGCTTAAAGAATATAACGGTAATGCAAATGGACCTTGCTGAAACCACCCCAAATTTTGGGGCCTTAGAAAAAGAATATAGAAGCATATTTCAAAGACTATCAAATAGCCATTTAAGCCCTAGCTTAGTTATGGGCTTGGCCATTGTGCACCATTTGCACATTACTAATTTTTTAAGCTTTGCGCATATTGCTGAATTATTTGCAAGATTTAATAGTAAATACCTCATTGTGGAATTTGTGCCAATAGAAGATAGCAAGGTGCAATTACTTATAAAAAATAAGCAAAAAGATTTCAGTAGCTATACCCAAGAAAATTTTACAGCAGCCCTTTTAAAATATTTTAAACTTATTGAGGTTAAAAAAATACAAGGCTCAAAAAGAGAACTATTATTTTTAGAAAACATTGAAAGCGGGGAAAATGTCAATTAAGCTTAGAATAAATACTTGGACTTTATGGAATATAAATAAGCCCTTCTTTTTAATGGTGGTGCTACCCTATATAGGTTTTAACTGGAGGGAATTATATGAATCGCCTTTTTATAGCTTAAGGCAGGCAGGACTAGTACTATTAGTTTTAATAGCCATTGAGCTTGTATTTACACAGCTAGTTAAAAAAACAGGTAAATACGAGCAAGTACTTTCTGTATTATTTATAGGCTTCACTATTTTGTTTTTTTATGGAAATAACTTTTTGGTTCCTGTGAGTGAATTTATTAGCGGTACACTTCATTTATTCATTAGAGAAAAAATTATTTTTTTATGTATTGCCCTTCTAATACTTGCTTTACTATATTTTATTTTTTCTAAAAATAAAAACTGGAAGGTCTTGAACGTTTTTTTAGCCATTTACTGCGTAGTAAATATATTTTCTACAAGAAGTTTACAAAGAGAATTGATTAGACCTATAGAATCTATTCAAAATGGGTATAAGAATATTGGTAGAAGCTTTAGCCCTAATGAAAAAGGCAATGAAAAGCCCATTATTTTAATTGTTATGGATGAATATAGCTCCCCCGATGAGCTTTATAAAATTCTAAAGGATAGCGCTGTGTATGATTTTTCAAATAACTTAAAAAAAGCTGGCTGGGAGGTACGTAATAGCTCCTATACCTATGAAAAGTCAACCATACATAGTATAAGTAGTTTATTTAATTTTAATCTATCTAAAGACAGTAGTTATGGGAATCAAAAAAATGAAAACATTATAAGTAAAAAAATGATGAAGGCAGCTTTAATGGATAGCCTTAGTAGCAAAGGAGTAAGTTTTTCCAATTATAGTATATTTCATATTGGCAGTACCGAACCTTTAACACAATTATACCTATACCCTACTAGTTTTACGGAACATTTTTTAATAAAAACTTCCTTTGCGAAGCAGAAAATTTTATCCAATAATTTTAAATTCAAAAATTTAATTAAGATTAATTCTAATGTAATAGAGCATAATAATTATATTTTAAATGAATTAAGTACGCAATTAGAAGCTAATAAAAATAAAAAAAATTTTACTTACGCTCATTTATTCATGCCTCACCCCCCTTTTGATTTAGGAGCCGAATTCCCCATTAAACATTCTATTAATTTTGAAAACTATTTTTTATTCTGGAAATTCAACAATACAAAAGTAGAGGAACTTTTAAATACAATTAATAAAGCTGGAGATTATAGAATAATTCTTACCGGCGACCATGGCTTTAGAAAAAATGAACATAATGAAAACTTTCATTATACATTTACCGCCTTTAAGGGATTTGATTCGTTAGCATTAAAGCAAATAGAATCTATTCAAGATATTGGGCTTCTTATAAATGCAGGCTTTAAATAATAATTACTTCTCCATTGCAATCACAGTCGCATCTAATTTTTCGTAAATACTATTATTACTAATATATTCAGGTACTAATTCTTTCATCTTAGATACTAGTTGCATTTCATCATTAGAAGTGCTTAAAATATGCTCTAATTCAAAAGTGCTTTGTTTTACTAGCTCAAAGGAAACATCACGTACTTTGGCAATTAAAATTTTATCGTGGTAAGTTTGCGTAGTATTCTCTGCATGATTTAATAATTCCTCATATAATTTCTCTCCTGGACGTAAACCGCTATAGGTAATATTAATATCAATATTGGGAATTAAGCCATATAAACGAATCATCTTCTTGGCTAAATCAGATATAGCCACTGGCTGGCCCATATCAAATACAAATATCTCTCCTCCATTACCCATGCTTCCAGCCTCTAATACCAATTGACAGGCTTCTGGTATAGTCATGAAATAACGGGTAATATTCGGGTGCGTAACGGTCACAGGGCCTCCTTTTTCGATCTGGTCCTTAAATCTTATAATAACTGACCCATTAGAGCCTAAAACGTTGCCAAAACGCGTTGTAATGAATTTGGTAGGCATTGAGGTTTCTTTGGACAAGGCTTGGACATACATTTCAGCCATACGCTTACTAGCCCCCATTACATTGGTAGGGTTTACTGCTTTGTCGGTAGATATCATCACAAAACGTTCTACCCCATGCTGAATGGCTAAATCGGCCATTACTTTCACCCCAATTAGGTTATTACGCACCGCTTCTGTAGGGCATAATTCCATCATAGGAACATGCTTATAGGCAGCTGCATGATATATATAATGAGGTTTGAACTCCTCAAATAAATTAGACATCCTATTCTTATTAGTCACATCGGCCAAATAGTTCAAGCAGTTTACATGTGTGCCGCGTTCAATTAATTCAAGTTCTAATACGTGCAAAGGAGTTTCTGCTTGGTCACAAAGTATAATTAACTCAGGGCCAAAAGGAATTAATTGTCTTACAATTTCAGAACCAATAGAACCAGCAGCACCTGTTACTAAAATACGTTTACCTTTTACCTGAGCTTTAATTTGATTATTATTAATCAAAATAGGATCACGCTCTAGTAAGTCTTCAATTTTAATAGATTGTAATTGTCTACTATTAAATTTACCCTCTGCCCATTTAGCATAAGGCGGAACACTTAGTACTTTGATATCGTGGTCTAAACAAAAATCAACAATTTCATTTTTTCTTTTAGTAGGAATAGTATAGCTAGCTATAATTAATTCATCTACGGGTTGAATAGCTATTAATTCTTTAAAGGCATTAAAAGTAATAATGGGTGCCCCATTTAAATTCTTACTTCCCTTTTTCTTATCATCATCAATAAAGGCAAGCACCTGAATGTTTGCTTGGCCATCATTTTCTAATACTCTTTGTGTAGCTACGCCTGTATCTGCTGCTCCAAAAATAACTACCATTCTTTTTTTCATCTTATAGTTTTTAGCATAGGCAAATAAATACCTTACTAATACACGATAAGAAATTAAGAATAAAAAACTAAAAATAGTATAAAGAACAATTATTAAAGTGGTTAAAGATAAAATGGACCCATAACCCAATGCCAAAGTATTAATAACTAAAATAAGAAAGGAAGAACTTACAATGGCTAATAAAATTCTTAAAGCGTCTTGCACACCTGTATACCTAACAATTCCTGTATAAGATTTAGTAACAATAAAAACCAATGCATTAATTAGTGTAATTAATACCATGGCATTTAGCACATTGCCCCAATTAATAAGTTTTACAGAAACATTGTACTGAATTAAAATAGCAATAAATAAAGCAGTAAGTGTTGCACCTAAATCCAATAAAAGGATGAAAAATTTTGGTACAATATTGAAATTCTTAATCTTAAACATATTGTTTTTAATTTCATTCAAATTCAGGGGGTATTTGAAGTGATAAATGAAGTAGCCTAGGGCAAAGTTAGAGAATTAGTTATAATATGTGCTCATTAGCCATAAATAAGTGGTTTAGGTTAATGCGTAACCCCTTTACTACCTAAAACATTGGTAAATGTTTTTATAAGTATTTGAAAATCAATAGTTAATGACTTTTTTGCTAGGTATTCGCTTTCTAATGCCACTTTTTGGTCTAAACTAAGCTCATCTCGTCCATTCACTTGGGCCCAGCCTGTTATTCCTGGGATTAACTTATCTACCCCTGCTGCAACCCTGAGGGCCATAAGGTCATCCTGGTTGTATAGTGCAGGCCTAGGTCCAACAAATACCATTTCACCTTTAATAATGTTAATTAGGTTAGGTAGCTCATCCAAACTTAGTTTTCGTAAAAAGGGACCTATTCTTAATAAGTACTGTGCTGGATTAGTAAGTAAATGAGTAGCTACATTCGGAGTCTCTTTTTTCATAGTCCTAAACTTATAAATATAAAAAAAGGAATAATTTACTCCCACTCTTTTTTGTTTAAAAAAAACCGGGAAGCCATCTTGTATAAAAATTAAAAAGCCCACAATTAAAAAAATAGGTAATAGTATAACTAATAAAAATAAAGCAACTATTTTATTTAGCATCTTATACTAATTAAGATTTAATTCTTTTAAAAAAATACTTAACCGATACTCCCAATACACCTATACCATATTTAATACTTCTGGTTAAATTAATCGAAGATGCTTCTGGGAAATATTTAGTGGGGCAGGTAATTTCAGCAATCTCAAAGCCTTTTTCAAATATTTGAGCTATTACCTGGTTATCAAAAATAAAATCATCGGAATTAGCATTATAATCAATTGCCTTTAGCACATCTATAGTATAGGCTCTATAGCCTGTATGGTATTCACTTAGTTTTTGACCTAAAAGTAAATTCTGAATGCTGGTTAAGATTCTATTGGCAATGTATTTATACATGGGCATGCCTCCTTTAAGCGCTCCTCCTCCTAAAATTCTAGATCCAAATACTACAGGATATAAATCTTGTGAGATAATGGAAACCATGGAAGTAATTAATTTCGGCGTGTATTGATAGTCCGGGTGTAGCATAATTACAATATCTGCATTAAGCGCAATGGCTTTATCGTAAAGCGATTTTTGATTCCCCCCATACCCCCTATTTATCTGATGGCTAATTATATGCTGTATATTTAAACGCTTTGCTACTTCAATAGTGTTATCAGTTGAGTTATCATCACATAAAATAATATCATCTACTATATCAAAAGGTATTTCTCCAATTGTTTTTTCCAGGGTTTTAGCTGCATTATAAGCAGGTAAAACTACAGCTACTTTTTTATTATTATTCATAGGTTATAATAGGGTGCAATTTAAGATAATTAATTCTTAAACTTAATAGTCCAGCTTTTATTTTTATCTGCTATTTCAATATTGTACAATTTGGGATCAATACTATTTTTTGAATAGGATTTATATTTAAGACTATCGGAGTTGCCAATATAGTAGCCATTTTTAAAGTTGGCTTTGGCATATACCCAAATTAAGTATTCAAAAGAATCAAATTCAATATTTAAATCAATAATTGCTTGTTGGGTATTGTTTATATTATTATTAGAAGTGGGTTTAGAAATATGATCAAAAAGAGTATCCATATTTTTTTGAATATACGGGTTCAGTGCATAATAATTATCTATTCTTGATTTTTGAAAAATGGTTCTCTTATCGTAATAAAATAAGCCTATTGAATCTTGTAAATTAAATAAAGCTTCTCTTTGATCAATAGATAAATCTTTTTTTAAAAAATAGGAGGAATCAGATAAAATATAATTTGTAAGAATTTTTTCTTTGTTTTCAGATGGTATTAAACGAATTACTGTATTGTCTATATTACCTTTAGGTGTACTAGTTAAAATTCTTCTTAAATAAAACGGATTCCCTATAATGGGTTTAGCAGTATTAAAATAAACAGGGAAAATAGCAATTATAAAAAATAAAGTCATTAAACAATTCAAAAGGTATTTATTATTAATAAATGTAAATATGATATAAGAACTAATAATAATTAATAAAATTAAAACAGGTAATAATAAACGGATATCAAAAGGCGTATATCTAAATAATAAAGCATATGAAGAAAAGGCAATAAAACAATAAGCAAATAATAAAATTAGCTTGATCTTCTGTTTTATTTTAAACACTAGAAATATAGATGCGATGATAAATATAGCATGAATAAAGCTACCTGCAGTGTCTTCATTTAAAAGGTTATGCACTCTAAAAGGCTCTCCGGCCCAATTATTTCCGGCTGCGTTCTCAGAAATGCCTATTATACTATGAAGATTGTGGTTTATTGAAAATAATAATTCATTAAAACCGTTAATTGGAATAGAAACAAAATCTACAATATGCTTTAAGTTATTAGAAAGCATACTAGTAAAACTAATTGAGCTATTTATAATAGTTGCATTATTGTCAAATAAATCCTTACCTGTAATACTTCCCAAAAAATAAATATTTCTAGCAAATAAGGGGGCTAGAATAATAATTACAGATAAAAAGGATATAAGAATAGCAAAAATTATATTCTTAGTATTTTTCTTTTTTATTAAATCAAATAATAAATAAATAACAATAGGCAAGGCAAAAATAGCTATGTGGTATTTTGTTAAAACGCCTAAGCAAAGTGTTAAGGCTAAAAATATAAAATTAGATTTGAAATTATTATCCGATTGTTTAATAAGAAGTGCAAATAGTATAAAACTTAAAAAGAAAAAACTAGCAAGTAAATCGGTTTGGGTGGTAGTAGCTTGAAAAAGTAGCATTGGTATACTTAGTAGTGCTAGTAATAAAAATAATTGCCCCTTAAAACTTATTTTTAAGCAGCTAAAAATTAGTGTGCCTGTAAATAGTATTAAAATAAAAGAAGCAAACTGAACTAAATTAGAAAAGATATCTGTATTCGATAAGATTTGAAAATTAGTTATAATATATTCAGATAATGGCGGGGATACTATTTGCCTTACAATATTAGTAGGATAAGGATAAATATTTTTATTCTGTATCCAATGCTCTACTCTTGGTAAATGGTAAGCCATGCTATCCCAATTATTAGGGGGAATAAAAATGGCTAATAAAAAAAGTGGAAAAATAATTATTAAGAAAATAAGTAAAAGAAGGTTTCTGTCTTTTTTGGACAGAATAATTTTATGAGAGATGATACTATTTACATTAAGCTTTATTAATTCTTTATAAAAATATATAATGAAAGCGTTAATTAGGGCCCAAGAAAATACTACATAATTAAAACTTAATATATTAAATAAAGAAAGTAATTCACAAATAAGATAAGATATAAGTGCAATAGCTGTAAATGACTTAATAGGGGCTAATCTTATTTTAAATAAAAAACCATTATCATTAGAATTTGAATCAGATTCAAAAAATATGAGAGATAATAAAATAAAAGCAAGTAATATTAAAAGAATATACATTTAAATACTTTTATAGTATAATTAATAGTCAAACTAGGTTATAAACAAAGCTAATAAATATATAGTCAAATTTTATAATTTATTCAACTATTTCAAATCTATATTAAATAGGCATTATATAAAAAAAGCCCCCGAATAAATCGAGGGCTTTTAACTATATTAACTTTGGGGGTAGGATTATTTCAAATTTATTTACCTAAACTCTTAAATACTTTTATATTATAATATTTGTCGTCTTCAAAGTTTCCATATTTATCAGCATTCTCAAATAACTGGTTAATAATTTCTTTTACACCATACACGGGTGTAAAACCTAATGTTAATTTAGCATGCTGAATAGATACTTTATAGTTTCTAAAATCTTGCACATCATTAATATGTACTTTCACTTCTTTTCCTAGGTTTTTAGACATTTCGGCACCTACTATATCTCCTATCTGACCTAGGGTATAATTATCAGAAGCCACATTGAATACCCCTGAAATATTATCTGGAGCTTGAATTGATCTTATAAAGGCCGAGCAGGCATCTTGTATATGATAAATAGGCCTCCAAATTGAGGGGTTATTCACTGTTATCTCACCATTAGTCATTGCATTTTTAAACATGGTATTTACCACTAGGTCAAAGCGCATTCTATCGCTATGGCCGCAAACGGTGCCTTGTCTTAAAGCAATAACCGAGAACTTATCATCTGCTAAATGCATTACCCCGTTTTCTCCCTGTAGTTTAGAAATACCATATGGATAAGAACATGTAGTAGGTGAATTTTCATCGTATAATTCATCTACAGTGTATCCATATACCGAGCAAGAAGAAGCATATATAAAACGTCTTACCCCTGCTCTTTTACTTTCGTAAGACAAATAAGCAGGGCAAGCAGCATTTTGAATAAAATTTTCTGAAGGAGAAAATTCGGCCATCGGATCATTTGAAACACCGCCTAAAAAAATAACTGTATCAAAACCTTTCAATTCATTATGTGTTATTTGTAGTAAATTTTTTTGTATTAACTCAACTTTTGAATTCAAATTATTTCCAAACCATAGCTCGTCAATTACGGTTACTTTGTAATCTAATCTTAGTAGTCTTTTACAAAGTTCTGTTCCTATATATCCTGCACCACCTGCTAATAATATTTTTTTCATAGAATATCTTTTTAAAATAAATTTTAAATTGTAAAATTATCAGCCTCTTCTCTTGCAAGCCATTCTTTAACCGATAAGCCATTAATATCTTTAGGAGTGGCTATAAATGAATCTTTTAATTCAAAAAAATTACTCTTTAAACCAGCATCACAAATAGACCAGTCAATATCATCAGCAAAAGGAGAAATCCCAGCTTCGCATTCTCCATTATAAGCACCAGAACAAAAATATTCAATGTATGAATCTTCTAAAAAAAAATTACCGTGTGCGCAACCTTCAGGCACCCAAATCCAACTACTAGATGTATTTGTTACTTTAGCAGGCATATCAAAGGCCATAATTTTCCCCTGAGCTGGAGAACCTTGGCGTAAATCCAATACTAAATCAACCATATGGCCTGCAATGGTTCTTACTAATTTACCCATATTAGGATTCCATTGAAAATGTAAGCCTCTTAAGACATTTTTATGAGAAAAGCTTTCGTTAGACTGCATGATACCATTAGGGAAAAGATTCAATTCATTATTTATAAAATCAGATGTTCGAAAGGTTTCGGTGAAAAAACCTCTTTGATCCATGAAACGGTCAAAATTAATTTGCTTGACTCCAGGAATTTGTTGTGGTTCTATTGATGTTACTTTCATTGTATAAAATACTAGTGGATACTGCTTTTTCCAAATGAATTTACAGTTTTCATTATACCTTCCTTAGTACTTATAGGAAGTGGTTTATTAATTGCAAGTTTAATTTTTTTATTAGAAACGATGTAGTTTTCGGTTAATTTATTTATCCTTTCAGTATTAAGAGGTAATCTAAATAAATCACCTAATTTTGAAAGTAATATAATTATAAACTTAGGGATTTTCAAGATATATGATTTTTTTCCTTGCCCCTCAGCTATAAAACTAATGAGCTGATTTGTTGATATAGCTTCGTCATCTGCTATATTATAAACGCCAGAAGGTATTTTATCATTTTCTATTAATTCATTAATTATAAAACATAGATTATCAATACTACAAAATGATCTGTTATTTTCAAATGCCCCTAATGGCCATGGAATACCTTTTTTGACTATTTTATATAATAGATTCAAGTTGCCTTTATTACCTGGCCCATGAATCATACAAGGCCTTAAAACATAAACTCTTTTCCCAACTGGAATTTGTTTGCTTAAAATATAATCCTCAGCCAGTAACTTACTTTTACCGTAATGTGTAATAGGGTTTGCTTTATAACTCTCCGTTAATTCAATCTCTAAAATATCTGCTGCTGCTTTAACTGAACTTAAAAATATAAATAAATTAGCATCTGAAACAAGAAATTTTTCAAATACTGCTTTTGTTAGATTAGTATTAACATCGTAGTATTCATCTGAATTTGAAACTTTTTTAAGGTCGTGTGCCTTCCCTGCTAAATGTATTACAATTTCTTGTTTTATATCAACTATAGTATTTCTTATATAGTTAAAAAATATTAATTTCGAATTAAAGAAATATATTAAATTTTTACCAACAAAGCCAGTTGAACCAGTGATAAAAACTTGCTTTTTTATTTCATTATTCATTCAAAATTAATTCTAATTTATCTAATAAAATTTCACGCTCGAATTCAACTTCAAAATAATTTCTTGCATTTAAACCCATTTGGTTTCGGATTTCAATTGGTGTATAAAATAATTTGATTATTTGATCTGCTAAATCATTGGCAGATTCAGCCTTTGAAGTAAACCCTGCTTTAGCTTCTATGATAATCTCCGCACCTAGCCCATCTAATGAACCAATAATTGGTCTTCCACAAGCTAAGTAGGATTGGAGTTTACCTGGAATTGTAATTGAAAAAATATCACTTTTTTTAAGACTTACTAATAAAGCATCAACACAAGCAAAATACTTAGGCATTTCTATGGCAGGTACGGAACCCATTAAAATAAACATATCTTCTAATTTGTTTATTATTATTTCTTCCTGTACATACTCCTTTAATCTACCCTCTCCAAAAACAATCCATATAATTGGTAAGTTTTTAAGTTTTATGATTTTTGCCGCGTTTAAAAGTGTTTCAAAACTTTGCCCTTCTCCTATATTTCCTGCAAATAATAATTTAAAGCCCTTTGGTAGTTTTTCTGAATAAATAGGATCAGATTTCTCTATTTTATAAAATGTTTCTGCATAAAATGGATAATATATTATTTTATTCGAATTAACATCTTGATTTTCTAAATAGGAAATAAAACCTTTAGATTGTATTAATAATTTATCCATGTTTGAATAAATCAATCTGGTCATTTTATCAACTAAATTTAATACAAACTTTTTCTCTATGCCGCCAGCAATTTTTATACTTTCAGGCCATAAATCATGTACCCATAAAAATGTTTTTGCTTTGAATTTTATTTTAGCAAAAACTCCTGGTATACCAACTGTAATTGGGGACGGAGCATAAATAAATATTTTATCAAATTTACCTTTTATTGAAAAAACTTTTAAAGAAGCAAAAAATGCAAAAGAAATATAATTTAATATTAATCTAAACCCATTTCCATGACCTCTTAATATTAAATTAGAACGATATATATAAATTCCGTTCCAATTAACATTATATTTTTTAAACCACCCATACCCTTTAAAATATTTGCCATTTGGGTAATTAGGCTTCCCTGTAAGTACCACTACCTCGTGTCCTCTTTCTTTTAAGCCAAGACACACATCATTTACCCTAAAGTTCTCAGGATAAAAGTATTGCGAAATTACTAGTATTCTCAAATTATTTAAAATCTCTAGTTTGATTTCCTCTCTTATCTAACATACCTCTTTTTTTCCATAATGCAGAATGGGGGTCCGAAACTGCGATTTGGGAGGAAGGTCTTGATTCTTTTGTATAATAATATAAAATTATAGATTTTCTAACTTCATCTTTTGGAAAATTTAATGGATCAGGCAACCCATGATAACTAAAATCATTAGTGTCAAAAATTACAAGTCTATTATTAATTGGGGCAACTTTCTTTATTAAATTATCACCTGTAGAATCATATAATCCGAATTCTCCGCCCCAGCCAACTTGCCAACCAGGATTTAAATATACAATAGCATTAATTCTTCTATTTAACCCAGAAGCATCGTGATAATTGCCATCAACATGGACATCTAATAATCCACCACTTACTGTTACATTTAATCCGCCACCGGAGAAATATGGGTCTGGCATTAATTTTTCAATCCCAAATAATTTCGACATCGCATTTAAAATTAACGATGAATTTAATATTCTGACTGAATCAACAATACCTTCTGGCATATCGAATTCAGATTCCCATTTTGTTCTCAGTTTAACTTCTATGTCAGCATCATTTGTTCTTTCCCATATATTGCTGTTAACATTAGGAAAATTTTCAAGTAGATCTTTGGCAAAATTATCTGAAAAAAAATCATCAATAACCGCATGCTTAAATGGTGCTTCAAAATAAGTAAGCCCTAATACAGCATTTTCAATCTTATTGGCACAATTTTGCGCCATGTTTTTTAATTCAATTTGATTCATATTTTTTTATTTTAAATTATAGATATTTATCCATTCTTTCATTTCAAAAATCATTTGTTCGTAATTAGGAATGTTTATAAAGTAATCATTTCGTGTATTTATTAAGCTTTTATCAACTTCATATGTATGTAATTCTTCTACATCAATATTATTTAATTTAAATATTTTTTTAAACAATATTAGTAAGTTATACTTACTAATTTTATGATTATTTGTCAAATGTATTAGTCCTGTTATTGGAATATTTGATATAATAATTTCTTTAATTGACTTTGCTAACTGAATGGTTGTTACTCCACTCCAAAAGGCTTTTGTATAACCATTTACACTTCCATTTTGATTGATAAACCAATTAAATAAGCCAATTCCATCTTTATTTAAATCTGGTCCTACTATTGAAGTTCTTATGGTTAAATCTTTGTTATTAATCAATTCGCCCAGTGCTTTTGTTTGAGCATAAAAACCCATTCCATCTTTAAAGTCAGTTTCCACATAAGCTCCTTTTTTTCCTGAAAAAACACAGTCTGTACTTATGTGTATTATTTTTGTTTTATGATTTTCTGTAATCTTTTCTAAAAAATGAGGTAAATAGGAATTAATCAATATTGCACGATCTGGTTTGTCCTCTGCAGTTTTATTTAAAATTCCAACTGAATTAATAATATAATCAAAATTTGAATTTGCAATCAAATGTTCTAATTCGATAAAATTTGTAACATCCATTTGAATTGTGGGTCTTGTGTATTGAGATGATCTAGCAATATCTACTAATTCAATATTAGTTATATTTCTGGATAACTCTTCTTTAAATACATGCCCTGCCATTCCAGCAGACCCTAATAATAAAACTTTTAATTTACTCATTTATTCCATATTACTTTATTTACAATACTAGTATAGCTTTGTATAATTCTGATAACTCTTTTTGATACATCTTTAACTTGATATTCAAGTGGTGTTTTAAAATGTTCACTAGAAATTGTATTTAAACATATATCAATTGAATTAAGAATATTTTTTTCAGTGATTCCGCCTAATACAATATTTCCAAAATCTATAGCTTCAGGCCTTTCAGTACTTGTTCTTATGCTAATAGCTGGGAAATTCATCATTGCAGATTCTTCACTAATAGTACCGCTATCAGAAAGTACACAAAAAGCATTTTTTTGGAGATTGACATAGTCAAAAAAACCAAGTGGTATAATATTTTGAATAAGCGGATGAAAAGTTATTTTCTTTTCTTCAATTTTCTTTTTAGTTCTAGGATGTGTTGAAAAAATAATAGGATAACTATACTTTTCAGCTACCTTATTAATTGCATTTGTTAAATTAATGAAATTCTCGTCTATATCGATATTTTCCTCTCTATGTGCACTAACAACAAAATATTTGTTTTTTTCTAAATTTAGTTTTGATAAAATAATACTTTTATTAATGTGATTTTTATTTAAATCTAATACTTCGTATAATGGGGAACCAGTTACAAAAATATGATCTTTTCTAAATCCTTCACTTAACAAATACCTTCTAGAATGTTCTGTATAAGTTAGGTTTATATCACTTATATGATCGGAAATTTTTCTATTTGTTTCTTCTGGGACATTCTGATCAAAACATCTATTACCTGATTCCATATGGAAAATTGGAATTTTCAATCTTTTTGCTGCAATTGTACATAGTACACTATTTGTATCACCCAATACCAATAATGCATCCGGCTTTTCATTTAATAATACTTCATAAGACTTGGCAATTACATTACCGATTGTTAAACCTAGATTCTCTCCTACGACATTTAAAAAATAATCAGGTTTCCTCAAGCCTAATTCATCAAAGAATATTTCATTTAATTGATAATCATAATTTTGTCCTGTATGAATTAAAATATGATTATATGTTTTATCTGCCAGCTTAATTATTTCTGCTAATCGAATTATTTCAGGTCTTGTTCCTAGAATTGTAGCTAATTTTAATTTAGACATATGTATTTATTTATAGCCAATTTTATTCAATAATAAAATTAATTCATTCTCATTAAGTCTTTTAGTATTATGGGAATGATAATCATCTAAGTGTATATTTTTATCTGATCCTTCGGAAAAATATTTATTATAATTTAAATCCCTATTATCAGCTGCTACTCTATAATAATTTCCTAAATCATCAGCAACCATTACCTCCTCTCTAGCAAGCAAAGTTTCATACAATTTTTCAGCATGTCTTGTACCAATTACATTGATTTCAACATTTGAATTATATATTTTTTTTAATGCATCTGCTAATTCGCCAATTGTTGAAGCAGGAGATTTTTGCACAAAGATATCCCCAGAATTGCCATGTTGAAAAGCATATAATACTAGTTCAACTGCATCTTCTAAAGTCATCATGAATCTAGTCATTTGAGGATTAGTAATTGTTATAGGTTTCCCAGATAAGATTTGTTCATGAAATAATGGAATCACAGATCCTCTAGAAGCCATAACATTTCCATATCTAGTGCCCACTAAAATAGTACTACCACTTACTCTTGATTTTGCAACCATTACTTTTTCCATCATTGCTTTAGATATCCCCATGGCATTAATTGAATAAACAGCTTTATCTGTACTCAAGCAAATAACTTTTTTTACACCCCTGTTAATTGAGGCAGTTAATACATTCTCTGTGCCTATTATATTTGTTTTCACAGCTTCTATTGGATAGAATTCACAAGATGGAACTTGTTTTAAAGCTGCTGCATGAAAAACATAATCAACTCCATCAAGTGCACTATAAATACTTTGGTAGTCTCTCACATCTCCTATATGAAATTTTACTTTATTACTACTTAATTCAACACGCATATCGTGTTGTTTTTTTTCATCACGACTAAAAATTCTAATTTCTTTTATATCGGTATGAAGGAATCTTTTTAATACTGCATTTCCAAAAGATCCGGTTCCGCCTGTGATTAATAAGACTTTGTCTTTAAACATTGGATAATTTATTTATTAAATGAATAATTTTATTTTCAACGAATAATTTAGATGATTTAATTTTTGATGTACTTTGAGTCAATAATAATGCACTTGTTAGACTATTGTTATCATTAGGGTCAAAAGTAATACTAGGTTCTATAACTTGATAAACATATGGTAAGTTGGAGGATATTATTATACATCCAGCTGAAGTTGCTTCAATTAGAGGCAGACCAAAACTTTCCGCTAGCGATGGAAAAATAAGAAAGTTGCATTGTGTATATAGTAATTTTATTTTCTCTGCAGTACAAAAACCATGATTAATTATATTATAACCATTTTTTTTTAATAAATCTATTTTTTTAAGTATCCCTTTATTTGAGTTAATCGATAATGTAAGGTGAAGAAATACATTTGAATTACTTACGCTTTTGGAGAACGATTCCCATGAATCTAATAAAAAGTGATGATTTTTTTGTTCAGAAGAATCAGCTACATAAAGATAATGATTGTTATTTTCTTTTAATGATAGATTACAATTTTTGAAATAATCTATATTGTAAATTGGTATTATTTCAATATTTGTTTTCTTTATACTCAATTTAGTAGATAATAAATCGCCGATAATTTTTGTTTGTACTATCCAAGTATACTTTTTATTCTTTTTAAAAATGATATAAGTTCTTTTTATCAATAAAAGGAACTTATTTATAAATGACAGGTTTGATGAAGAATAATCTAATAACAAAGTATTATGAAAATAAATAAAAACTTGCTTATTCTCAATAGTTATTGGCGGTGGTACATTTGCAAAGCAAAATATCTTATAAAATTTATTTATTTCACTTTGATAAAATAATTTTCTTTTTTTTTCAGATGGTATTATTATTTTATAATTTCTATTATCTAATTTATCTATCAAATTACTACTTATTCTGTAGTCTAATAAAAAATAATACTTACTTAGTAATTTATTCTTAATTAGAGTATCGATAAAATAATCTAGCAATACTTTGCCTCCACCAGTATTAATATAAATTGCATCAATTAAAATCATAATTCACTAATATAATCATTCCAATTCCATTTTTTTTCTTTTCGATAAATGTTAAATTCATTATATGCTGCTTCTATATTATCAATATTTCCAATATATTTTCTACCTCCTGCTGCAGTCGGAATGAGTCCTCTTTTAATTATGTATTGAATACGTTGAAAATAATAAACACTCTTATTCAAAAATATATTAAATTTAAATTTAATTAAATTAGTCTTTTTTAATTTAATTATATTTAAAATTGATTCATTAATCTCATTATTAAATTCAGGGTGTTTAATTTGACATAAAGCAATAAGTTTCCCGAAATTAAATTGATTTAAATACTTTTTATCAAATTTGTTAATTGTTTCTATAGCTGCATGTGCCCAAACAGTTTCTACTGAAAAAAATTGTGGGACTAAATTACTCCATTCTGATTTTTTAAACGAAATGGCTTGATTTTCATTTTTTAGTTCTCCTTTATGTTGGTTTAATGCACTTCTTCCTGTGTTACTACCTCCTGACGCTCCTGGGATTGTTAACGGGAATGAAACTTCAAAAAAAGAGTTTGCAGTTAGAGATAGTGCCACAGCACCTGAAACATCGGGACTTGAACCAAAAAAATAATTACCCGTAGAAATATTTATTTTATCTAATATTGTCTTTTTAACTAAGCCATGGTATATTTTGGGTAACCCATCAGTCCCTTGTGCAGCATTATATAAGAAAGAATTTATTGCAATTTTTGTGTCAATTTTTTTAATTTCACCTAATTTTCTTGTTAAATAGAGTCTCGAAGAATGTGCATTATTAAAAACGATAGATTTAAAATCAGGCCAAACATAATTTGCCATAACCTTTGGTGCTATAATTTCGATATTATTATTATAGGCCCATTCTGCAGCATTTAATGCATCGATTGTAATACAATCATCATCACCAATTAAGCATATATATTCACCCTGTGCTTTAGAAATTACAAAGTTATGATTACCAGTCATGTCAAGCCTTGTTTCAGGTCTAAAATATTTTAATTGAGGGTGTTTGATTAATGGATTAAATTCAATATTTAATAGATTAAAAAGTTCTGTATCTGTGCTAGTGTCACTTACAATTAGCTCAAATCTCTCATCATTCATTTTTAAAATAGTGGAAATACAAAAATATGCATATTTTGATCTATTATGTGTGGGTACGACTATAGAAAGTAAAGGAATCTTATTCATATTATGATTTAATAAAAATTATGCATATTTCTTCACCGTATTTTTTAAATAAAGTATTTTGTATTATACTCGCTAAATAAAAGAAGTAAGAAAGTATATGCTTACATAATTTAAAAAAAATATTATTTATATTATAACTATTTCTTATTGACTCATGAAAGATTCCCGAAAACATTATATTTGATGTCCACTTTTTTTCAATTTTTAAATTATCGCTTAATAATTCTATGTTATTATAGTTGAAAATTTCTAAATGTCTTGGTGTTTCCCATCCCCTCCAATTATTCTTAAAAACGCGACTTAAGAAAGAATTAGAGTTTGGTGTTCTTATAATTATTTTTCCTGATGTATTTAGTAAAGCCTCTAAATTATTAATGATACTTTTAGCATCTGATAAATGCTCAACAACGTGATTTAAGAAGATATAATCATATTTACCGTATTTATTTACTAAACTCAGGTTGCTAAAAACTATGAAATCATTATCATTTGATAGTAATGTCGCTTTCTCATCAAAATCATAACCGAATAAATTTAGAAAACCTCTGTTTTTTAATTCGATTAAAAGATTTCCATTTCCACATCCAAAGTCAAGTATTTTAATTTTACTTCTTTCTTTATTTTTGAATAGTCTAGTTAGATAAGTATCATTAAGATATTGATTTAATTTTGCTAAAAAATTAAATTTATCAATTTTTATATTTGAAACGTGTGTGGTATATTTTAGATAAAAATTTTGGATTTCATCTATACTAGGCATGGGATGTGCAAAAACTAATTGACATTTCAAATTATTACATTTATAATAATTTAATTGTGTTTCAACATTAAATTCAAAATCTTTTCTTCCAATTAATGTTTGAGTAGTATCATTTGATCCGCATAAAATACAGTTTATCATTCTTTTGTAAATTTTAAAATTTCATTTAATCTGTCTATTAAACTATGTTTATTTTGAAAAACCTTATTCATACCCGCTTTTGCTATTTTATCTCTAAGGGTATCATTTTTAATATAAAATAAATATTTATCTAATAACTCATCCTTATTGCTAAAACAAACAATATCTTTATCTTCTTCAAATATTTCTAAAATTTCATCTGACCTTTCTGTAAGTTGAAACCCTCCTGAAGCAGGAATTTCAAAATTCCTAAGATTTGTTGAATCACGGTTTTCATGAGTTAAAATATTTATATTAATTTTTGATTCATTAAACTCATTATGCATTTGTAAAATGCTAATACTGGGTGATATATTCCAATGCTTATATTTTGATTTATTAATATTTTTGTTCCATCCCCATCCAAATATATTTACATTGAAATCTTCTAGCCCATTCAATAAATTTTCTCTTCTTTCACTCCAAGATCCAATAAAAGTTGAGTCATTTGTGTAATTTATGGGACTATTTAATAGAGTATCATAATTTAGACCATATCTATAATACCAATTAAGTTTTTTAAACGTTCTTGCACCTTTATTCAAATATTCATTTTTAAGATTAAATCTTGGTGAAAAATGAACATCATAATACTTTACAGAATCAATAATTAATTTTGAAGAATTAAGTTTATTAAACAAATCATCTGTATTCCAATTTACAATTTTATTAATTTTAATTCTGCAAAATTCTAGAGTTTCTGGATAAAGATGATCACCTCTCATAACTAAGAATAAATCAAAATGATTATTATGTACAATTTTTCTTATTTGTCTATTTATTCTCATTTGAATTATATCAATTAATAACTTATCTGTTATTTTATAAATTAACTTTCCATTACTAAATGATTTGAAGTATAATGTCCAATCAAACATAATTGCTTGATGTCCCATTTTCTCTAATGCTTCTTTTATCGGATATTCAATCCCACTGGATTTACAATCAACATCATAAATTAGTACTTTCATGTATTTAATTGATTTAAATTCTAATCCAATTATCTGGATAAAAATAATCGGAAACACCAATCTGTGTATTAATCGGGGCAATCACTATTTTATTTTCTTTGTTGGTAAGCCATGCACCCCACCAACTAAATGAACTATTTGCAATAATATTACATTTGCACAAGCTCATTAAATATAGATCACATAATTCATCTTTAAAACCTTCGACAAAAACGTAATTAGCTGTATTTGGCAAATTTTTTTTACACCAATCATGGTCGTCTGAAAAGATGAAAAAAATTGAATCTTTTACTTTATTTAAAACTATATCGATTGCTTTATAGTAATAATCTGATGGTAAATGATTATCATATTGTTTTCTTCTTACATGAATTGAAACTGAATTAGAATTTATAATTCTTTCTGAAAAAAAAGATGTTTGTTGTTTGATTAATTCGGGGAATTCTATCTTATTGTATAAATCACTTTTATATGAATAAAAATAATTGAGTGATTGGAAATAACCTTCAATAAATATATATTTTTTTAACAAATCATTTTCGTTAATATCTAATAACACATTTGATTGTGATTCAGTTATTATTATACTTTTAAAAATTAAATTCGCTACTTTCTTATATTTTTTTGTAAAATAATAAATAAATATATGTGTTATATTAATAAGTTTTAAATCATTGATTAATTCACTAAGACGAGGTTTTCTATTATAATAATCGAAAAAAAATCCAGTTTTTAAATCAAAGAGTAAATCATAGTTTTTTTTAATAAATGAGAATCCATAGGAATATATAAATAATTGATTGCCTAATCCACCCTTGAGTCTTATAATAATTTTATTTTTTTTCATTAATTTTTTTTTAATTCAAAATTCTGCATTCATAGTACAATTAAAATTTTATTTAATATATCATCACTTATTATACAAAATTTAAAATAATGCCATTATCATTTATATAAGAAAAAGAAATTAAATCAAATTTTTTGAAAGGATATCAAACAAGTATCATTGTGAGAAAACTTTATATACACTATATTCTACTCTCTGGAAACCAATTGATACAAAATATTAAAAATTACTCTTATTATTAACTTGTCATATTAACTATTTAACCCTTCCACATATACATAATGTATTTATTGGATCCCCATAGCGACAAAGTCCAAATGCTCGATTGCATGTAATATTGAAATTGAATCACAACTTTCTCTTAGGTTTTGGGGAAATTACATTAAATCAGCTTTAGTAAACTTAATATTGTCAATTCTAGAATTTAAATCTCGCATATCCAAAACTTCAATTTGTCTAAATGAAGCTAGATTAGTTACAAAACTATCTATTCTGGAACCTATGTCCATATCTTTCTGGATTTGCTTTGAATATTAATTGAGCAACGAATAAATCTTAAATAATCTTTTCTAAAATAAATTATTATAGATTATGTTATCATTTATAGATTTTGATATACATTTTATATTTTATAACCTATGTATAGTATGGAGAATATAAATAGAAACATAAACCATATATAATTATATATTCTGATATGTGATTTTGATAAAATACTATGTGATAAAATACCACAAGTCATAAAAAAAATTGAACACATTAATCTATATCTTTCGTGTATTATTAGGTTACCTCCAGAGATACTGATAATTAATATCCAAAATGGAATAGTAAAATATAAATAATTTATATTAATATTTTTTTTATAAGAATTAACTGTTAAAGCAATAATTGATGGGAAATATAATATATTCAGAATACTAGAAGGAATTACCAATAGATTCTGATATGAAAATGAATCTCCAATTATTAAACCATAAAAGGAGATTCCAATAGCAGGAAGTGGTGATATAATATATAGTATTATTCTAAATGGGACAAAAACTATAGCCTGAAACCAATTTGATGGAAATAAAAGCTGACTAATTGAATTGTTACTATATTCAATTCCATTATTTGCAATATTATTTTCAGAATTGCCAATTTCACTTAATGAACTATTTATATCAAATGAACTAAATTGAAATAAATTATTTAAATAAATGAATAAAAGTATAACTGTAAATAATAAAGGAAGATAAAAAAACAGATTTTTGATTATTTTTAACTTGTTAAAATAAATTAAAAAAATTATAAATGTCACAAATACAGGTAATAGCATACTTGTTCTGATTGCTCCGATTAGAATAATAGAAATAAATATTAAAATTGAATACTTTACTTTATTTATAATATTATTATTAAATTTTTGAAGCTTGATAAATAAAGTAATTGAAATAATTATTAAAAACTGTATGAATGATTCTCTTGAAGTTATTACATCAAACCATAATAGTTCAGGTATCAACAAAAGAAAAGCAAGTTTCCAATAATTTTTTGGGGGATTAAATGTTAATGAATAAACTAATTTTATAATTAAAATAATTGCAATTAGACTAAAAAAACAGTTTAGAAAAGCAGGAGCAAAAGGGTTGTGCCCAAAAATAAAAAATATAATCCCATAATAATATAAAATACCAATATAATTAAGCCCTCCTAAAAATATCCAATTATTATCAATTAATTCTTTCGATTGAGAATAATACCTTTGAGGGTCATAGCCCCAATTTGGATTTGTACTTTCACTTAAATCGGGTATCCAACCTTTAATTAGTAAAAAAAATGTTATAAGTATTTTTATTAACCAAAAGAATGGAATTAATCTTAAATTTAAATCTATTGAATTAGTAGCTTTAATTGATATTATATAACCAAAAATTGTAATAAGTGAAAATAAAAAATTTGTATTTATGTTCTTTACCCCATTAACAAATAAAAGAAAATTACCTAATATTACAACTATAAACAAAATTGTATTGGATTTATAAGGTATGTTTTCTATTTTAAAATTCATTTAAATAATTTATTTTTAATTAAAATAAATAATAATTTTGCAAATAATATAAACCTCTCTTTCTTTAAAAATATATTTATAAAATGACTTTTAAAGAATATTATTTCTTCATCAAGAACTTTTTTAGTATATATTATATCTGTCTTACGGCTAAAGTGCGCTTGCAAACCTAAAATATTTAAAGATATTTCATCGTCATCTTCTAGAAATCTAGATTTTGTAATAAACGAATTAATATCATAACCTGCTAAATTTATACTATCTCGAACAACAATAGAAAGGTTTCGAAAAACTCGATATCCATAACGTAATACACCATAATCTTCATCGCCATGAACAGTTATATTTGGATATGCAAGAACACCTAATCCATTCTTTTTCCCAACCATATATATACCTAGGCCTATCCATGCCAAAAGTGTACCATCCCATCTTCTAAAATTTTCAAATTTTAAATATTCAAGTTCTCTTTTGAATACATAAGTAGATGTTTTAGGGAAGTGGGAAATTAAATCTACCGACTCTTCAAATGAGCTACTTATTTTTATATTATCACTTAAATTAGTTATGTATTTTTTGTTATTACCTTGCGTAAATCCACAAATTGCAACAAGTGGCTTAAAATCATTAATAGTTTTTACAAATTTGATTGCCTCAGTTACTATTAAGGAATCATCATCACACAAAAGCCATGAATATTCACCTTTGGAATCATCAACAAGTCCTTTAAATAAATTAAGGTCTCCTTTTAGATTATACTCTCTCGAAATATATTTAACTCTCCAGCCAAATTCTTTTAGTCTATGTAGTACATTCTCAATAATATCCTTTGTGTTGTCACAACTATAGTCATCTGCAATGATAATTTCTAAGTTTAAATACATTAATGATTCCCAAGAATTATCTAAAAATTGCTCAAGCAACCTTTTAACTTTTTCAGGGCGTCTATATGTTAGTATTAAAAATGTTAAAAAAACCTTCTCTTGTTTATCAATCATCAATGGTCTGTATTTTTAAATAATGTTCTAATGTTTACTCTTTTGTTAAGTTGAAATATTGAATATACGATTGAGATTGTTATTAATAATAATCCTAAAAAATATGCAATGATATTAGTTGTAAAAAATAATATTAATAAACATAAAGATGATAAAATTAAATTGATTGTAAAGATTTTTAAAAATTCTAATTCAAAAGAAAATGAAAAATATTTCTTAATAATTAAAAAAACTTGAACTAATGATATTAAGTAAGATATTAAAAACGAAATGCCAAGCCCTTTTAAACCAAGATATTTATAACCCAAAATATTTAAGACTAGAAGTATTATGTTTGAAAATAATTCACTAAAAAAATAAATTTTGTTAGAATTTTTCGCAAGTAATAAGAATCCTATTGCCCAAGTTGCAGTTTTAAAAAACATGCCAATAGATGCCCAAATAATCATATTGTATGCGGCAAAAAATTGACTTGAATAAAGTAAATATATAATTGGTTTTATGAAGATTATAAAAATTAATAATATTGGAGAAATAATTAATATTGCAATTTCAGCTTGTTGGTTTATTAATTTATTTGATTCAAAAATATTATCCGAAATTGATGCCAACCTTGGATAATAATCTGTTGACATTGCAGTTAGTATAAGTCCAAAGTAAGTATTAATAATTGCAAAACCAGCATTATATAAACCAACTTGCTCTAAACCTCCTTTATTACTAACATATATTCTTACAAGATAAGAAGCGCCAACGGTTAACAAACCACTCAAATTAATTAAAAAACCCATTTTAAGAATATTTGAACCTTCTTTAAATACAATTTTGTTCGATACTTCTACTTTTTTAATTTTTAATTTTTTTACATAGAATTTAGAAAAAAGGAATACTATTATTGTACTAAAAATTATCCCTGGTACAATGCCATTTATTTTAAAAAAAAAGTATAATGGTATTGTAATTATTAGTGAAAAAAAACTTCCATACATGTTTGCCTTTGCTAACTCCTTTATCTTTCTAAATCCTTGTAATAAAACTAAATTCGAACTATTTAACTGAATAAATAACAAAGTAATTGAAAGTAAAATAAACGAAATTGTATATTGGTTATTATTAAATGTAAAATGACTCAAAACAGGGGAAAAAAATATAGTAATAATTAAGCCTAAAACACCAGTAAATAACATTAATTTTTTAACAATCGCAGAAATAATTTGAATTTTTGTTTCATCATTTGTATTATTTGCATGTGCGATTTCTTTTACTGCACTTGTTCCTAATCCAAACCCAGTTAATCCACTAATTACTCCTATTGCAGACATAAATAAGCCAATTACCCCCATACCAGTAGGTCCTAAAATGATTGCGATAAATTTAGATCGTAATATTTGAATAATAATATTGAAAATTTGTACGCCACCAAAAATTGATGTTGCTTTTAGAATTTCAGAATATGACTTTTGATTATTATTCATTTATTGTTTTGATGAATTTAGCTGGTACTCCACCGATTATAACATTTTCAGGGAAACGGCCACTAACAACAGCACCAGCTGCTATAATTGAATTATCGCCGATTTCGGAATTTTTCAAAATAGTGACATTGTTGCCAATCCATACATTTTCTCCTATAATTATACTGCCAACTAATCCAATTGATTTTCTTTTTTTAGCATTTATACCATGGGCTTCAAAGTCCATAATTGTTACATTTTGTCCAATCATTGTATTTGAACCAATTTCTACTTTATTTGCTGAAATAATTAATAAATTATTATTTGTCCAAATATTATTTCCTAAAATAATATTTGATTCACTATATCTTGCCTGTAATTCAACAGTTCCATATTTATGAGAACCACCCATAATTGATCCAAAAATACAATTATGACCTACTTGGATATTACCTGTTCCTCTAAAAATTGTTCTAACATTAAAGGTTGTTTTTATAAATTTAAATTTGAAATTTATAAAATTGTTGAAATTTGGAATAAAATAGTAATAAGAATATTTTAAAATATATGCAATTTTGTATTTAATTTTTTCAAAAAGCATTTTTCAAATTTTATTTATAATAATTTTTGATCAAATCTGTAATATAATATATTTGTTCATCATTCATTCCCGGCCAAATTGGCAAACTTAAAATTGTGCTTGCAATTTCTTCAGCAACTGGGAAATCTCCTATTTTAAAGCCTAAATTTTTATAGGCTTCTTGTAAATGAAGCGGAATTGGATAATGGATTAAAGTACTTACTCCATTATCTAAAAGATACTGTTGAAGCTGATTTCGTTCTTTAATTCTAATTACAAACAAATGATAAATATGAGTGGCGAGATGCTCGGTATGAGGTAAAATTAATTTTTTAATGCTTTTTAATTCAGATATGTATTTTGAAGCTATTATTTGTCTTTCTAAATTCCACTGATTTAAATATTTAAGTTTGATACTCAATATAGCTGCCTGGCATTCATCAAGCCTCGTATTATAACCGATAATTTCATTATAATATTTTTTTTGAGATCCATAATTGCGCAATACTTTTGCTTTGTTATAAAGCTCCTCATTATCTGTTGTAATAGCACCAGCATCTCCAAGGGCACCTAAATTTTTACCTGGATAAAAGCTTGTGGCATTAATATCGCCCCAAGAACCAGTTATTTTATTATTAAATCTTGCCCCTTGACTTTGTGCATTATCTTCAATAATATATAACTTATATTTTTTCGCAATGTCGATTATAATATCCATTTGGCATGCTTGTCCATATAAATGAACTACAATTATTGCTTTTGTATTCTTTGTAATAGCTGATTCGATTAATAAGGGGTTTATATTGTAAGTAATTATTGATGGCTCTACTAAAATCGGTGTCGCCCCTGTATAGGATACAGCTAATGCAGTTGCAATATAAGTATTAGAAGGGATTATCACTTCGTCACCTTTCCCAATATGCAAGGACTTTAATGCAATATGAAGAGCGTCTAATCCATTACTTAATCCAGCAGAAAATTTAGTGTTATTAAAATATGCATAATCAGATTCGAATTTCTCTACACTATTGCCTAAAATATACCAATTACTATCATAAAAAGTCTCAAAAGCACTCATGATTTCTTTTTTTAGAGGCTTATGCATTGGTTGAAAATTTAAAAATGGTACAAGCATTTAATAGAGTTTAATTAAGAAAAAAATGTTAATACATGGACTGATTTACCATATTTACAACCTAATTTTTCATATGTATGGATAACAGCCTTATTTGTTGTTGCAGGATGCATAAATGCATAATTGGCCCCAATATAATTTAAATGGTAAGCCATTTCGCTAATTAGTTTGATATACCAACCCTTACAAGTATCAGATGAAACAGCTGACAGAACCATTTTAGAAATTTTTTCGCCAATAAATTGCCATTCATTTTCTAAGTAATTGGCAGTTAGAAATGCATCTGCTCTTGTGTTTGGTTCATTAGGAACCATTACGAAATCAGCAAATCCCAATATTGACTCTTCAATATATGTTGCAAGAAATTCGTCTGATTTTTTTAAGTCAAATTTCACTTCTGCATGAAATCTATCATATAGATTTCTCATTTTTGATGCTACTTTTTTTAAATTTAAAGTGTCATCTATTGTTGCACTTCTAACTTTAAACCTCTCAAAGTTATGCTGATTTAGGTCTAAATAATAAGTAAGTCTTGTCTCAACTAGTTTAAATCCATTTTCATTTAAAGCCTGTATAGTAAATATGTCTTCGCTAGGGATTTCTGAAAAACAGTATATATTTTTTTTTTCAAATAATATTTTTATAAACTTAGAAACTGCGCTTTTTAATATATCATAATTGACGTGATCATATAACACATAAAGAAGTTTATAAGTTTTAACATTAAAATAATTAGAGTCCCAACTTAAATATTTTACTACAAAAATGTGTGTTTTACCAAGAATTTCAATTTCAATAAATTGCGAATCTTTATCATCCTTTAAATCTAATAATTTATTCAATATACAATGTTGAAAAATTTTGTTTTTATCTAAATTAGATAAAAAACTATACTGTGAATAATGATAAAGTATTTCTTTTTTATTAATTGCTAAATCTAAAATCATATTAATCCCCCGTTTAAATTTATATTTGATCCATTTATGTATTCTGTATTTCTTAAATATTCGACAGTACTAAAGATGTCTTTTGGCTTACAAAGTGAATTTGATGGTATTTTGGATTTTATTTGTGATAAAAATACTTCTGGAACTTCACTTATCATCCCTAATTCAGAATACCCAAGGTTAATATTATTTATTGTAATACCCTTGATTGCATTTTCAATACAAATAGATTTTGTCATTCCGAAAAGTGCAGATTTTGAAGCAGCATAAGCACTAATCCCGGGGGTTGATAGTTCAGAAACTACTGATCCAAAGTTGATAATTCTACCATAATTTTGTTCTCTCATTATTGGTAGTAGATTTTTTATAATATTAAATGTGCCGATAATGTTTACTTCAATTACCTCTTTCCATCTATTTAAATCAGATTTATGTGCTAGTGAATTATAATTAATACCAGCACAATTAATTAATGTAATTTCTTCTAGTTCAGATTTTAATGAACTTACAAAACTATTAACTTGATTTGAATCAACAATATCTACCTTGTAAGATTCGCATTTTGAATTATTCAAAATAGTAGAATTATATAGTCCAATTATTCTTATATTTTTTTTTGAATATTCCTCTAATAAATATTTTCCAATACCCTTTGAAGCTCCAGTTATAATTATCATAATTTAAATTTTATTCTACCACTTAATTATTGCAGCACCATATGTCCATCCACTCCCAACAGCCGCAAACAAGATATTTGATCCTTTTTTAATTTTACCAGATAAAAATGTTTCATGTAATAAAATTGGAATAGTTCCACCAGAAGTATTGGCATATTTATCCATATTTGTCATTACTTTTTCAAACGGGAAATTCATTATTTCTGCAGTTTTTTTCAATATTTTTATACTTGGTTGATGGGGTATCATTAAATCAATATCTTCTATAGTTAAATTTGTATCTGATAACACTTGTCTAATTGCTACTGGCAAAACTTTAATTGCAGTTTCATAAACTGCTTTACCATTCATTTTAAAGTAATGAAGTTTATTATCAAGGGTCTCTTGACTAGCTGGAAATTCCGATCCCCCTGCAGGTATTGTAAATTCAAATTTTCCACTACCATCTGTATATAGCCTATAAGCCAAGAAGCCTTCATCGTCGGAAGCACTAGTAAGTATTGCCGCACCTGCTCCATCCCCAAAAAATACGGCATCTCTTCTATTCCAATCAGTAATTTTCGAGAAAGTATCAGCGCCAATTACTAAAATATTATTATAAACTCCACTTGCTATATATTGGGAAGCTACAGACATTGCAAAAAGAAATCCGCTACAAACTGCGGAAATATCAAATGCAACTGCATTACTTGCTTGAATTTTATCTTGAACTATTGATGCAGTTGATGGTGCCAACCTATCAGGTGTGGCGGTAGCAACTATTATCAAATCAATTTCTTTTGCAGATAATCCTGCATTTTTAATAGCCATTAAAGCTGCTTTTGAAGCTAAGTCACTAGTACATTCATTTTTTTCAGCTATTCGTCTCTCATTTATACCTAAATTTTCATAAATCCAATCACTCTTTGTATCAATAATTGTTTCTAGGAAAGTATTAGTTACAGTCTTACTTGGCACATAAGCACCGGTTCCTATTATTTTAGCATTTCTAACTAATTGTTTCATTTATAAATTTTTTATAATTATTGTATTCTCTAATATAATCTTCTTCATTATAAGTATGAGAAGCCAAAACAAGACATACAGATCCTGAAGAAAAATTATTTTCAGAAGCCCAGATTCCAGGGGGAATATGAAGCCCTTGATCTGGCTTATTTAAAAAAACATTTTTTTGCTCTCTCCCATCATCCAATAATACTTCAAATGAGCCACTCACCGCAATTAAAAACTGATGGCAGAGAATATGTGCATGTGCACCTCTTGATTCACCTCCAGGTATATCATATAAATAGAATACTCTATTTATATCAAAAGGGATTTCTGTGAAATTATTTATAGAAGTTATATTGCCATTCCTGTCTCCAAATTTAGGTAGATTAATTATTTGACAATTTAAAATTGAACTCATTTTTGTGTTTTAAATAAATCAAAATCTCTAATATAATCACCATCGAAGTACTTAGAGCTTGAAAGATGAAGTCCTAAAGCATTTGTAGAAAAGTTTTCCATTGTTCTCCAGGTATAAGGTGGGATATATAATCCAAAATAAGATCTATTAAGTGAGATTTTTTTGGAACTACCATCACTAAATAATAAAAAAACATCAAAACTTCCGCTGAGGGCAATTATTACTTCTTCTTGATTTTGATAAGCGTGCCCACCTCTCACTTCACCACCTGGGACATCATATGTCCAAAAAACTCTTTGTATTTTAAATGGAATTTGATCAGGATTTTGCAAAAATGTTAAATTCCCTCTTGGATCGTTAATTTTAGGAAAGTTGATTAGTTGATATTTCACTTAATTTATTTTTAATAAATTTCTAAGTAGATAGTTTTTAGAATATTTTAATTTTATTAATTTTGATATCATTAATGGTTTTGATTTATCTTGGCTATTTTTTTTCTTTTGTAAGAAAACTTATACTATTTCATTTTATTGCCTATCAAATATTTATTCCCAGGCAAGTGTTCAATTTCAGAACTTTGCCACTCAATATTTTCTAGTTTATTTTGAATGTTTTTGAAGTACTGTACATTATTTACATCAATAAATTGAATTTGATAAGCAAATAAAAAATAATTGAACTTACTAAATAAATTTACAAAATTTTCTCTAAATCCAAGAGGTGTCTCACTAAGAGACCAAGTAGCAAGAAAGAGTCTATTATCATTTGTGCTTATCAAATTAAGTAATTCTTCTAGCTCAGCTATATCAGAAATGCAAATCACTCCAGATTCTTTTGTTAAATAGTCTTTCTTTTCTAAAATCTTGATTTCGGAGTTCTTTAAATAATATTTTTGAATTGCGGAAAATACAGGCAAATCAAAAATGACATACCTATTTTTAAACCCTGCCTTGTGAAAAACTCTACATAATGACCCATATCCTCCTCCAAATTCAAATATAAAATCAAGTTCATCTGCTTTGATATTTGTCGTTTGATTAAAACGCAATAAATGATAAGCATGATGAATTAGGTTTCCACTAGATTTAGGATACTTCCAGTATCTTAATGGATTTCCAATATTTGATTCTTTTAAAATTGCTTTCCAAAATGAATTATAGTTATCACTTTTAATTATAGCTTTTAATTCGGGGCTAACAAATTTATCTCTGACAACAAACATTGTATATTTAATAACATCCCATGATAAAAATTCCTGAGGATTTTTGGTTAAAATGGATTTAATGATCTCATTTACATTCATTGACCATTCAAGTTCTGCACCTTTTAAATTTTTAGTGTCAATTGATTTTAAAGTTTTGACTTCATTAATCAATTCGGAACAATAATTCTCATTTTTATTCGCTGTACTCTTGAACTTGCTCGAGAAAAGCAACTCATATAACCAATTGTAAACTTTTTTTAAAACTATTCTCATAAATAAATGTATTTAAATTAAAATTCTTTACGTGATTTCAATAATTCAATATGAGATAATGCTTTAACAATATCCACACAATTAACTTTATTGCCCAAATCAGCAAAACAAGTTCCTGTTACTAAGCACACATAGTCCAAATCTATTATTGATATTTTCAACTTTTAAAAATGATGTATGACTTCTTTTAATGTTTTACTAATTCCATCTCGTAAGTTTACTTTCGCCTTCCAACCTAAATTATTGATTTTTCCAGTATCTATTAATTTTCTTGAGGCTCCATCAGGTTTTGTAGTGTCAAATACAATTTGACCAGTATATCCAACTTGTGAAACTATTAATTTTGACAATTCTTTTATAGAAACATCTATTCCACAACCAATATTAACCAAGCCTTGTTCATTGTAATTTTGTAACAGGAAATAACAAGCGTCTGCTAAATCGTCAACATGTAAAAACTCTCTTCTCGGCATTCCAGTTCCCCAAATTGTAACAGTTGGTTCATTATTTCTTTTTGCTAACATAATTCTTCTGATTAATGCTGGAACTACATGTGAATTTTCAGGATGGTAATTATCATTTGTGCCATACAAATTGGTAGGCATTGCTGAAATAAAATTACAACCATATTGTGCTCTATAACTATCGCACATTTCAATACCTGCAATTTTTGCAATGGCATAGGGCTGATTAGTTGGCTCTAAGTATCCACTTAGTAAGTATTCTTCTTTTAATGGCTGTGGTGCCATTTTAGGATATATACATGAAGAACCTAAAAACAATAATTTGGTAACCTTATTCAAATAAGCCGCATGAATAATATTCGCCTGAATCATTAAGTTGTCGTAAATAAATTCTGCTCTATAAGTATTGTTGGCATGTATACCTCCTACTTTTGCTGCTGCAAGTATTACATATGAGGGTTTCTCTTTTTCGAAGAATTCATTTACTGCCTGCTGGTTTCTTAAATCTAATTCATTAGAAGTTCTTGTAACAATATTGTTATATCCTTCTTTTCTTAGTTTACGCTCTAATCCAGATCCTACCATTCCTGTATGTCCAGCTATGTATATTTTAGCAGTTTGCTCCATGATTATAATCCGCTTTGTTTAATATATAATTCCTTTTTAAATAAGGATACATCACTCGCTACCATTTCTTTAACTAATGCGGATAAATCGTATTTAGGTTTCCAACCTAATTTAGTCATTGCTTTAGTCGGATCTCCAATTAATAAATCAACTTCTGTTGGTCTATAATATTTAGGATCAACTTTTACAACCACTGTCCCTTCTTCTAGCTTGTACTCTCCATTATTTTTTACAACATATCCCTCTTCCGATTCATCCTTACCTCTAAATCCTAATTCAATTCCTAACTCTGCAAAACTCATTTTCACAAAATCACGAATAGTGGTAGTAATTCCAGTTGCTAAAACAAAGTCTTCTGGTTTTTCTTGTTGCAATATCAAATACATTCCTTCTATATAATCCTTTGCATGACCCCAGTCTCTTTTAGCATCCAAATTACCTAAGTATAAACACTTGTCCATACCTAATGCAATTTTTGCAGTTGCTCTTGTAATTTTTCTGGTAACAAACGTTTCGCCTCTTTGCGGTGATTCGTGATTAAACAAAATGCCATTACAAGCATACATATTATACGCTTCTCTATAGTTTACTGTAATCCAGTATGCATAGAGTTTTGCAACTGCATAAGGAGAACGTGGATAGAATGGAGTAGTTTCTGATTGAGGTACAGCTTGTACTAAACCATACAATTCTGATGTAGAAGCTTGATATATTTTTGTTTTCTTAGTTAATCCTAATAAACGAACTGCTTCTAAAATTCGAAGGGTGCCAATGCCATCAGCGTTAGCAGTATACTCAGGCTCCTCAAAACTTACATGCACATGACTCATTGCTGCCAGGTTGTAAATTTCGTCAGGCTGTACCTCTTGAATAATACGTATAAGGTTAGTGCTATCCGTTAAGTCTCCATAATGCAAATGAAGGTGTCTATCTGGAATATGCGGGTCTTCATATATATGATCGATTCTTTGTGTATTAAATAAAGATGTTCTTCTTTTAATTCCGTGAACCTCATACCCTTTGTTCAATAAGAACTCAGCTAAGTAAGCTCCATCTTGACCCGTAATTCCTGTAACTATTGCTTTTTTCAAAATTTTTTAATTTATTAAATCAACAATATTTTAACCAATACATATATAATCTTGGTTAATTTTAATTAACTAGAAAAGCATTTTTTTATACACATCTCTAAAAATTAAAAATAAAATATATAAAACCCCAGCTAAAAATCCTCCTAAAAAAACCGATTTCAACTTTCCTATTTTGTCTTTTTCCAAAGGTAAAATAGGCCTATCTATAAGCTGAATCAATGGGGTTTCCTTTCTTAAATTGATTTTAGCTAGTTCCAATTGAACAACTAAGTTTGTTAAAATAGCAGTATTAGCTGTAACATCAATTTGCATTCTCTTACTGGGAGCCCCCTTAATATTAAGTGCGGGGTTCATATTATAAACATTATCGGTTTCAGAAGCTACACCGCTAATTGCTCCATTTAAAGCATTTTTAACGCTATCTACCTGGTTTTGCAAAACATCAACATTAATTCTTGCTTTTTTACTCTTGGTTTCTATATAAAATTTGGATGTTTCCTTTGCTAAATTTTCGCAAAATATTTTAGAAAAAATCTCATTTTCACTATTTACTGCGACGAATAAAATGGTTACTTTTTTATCCTTTTGCGTAATACTTAATTTTCCTTTTTCAGTTAAATTTTTATGAATTTCTCTAATAATTGAATCCTGAAGAATACTAAATTTAGAAGGATCAGCGCCTGGTAAAAATTGAATATTTCTTAGAGCTTGCTTATTACCCCATTTTTTTCTTAACCCATTAAATTGAATATAGTACTCTATTGTTGAAATTATTTTACCATTTACCTCTAATGGTTCTAAAAGTACTTTTTGAACCATTAAGCGGCTTTTCATTAATTCAGCTAAATTACTAGCTGCAAAAGCTCCGCCTACTCCCCCTCCACCTCCTAAATCTATTCCAATACTACTTGCTAAACCCAAAGCACCGCTAAGTCCTCCACCACCACTTCCTTTATCTTCCTCCATGGCAAAACTTAGTACTGCATTATATGTAGGTTTTTCAAATAAGGCAATTGTTAAGCCTATAATTCCTCCAATAATTCCAGCAAGAAAAATTGTTTTCCATTTAGTTTTTAAAAAACTACCCCATTCTTTTACTTTAATAATTAATTCTTTCAATGAAATTTCATCGTTGTCAGTATTCACATTTCCTATTTGATTATTTTCTAAAGCCATTTTGTAAAATTAAATTTATTTAAAGTTGTGGCTATTTTTGTAACAAACTTACAGTGGCTAGTGCGGCTACTATTTGTGCAATGACTGTTGTAAATTGTATAACTGTAGTTATTGTCTTATCCTTCTTAGCATCGGTTTCAGGAATAACTACTTCGGCTCCTGGTCGAATAGCTGGGTTCAATCTAAAAATACCAAGCATTTTTGTTCTATTTGATTTTCCATTGGCATAAATAACATAGGCCCTGCCTCTTTTAGCATATTCAGAAATTCCACCAGCGGCACTAATACATTCACCAACAGTTAAGCCTTCCCTATATACAATATTAGTAGGTCTTAATACACCCCCACTTATTTTAACTCTATTGTCCATTTTAGGAATAACAATTTCATCCTTAGCTCTTAATACTAAGTCTAATTCAGAACCAGGATGTTGCATGATATAATTAATATCAATAGCTATTTGGTAATAATCTTCTTCTAAATCTTTAAATAAAGCATTTAAAGTGTCTTTTAATTTATTACCCTTAGCTATAGGATTCAAATCAATATCGGTAGTGCCCAATACAGAACTAGCTGTTGGTGTATTTAATATTGAATTTCTACTCGCTTCTTGTTGGGCCTTGAATTTTCTTGTATAGGCAAGTTCAATAGAAGTTTTAGTTTCGTCCGACTTTAAAGAATCTACATCAAATCTTTTTCTTTTAATATACGATCCTTCCCCATAAGCCTCGCCAATTAAACCCCCTGCTCTATATACAATATCACTTACTCTGTCTACCCTCGAACTTAAAGTATACTTACCAGCGCTTTGCACTTGGCCACTAATAGTAATTACTTCAGGTAAGGTATAACCCACTTTTTTGGTAATAGTAACAACATCTAAAGGCTGTAAAACAATATTTTCTTGGCCAGCATTAAAGCTTAAATCACCATTAATTTCTGTTTTAAATATTTTAGTTACTTGATTATTTTCCACTCTATCTCCATACTGAACTAGTCTAGCTACTTCAATATTTTTACTAGCTGCATAGGTGAAGCCACCAGACATTAAAATTAAATCTTTAACAGTCATGCTGTCTATATAATTATAAGAACCTACTGTTTTAACTTCTCCGTATAATTCTACTTTTAAAGAATCTCTAATTTCTACAATAGAATTAACGTATAATTCATCTTCTCTTTGTAATAATATATTTTCAGTTGTATTTTTTTCAAGTGCCTTTGATAAGTTAATGCTTATCATTTCTTTTAATAAATTATGCTTTGTTCTAATTAATTGTGCTCTACCAGTAAATGCATCTTCTTTTAGTCCATCTGCTTTATTAATTAAATCGGCAATGCGCATACCTGGTTGTAATTCATAAACATCTGGTCTATAAACTGCACCACTTAATGTTATTCTATTTTGGTATCTGTTAATAATTTTAGAAATACTCACTACATCTCCTGCTTTAGGTGAGTATTTTGAATAGTCTAATTTTATTAAATCCTTAACCGATTTTTCTATATCATTTTTCTGAATAATTTTAACCATAGCAGTATAGGCATTGTCACCAAAGCCACCAGCGTATTCTAAAATTTGGCTAAAACTTTCATTCCCAATTACTTCAAAAATACCAGGCCTTTTAACTTCACCTGTTAACTCAATTCTATTTTTATAAGCAGGTACACGAATAATATCATTGTCCTTTAGGCCAACATTTTGTAATTGATCGCCGTATTGTAAAAAGCGGTATAAGTCAACCTTAGTAAAAATTTTATTGTTTCTTATTACTTCTATCTCTCTATAAGAACCAATAGCATTAGGGCCTCCTGCTTCAGATAAGGCAGAAATTACATTCGATAAAGAAGAAACATTATAAGTACCGCTTTTATACGCGCCAATAATTGAAATATGAATAGTTCTAATATCTCCTAAGCTAATATCTAATTTAGATTCTCCTCTATTTAAACTAGAATAAGCAGTGGCTGCCATTTGTTGTTTAATTCTTGTTTTAGCAGCTTCAATACTTAAGCCTGCCACTTTTATTTGACCCACATTGTCTACCTGAATTTTTCCTTCCTTACTTACAATTAAATCGCTTGAGTATTCTTGAACGCCATAAACTACTAATTTAATTACATCATTAGGCCCAATTTCATAGTTTAAGGGAGTGGCAATTACTTTATTAACAGTATTTGCATTGGAAATTCCCATAGTAAATAATTCAGAACCATATACCAAAGTATTAATACTAGTATTCATATTTAATAAACTACTGTCTTTATCCTTAGCTGCATTATTATTTCCAGTTGATGCATTTGTGTTTCCTTTTTTTACAGAAGGAGCCATGACAATACTTGTAGTCATATTTACCCTAGCCTTTAATTTAGCAAATTCAGCAGGTGACATTCCCTTAGCAATTGCCTGAGGCTCTACCTGGTCAATGGTCATACCAGACTGCTTTAGTTTTTGTTGAATTGCTGTTATCTGATTATCAGATAAAGCGTCTACTTTAACATCGGTAAGATCGCGACCCGCTAATGGGTCTTGAGCATAAGTTGATAAACTTAAAGTCATTAAAATGACAAGCGTAAGAAGGGTCTTAATAAATCTCATATTGGGCGTTTTTAGTATAAATATTTATTTTGTATAAAGCTTGCGCTTCCTTAGTCACATTTATATGTGTAAAGTTCTATTAAACAATGTTTTATAGTTTAAATTAATAGTAAATTGGGGGAACACAAAGATACTTAATTTTCTACTATAAACTTACTTAAAAAACACCTTTATAAAAACCCTTTTTTAGCCAATGGTATTAAGCTATCTTTGGCCTATATTTATACAGAAAATTGAATGGAATGAAGAAACAGCAACAGTTTCTAAGAAATATTAGCTACACATTAGATATTATTGTTATATTAATAGCCTATCTGATTGCCAAAAATTTCAGATATTCAATTGATTTACAATATTTTAGCTATTCTTTTTTCTTTTTGTCCATAGTTTTATGGTTTACCATGTCCATTTTTTCTAAGATTTACTTTGAAAAAAGGTCCAATAAATTTGCCGAGGAAATGGTGCAAATGATTTACCATTCCATTTTATTCGTGGTTAGCTTAAGCTCGGTTTTGTTTTTTTTAAACCTGAACCATAAATTTCCCTCCAAATTTGTATTAATTTTTGCCAATATTTTAACCTTTCTGGCTATTTTATCCAAATACGCCATTCGAAAAAAAATTCATGCTTATTTAAACAAGGGTATATTTTATGACCATGTTTTATTAGTGGGTTCTACTAAGGCCGCCGAAGAATTTATTGATGCCGTAAAAAAATACTATTACTATGGCTATAAATGCATTGGCTATATTGATGAACAAGATAAATTAAAAAAAGATTGCGCCTATTTAGGAAACTTAAATGACCTACATACTATTTTAAGAACAACTGAAATTGATGAAGTATTTATTGCCCTTCCCACTAGTGAAAATGAAAAAATTCAAAACTGTATAGCTATTTGTGATGGCTTAAGTATAAAAGTGCGCATTCTACCCAACCTAAGCGAATTCACCTCTTCATCCGTTTATATAAATAATATTGGCCTGCTACCAGTAGTGAATGTAGGCGACCTGCCTTTAGATAAAAGAGAAAATAGAGTTTTAAAAAGAAGTTTTGATATTATTTTCTCTATATTATTTTTTATTTTTTTAGGTAGTTTTATTTTCCCTTTACTAGCTATTATTATAAAATTATCTTCTAAAGGACCTATATTTTTTAAACAAGAAAGGTGGGGTTTGAATAATAAAAGAATTACTTGTTACAAGTTTAGGTCCATGTATAAAGAAAGTAGCGATATAGACGAACTCGGCAATTTTCAGCAAGCACAAAAAAACGACCCGCGTATTACTCTTATAGGCAAAATTTTACGCAAAACCAATATGGATGAACTACCACAGTTTTGGAATGTGCTAATGGGAAATATGTCTGTAGTGGGGCCTAGGCCGCATCCTACTCAATTAAATATAGAATCGATGGAACTGGTGGACAACTACATGTTAAGACATATGGTTATACCAGGTATTACAGGACTAGCCCAGGTAAATGGATGTAGAGGAGAAACCAGAACCACAGAGGATATGCAAAAAAGAGTAAACTTCGATTTATACTATATTCAACGCTGGAATTTTTGGTTGGATTTGCAAATTATTATTCAAACAGTAATTAATATTTTCAGAGGAGACCAGAATGCTTATTAATGCATTAAATAAAATTTATTGAAAAAATTATTTTTCACCTTTCTTTTTATTTTGGCTTTTACATTACAAGCCATTTCGCAAAATGTATGGGAAAATACAAATACCGAAGTGCATCCGTTTTTATACAGAATGGCCCAAAAAGGTTTTATTGAATACAATGATTTAATTAAACCTATTAATAGGGTCCACGTATTAAATGCGCTAACTGTTTTAAAACAATCAGATACACTATTAAACAAAATTGAAAAACAAGAGCTGCAATTTTATTTACAAGAATACACTAGGCCTTTAAAAGAACAAATTTCATTATTTAAAAAAGACCAAAATAAAAGATGGAGGGCAGGTGCTATTGTATCTAATGATTTTGAATTATATATTGACCCCCTACTTGGAATAAATAATTTTACTGGCACCAATAAAAATATTCAGCAGTTAAGTAATGGTTTTGAATTATGGGGTACTGCAGGAAAAAATAAAAACCTGGGTTACCAAGTTTATTATCGTGACTATACAGAAACAGGTACTGTGAATAATAATTTTAGAGAAGAGTCGTCAAGCCCTGGTTATATTATAGTAGGTACAAAGTATAATAAAATTAATTATACTAATATAAGAGCCAATATAAATTATAGCTTTAAAAAAGGAAATATTAGCCTTGGTAAAGACAATTTAATTTGGGGTTATGGAGAAAATTCTAATATAGTGCTTTCTAATAAAGCCCCTTCCTACCCTTATCTTAGATTAGATTATAAACCACTTTCTTGGCTAAGTTTTAATTATACCCATGCCTGGTTAAACTCAAATATACCTGACGCTAGCCTTTCTTATTTAACCAATTCAGTTAGGTTAGGCAATGATGCACGTATTGTTTTTGTATCTAAATTTTTGGCTACCCATTCTATTATAATTAATCCTATGAAGGGTTTAGATATTGCCCTGGGTGAATCTATTGTATATAGTGATAAAATGGATCCCGGTTTTTTAATCCCTATTAACTTATTTAAATTCTACGATAATAATAGAAGTAACTATTTAATTGAAGCGGGCTCTAATGGGCAATATTTTTTATCCTTAAGCTCGAAAAATCAATTAAAAAATACGCATTTATACTCTACTTTATTTATTGATGAAATAAGAGTAAGTTCAATGTTTAATAAAACAGAAAGTCGTAATCAATTAGGATATAATATAGGAGGCTCTATTACCGATATATTTATACTATATTTAAGTCTAGGTGCAGAATATACTAGAGTGAACCCTTTTGTGTATTCCAATTTAATTCCTGCACAAACTTATTCAAGTTATAATTATAGCTTAGGAGATTGGATGGGTAATAATTTTGATAGGGCCATTCTATTTGCCAAATACACACCCATGGCAAAATTAAAATTACTAGGGCGTTTTCAAAAAATTCGTAAAGGAGGAGCTGGAACTATTTCTCAGCAGTATGAAGTTCAACCACAACCCCCATTCTTATTTGATTATATAAAAACTAGGTCAGACCTTTTTTTACAAGCCAGGTATGAATGGATAAATAATATATACTTAAGTAGTTCCTATACCTATATGCAAACTAAACTAACAAATGGGAACTTGGTTAAGGACAATAGTTTTCAATTAGGTGTTTCGGTTGGGCTACCATAGGTAGTTTCAATAAACAACATTCCAACAAATGTCCAAAAAGGAAAGGCGCCCATGGGACCTTCAAAATATACATCAAAACTTCCGTTTATAACAAAGGCTAGTAGTATAGCAGTTAGGGCCAGGGTTTTGCCAGTTAATTTTTTTGTAAATAAGGGTTTGAATATTAAAATTAACCAATATACCCAGGCAATAAAAATGATATAACCAAACCTAGCTAAAATAGTTAAATGAAAATTATGAGGAGATCGTAAAGCTTCATCCGGATTGTATAAATCATATCCAGCCAAACTCATGCCTAGTCCCTTCCCCAAAAAAAAATGTTGAAGCGTAAAGCTTTCATTCACTAGCTTAGCCCACCAAACCAAACGCCAAACTTTATTATCGGTTAAACTTCCATCAATATCGCTACTTACTAAAGAACTAAAATTATCGGTAATTTGTGTGAAGCTAATGGTTCTACCCTGAGAGTCGCCTTGAATATCTAATGCAATAAATATACCTATTCCTGCCACCATTATAATAGGAACAAATTTTAGCAATTTGCTTAAGGTATTATTCAATATTTTTTCCTTTGAAAAAATAAAAAAACAAAACAAAGCCAATATATAAGAAACGGTTCCCGACCTGGAAAGGGCAAATAAAATAATAAGGTTAATGGTAATAAGTATCGTATTTATAATTAACCATTTTTTGGAATAGGTATGTGAATATAAAAACATTAAAATGGTACTAATTAATAAATGCACGGCTTTATCCCCATTTTTATATATAATAATATTTTCATTGCCAAAAATATTAATGGGCGGCAGGTTTAAAAATACAAAATAAAATAAAAATGTATTTAATAATAGAACTAAGGGCACCCATTTGTAAATTTGAATAATTTTTTCCCAAATAAAATTCGATTCGCTTTTAAAAAAATAAATGATGATAGCAAACCAAGCATATTGAAGGGCCAAGGAGTCTCTTAAAACATTGAATAAAGAATATTGAAATACGCCTGCTAAAATAAATATAAAACAAACAAAAATAAATAAGCCCACTATAATTTGTTTGGCATCTAGGGCTATTTCAAAATGTTTTCTATTTATAAATAAAATAAAAATGCCAGCAACCATTGTCATTTCAGCCATATAGGAATAGGCTACTCCTTTATTAAAAAAAACATAAAGCAGCAGCACCATTAAATATATTCTTATATAGGCCCTATTTAATAACTGCATGTAATAAATATTTTATTGACAATTGAAATTGTTGATTAAACTTGTCTGATTGAACTGCTGGTTCATCATAAGAAGCAGCGTCATCAATTCTAATCCACCTATAATTTAAAGCATTTGTATTGGTAAAGCTAGCCGATAGCAATATATTTTTAAGAGGCATAAGCTGTAATTCTAAGCGTTGGGTTAAATCTACCCAATAACGATTATAATAACCATACTGTGCATATGGATTAGAATAAACGGAGAAGTAAAAATCGTTATTATACACTGTACGCTCTACAAAAACGCCAATTTTATTATAGCCCTTATTCCAACTTAAACTAATACTTTGGCTATTTGAACCAGGCCCAATGGAGGCCCCCATTAGTTGGCCATTATTGGCCCAGCCTTGATTCACTATGGTATTTAAATACCAGCTATTAGGCTTGCCTCCCTCAAATGGATATCCCTCAAATAAAACATCTCTAGGATTCATTAATTGTAATTGTGTAAATTCTACATTCAAATTAAAATAAGAATTAAATAATTTTAAAGGTACTAATTTAGTGGCTCCAAATACAAAACCAGGCCTCATTCTTGGTTTGAAAAATTTCCAAGGCCAGGGTGCTTCATTGGGCATACCCATTTCTCCATAAAATTCTGCATGGTCATCAGGCAAGGCAAACCTAAAAATAAGTGAGCCTATTTCTTGTTTAGGAAGGTTCTTGCTAAAAAAATTAACAGTTTCCCCAAATGCATTAGTGGCATTTCTATAAAACTGCCTTGAATAGGCATAGCCAATATAAAAATTGGGTACCCATTTAGGTTGGTAGTTTATAGTAATGCCATCTATTTCACGCTCATCGTTATTTTTAAAAAACTTACATTGCGGGCAAGGGTCTAGAAAGCCTTGGTCTAAATCGGTGTACTTTGTGGTATCTAGTTTTCCAATTACGCCTGCTAATTCAAAGCTACCAATATAAGTTTTAATAGGTTCTACTGTTTTTAAATAATAATGCTTAAACCCGGCTGCATTATTGGTAAAAACCAAGCTATTTCTTTTGCCTGGCCCCCACCAAATATTTTCATTAGATAGCCCTGCAGCAATATATTTTGTTTTTATGCCCACCCGCGATTGCCCTAGCGTAGTTTCTTCAATTGGCTCATAACCAAATTGTCTAAAATTATCTATATTATTAGCAACCATACCAAAATAATAATACCAAAACAAGCCTTGCTCCCCCGGATAATATTCTTGAATTTTATTTTGAAGTCTTAATTTTTCTGGCTGGTAATTAATATCAAAAATTAATAGTTTTAAATTTACACCATAGCTATACCTTTCCTGCCATCCCCTGGCAGGATACATATTACCATCATTAAAACTATTAGGTAATAATGAATTATTTTGTTGATCATAATTAAAATTAATGAACTGTACAATATCTTTTGTGGTTCCTTTTAACTTAGCCTGAATGAATTGATAAGAACTGGTAGACCTTATTAAAAAAGAGTTCGTGATAACGCCATTACTATCATTTAATAATTGTTTATTTCTTTGATAATCCATTAAATGAATATCGTCAAAAAAAATATTTTGTGCATTGCTTATATTTATAAAGCAAAACATTGAAATAAAAAAAATTACTATTGTTTTAACTACCATAAATAAATAGTATTTAAAAATAGGTACACATTAGAAACTTTATTATTATTCTGCCATAAATAATTTTTTGAATTTACCCATTCCATATTTAAATTAAATAAAAAATGCTTGTATTTCTGTTTTAATTGAATACCATAAGCATAATCATCCCAATAGGGCAAACCACCATCATAGGCTAACATATTAGTTACCCCTATTGGATTATGAGAAGTATGTTGAAATTTAATTCCGTATTTGCTATAACCCTTATTTAAGCTAAGCGCAAAAGTTTGAACATCGTTGCCCCAGCCAGAACCAGCTCCCAAAATTTGATTTTCATTAATATAACCTCCATTTTGATGCACATACCAGTTGCCCGCATTTCTTTGTAAATAACTAGGCCTTTGTGACATTTGTGTGGCTTCTGCTTCAAAATTTAAATAGGTATTATCATTTAAATATTGAATTTTTTTCAACCCATAAATGGAAGCTGCAGAATGTGACATATCTAAGATTAAATCTCTTGAATTAGATTTACCATCATTCCAACCATATTCAAAATAAACCTCGGCATGCTGCTTAGGAAATACATATTTAACGGAACCACTTAAAACTTGGTCTATAGGTAATGCATTATCCTGATATTCATTTCTAAATAAGGGCTTTAAGGCTATTAAATAATAATCGCTTAATTTACTACTAGGATTTTCCTGGGTAGGAAGTGTAAAAGCCCTATTGGCTATAAGATAAAAATTTTTAAAAAATACAGGGCTATAAGAAATAGATAGAAGACTTAAATAATTTGGGAAATAGCTCGTAGTACTGTTAGTAATACTATAAAATTTCAAATTTGCATTTTCAAAACCTTGGTTTTTATTGGAAGTTAAAGTACCTCCAATAACATTTAGTTGAAAACTACCTATTGGTGTTTTTAAGGGTCTATTAGTTTGAACACTAAAATGATTAAACCCCGGGGCATTATTAGACATTAATAAAGAACTGTATATGCCTGGCCCTAACCATAAATTTTGATTACTAACACCAATACTTAAAGGGCCTAGGTCCATTCTTAAACTTGATTGCCCCATTGTTAATTTACTAAGTGCAGAAGTACGCTGCCCCCAATAATAATTATTTTCATAAGGGCTCGATGCAGTTTTAAAAAATTCTGGCATTAAGGTTAAATGAATATTAGCTATGCGCATATAAAAACCTCCACTTCCAACAAACTGATAGCCTTTTGAAAAACTTAAAGGCCCGTCGTTCCAGCCATAAGGGTGATGTGAATTATATTTCTGTAAAAAATTAATAGGTAGTAATTGAATATCTAAATACTTTTTTTCTACCAAATGGCCATTGTTTTCAAGTTCAGGGTCAATCATGGCAAGTAAACTATCATAGCCAAATTTAGGGGTAAGAATAAAGGGGCGAATTGTTAAAGATTGCTGGGCTTCTAATTTACCCATTAATTGTAAATCACGAATATTATCATCGAAATTGGTATAGCCTACTGGTATGGGCATACGTAATTTATTCTTGGGGCTAAGACTGGTTTTAGGTAATAAATTTTGATACCATTTTCTAAAATTAGAAACGGGTTTAATAGTATCAGTAGTTATATTTTGAGCAGAGCCTTCTATACAGCATAAACTGCCCGCTAATACCAAATAAATAGGTAAAAAATAAGCAATTGTTTTTAGTACTTTTCTCACTGTTCAAAGGTAAATATTAATAGGCAAAATAATAGTTTAATTAATTATAATATGGTATTATATTTTATATCTTTGGTTCTATCATATATTAACTAAAAATTCATGAAAGTTTCTGTTGCATTGATTGTCTATAATGGGGCTAATTATATGCAAACACAGTTGAATTCTATATTGACTCAATCACATAAAGTAGATGAAATTATAGTAGTTGAAGATGCTTCTACAGATAGTACAAAAGAAATACTTGCTACCTATTCTAACCAAAACCCAGCTTTATTTTCTATTAGCTACAACCCTGTAAATTTGGGTTCATATAAAAGCATTGAAAAGGCCATAAAAATATGTACTGGAGATATTATTCTATTAGCAGATCAAGATGATTATTGGGAAATAAATAAAGTAGCTACCATCGTAAAATGGTTTGAGGCCAACCCCACAATGAATGGGGTATTTACCAATGGCTATTTAATGGACGGCCAGGGCGAAATAAATACTAATTATAATTTATGGGATTCAATGAGCTTTCCCCATACTATTATTAATACCGCCAACGACTTAAAATTATATATAAATACAGTTGAAAATGCTGTCACTGGAGCTGCTATGGCCTTTAGAAATAATTTGCCTATTTTAAAAAAGACCTTTCCGCAAATAAAATACCTAATTCATGATAGGTGGTTAGCAATACATTTAGCTGAAAAAAATAGTTTGGGTATTTTAGATGAAAAATTAATTCGATATCGCATTCATTCAGGACAATCAATTGGTGGGAAAATACAGAACGTTCAAAAATATATTAATTTAAATACTAGTCTATTTTTAGAAGAAAATAATACCACAACATTTGTAGACCTTAGATTTATTTTAAATAAAATTGAAATAAATTTATTTATTCAAAGGGAAATAAAAAAGTTAGGCAATAAAGATTTTGACAATAATACTTATATAAGCGTTTTAGAAAATAAACATTCTTACTATATTAATTTGGGCTTTCAAAAATGGCCCCTACTATCGCTGCTGAGAAAAATAAAAAAGGGACTAGGCTTGTAGCTTTTGAATAAAACTATTTAAATAAATTTTAAAGTAGCTTTCCTTTAGTATTAATAAATGGTAAATACAGAACCAGATAAAGGATATAATAGAAATAGAGGTTAAGACTATTACACTATCGTTCATGATAGATTTAAAAACAATTACAAAAAATATATAAGGTAGGGCCCCTAGTAATTGTTTAAAAAACATTTTGGTAAGCCCGCCCACTTTAAAATACTTTTTAGTAAAATAGATAAAAGAAAGCGATACCGATAATTCAGTTATTAAAATGGTAACAGCTTCCCCTACTTCCATTAAGCTAGGTACTAATAACAAAGAAAATAGAATACTTACAGACATTCCGATGATGGCCGAATACAGTATTTGCTTGTCTTTGGCTAGGGCACTTAAAACCTGAAACCCAAATATAGAAGACATGCTAACAATTAAGATGAGCGGGGCTGTAATTTGAAGTGGCAGTATAGACCTATCAAAATTTTCGCTAAATAATACATGCACTATTTCTTTGGCGCAGGATATAAATATAACAATGGTAGGTATGGATAAGCTTACTAGTACAAAGAATACTTGACGTATAAGCTCTCTAAACTTATCAATTTCTTGACTATGGTATAAATTAATTAAGCTGGGGAATATGGCTACTGTTACAGCACTAAATACAGCAATAATTAATTTATTTAATTTAAGTGCGGTAGAATAATAGCCTACACTTTCATTATTGGCTAGAAAACCAAGTAAAATAGTGTCTAATGAAAAATAAATACTAATAGAAAATATAGTAAGAAAAATATATAATAAAGGTTTGATATGTTTTCGAAGGTCCAAGTTTGAAAAAGAGGCTTTATTAATGGCAATATATTTACTTAAGTTTTTGAAATTAATAATAGCTACAAGTAGGCTTAAGCCAAATTGCATTCTCATATAGTTCACATAATCCATTTCATTTTTAATGAGTACAAATACAAAAAAGATAAAAAAGAACCTAATAACAAACTGTCTTATAGCAATAAACTTAAATTCGTTCATACCATTGAAAAACCATTCTAAATAAAATACTTGAAATATAAAATAACCAATAGCCCAATAAAAAAGTATTTTATCGTTATTAAGCTGTGGAATAAAAAGAACGGCTAAAAAAAAGAGTAAAGAAAGACTTAGTGTACAAATTAAATTAATAGTAAAAATTTCTGTAAATATTTTAGTGCGTTCTTTGATTTCGTTTTGCACTTTAGCAATTTCTCTAATGCCATAAATGGGAATACCCAAGGCGGCTAGCATTACAAAATACTTAGCAATACTTTCTGCAAAGTTAAGTGCGCCAATATGTTCTGGGCCTAATGTTCTGGCTAAATAAGGAAAAGTAATCAAAGGGAAAAAAACCTGTGAAATGGCTAGTAGTACATTATAAAAAACACTATTCTTAACAGACATGAGTTAAATATACAAATTTCTAAGAAAAATAAGATATTATAAACTGCTTAATTTTTAGAATTTTGGTGATGAGTTGGCGTTTGTAGGAATTGGCTAAAGAATTATTTCTAATATAACTTTTAAGATAAATAGGTGTGCTTATGAGTTCTTTAGAAATGGCACCCACTTTAATATAATTGGTATCTACTAAAAATCGAAAAAAATCTACTGGCCAAGCAATTTTTTTAGTTTGCTTTAATAAATAGCTGGCCCCTTTTTTATTAATTGAATACCCATAGGTACAATACACAGAGCCTATAATTGGCTCTCCAATAATTTTATTATTTTCTTTATAAAGAATAGTGGATCTTTTTATACTAACATTCCCATTCCAGGCCCCCCAAAAAAATAAGTCGTAATTACTAGAATATTTACTAAAATTATTCTCTAAAAATTGGTAGTCATTAATTATACTATCCGATTCCATTATTAGAAAATGTTCATTCTCTCCAGCTTCTCTTTTTAATAGTGATTGCCATATTTTTCTATGGCCTAGTAAACAACCAATCTCATTAGCGTTTAATGCCTTGCCCGTTCTTTCTTTTGACTTCTGAATTAATTTATCTAAAAAGGGAACATTAACATATTTAGGGAAAACAGCATCTACCTCAACAATACCCTTAATATTCTCTTTTAATAAATTAATATTTTCTAAGCGGTCTAGCTCTTGTTTAGAATAAAGAATATATGTTTTTATACTATTTATCATAATTTTTAAACAGGTAATTTAAAATTACTAAATTCTCCATAGGAATTATACTCTAATGCATAGGGCGTCATAAAATTTCTAGGATGTCCATTAGGAAATAAGATAAAATGAGGCTTATTCAATAACTGAGCTAAATGTATGGGTAGGCTATCGGCAGCAAAAATTAAATTGGCTTTCTGTATACATATAATTAATTCTTTAAAATTAGTATAAACTATATCCTCTTTTTCAATTGCACTATTAAACCTGGCTACACTAGTTTTAACAGCTTTCTGAGTATAATACTTTTTGATAGATTCTATTATACCCAAATTCAATACCCTTTTTTGTAATCTGGCATCGGGTAGTATTAATACAGTATCTAACTGCTTCATTTCATAGTGCTTCGGGCCTGTATTTTTAAAGAATATATCATAGTTAGCATAAACCTGATGCTTATCTATCATAGGTTTGAAGGCTATACCAGTAAGAAAATTAACAGCGCTAATTCTGGTACTTTGTTCAATATAATCTTGGCCTGTTGTATTAGGATTTTGCTTAACAAATTTTCTAATTTGTTTTAATTCCTTAAAAGTGCCTGGGCTTAATAAATGCTTATTGGTAAATAGCCTTAACTGTGATGAATTTATACCAAAATTTACAAATTGAATGGGAATATTACTTAAATCAATAACTAAGGCAAGCTCTTTATATAAAGGTGCTAAATGTTGGGAGACTATTAATGTATACTTATTTTTTTGGGAGCTTTGAATAAGGGCTTGTATTAATATTACAAAATCGCCGTAAGCCCTTAACAAAAATAGGCGGTGCATACTTAAAAATTAATTGGCTGTATACTTATAAAGCGCATAGAGAATAGAAAGCACAAAACCTACAGCAAAACCTATTACTAAAAAATACCTGCCGGGTAGGCGTTGATCAAACAAAGGTAATTTAGGTGTATCTAATACTTGTATAACTGGTGTTTGATTAATTAATGACAATTTTAAAGTTTCTAAGTTTTTAACTACTTCTGCATATAAAGTACTTGAGAAAGTTTTATCTCTTTCACTCAAATCATTTCTTGACATATTAATTTGAAATGAATTTTGATAAATGCCTACTAGTGAATTTTGTAAAGAATCGGCCTTTCTCTGAATTTTTCCGATGCTCTTAGATAAATTGCCTGTTTTAATATCTATATATAAATCGCTGGTTTGCTTTATTAATTCTTCTGCAAATGTTTTTGAAAAAACCTGATCTGGTGAGGCTACTTGTAAAGTTATAATAGTACTCTTCTTATTTCTTTTTTCTACGGTTAAGTTTTTACTAATCTCTGCATATAATATATATAAAATACTATCCTGTACCACAGAATGTTTAGTGCCTTCTGCAATGGCTATAAAATTTAAAGACTTTGTATTAATGTTCTTGCTTTCAAAGGCCGATTTAAAATCGCTTATTTGTATATAGTAATCGGCAATGGTTTGACCGTTTGTATTATTATCCATTTTGGTTAATAATACCTTTTCTATGATACCCCTTGATTTGATAATTTCTAGTACATTATCTCCATCAAATAAGCCCGCTCCTCCGCCGCCAGTTAACCCGCCAGCGTCAATTCCGAACTGTGAAGCCAAACCAGACAAGCCACCTGATCCCCTTCCCGATTTATCTTCCACTATAAATGTGGTAGTAGCTTTGAAAGAAGATGGCTGAAACTTGCCATACAAAAAACCTAAAATAGTTGAAATAAGGGTAATATATAAAACAAGCTTATACTGACTTATAAAATAGTTCAGAAAGCGATTTAGGACCGATTTTAGTTCTGGATATTTTATGGTTTGAGGCCCGCTACTTGTCATTTTTACCAATTTTTAAATAGTACCCTAAAGGTACAATTTGTTCTTTAAATATAAAGTTTTAATAATCTAATTATTTCATTCTTAATATCTTCTTAATAAGAATTATAATTTTATATTTTATACCTGAAACTATTTTATAGTTGGCGTTAATACCTTGATTTTGCCAATCATCGATGACTAGCTCTTCAGCAAATTTTACAAAAAAAGCAGTGTTATCAATAACAGTTTCTAGTCTCCAGTTTTTTTCTTTTTTTAGAAATAAAAATAAATTTCTAACAGAGGGTAATTGTACATCATCTAAAACTAAATAACCACCCACTCTTAATTTTTTTTCTGTATAATGATAATCAATTTCAGCAAAAGGATAACGGTGTGCACCATCAATAAAAATCAAATCAAAATGCTTGATGCCGTTTACTAAATTAGGTAGTTCTTCTGTAGAGCTGCCGCAAATAAATCTAAAATTAGATTCAATATTATTCTCTTTACAATAGTTTCTTATTCTTTCTTCTTCTAATGGATTAGGACTAATAGCAATATGATTACAACCTGCTAATAAAAATGCAAAAGTACTTTTTCCTGAACCAGTTTCAATAGTTGAATAGCCAGCTTTTAATTTACTATAAATAGTTTTTACAACCCTGTCTGAAACGCCAAAGTTGGCAATTTCTCCACTATCCCATGAATGAAAACTTGGATTATCTTCTAGTAATTTATGAATTGACATTGTTAAATTTTAATTTTTATCTATAACTTGATTTGATTAAATCTAAGCGTAAGTTTTTAATAAGCGTCTTGAATCGGTTCCACTTTACTTGAATATTATTTCTGGTGAAATGATTTATTTCTAAAGTTGTTTTGATAAATTCCTCGTCAAATATACCCAGCTTGGTTTCAGCAACTAATTGCAAACTAGCCTGTCTTACAGATTCAATTTCTTCTAAATTATTCTTGCCATTTGAATATATTTTATTGCCCGATTGTATAGGACGGCAATGTTTTATTTGAATAGTATGAACAACAGCTGTTTTATTTAAGCCTAAAATTTTCTGTAAACAAGGAATTAAATAAATATCAATACCTTGGCCTGAAATGGTTAATTTACAATAGGGTTGTATGGCTTTAAAAATTTCTTCTTTATAAAAAGGGCACATAATTTCTACCCAATTGGTCTCATGTATTTGTATGCCTGGCTTATGTATATACCTTTGATGATCGTGATAACTATCCTGTGTAATACTTGGCTGAAACACATCTAAATGATTTATTTGTCCTATAAATATTAATTTATTTAAGTCGGAATATGAAGTGTAAATATCATCGTCTATCACACCAATGTATTCATAACGCTCTTCATTGTTGGGATATAAGTATTTATAGACCTCGTAAAATACCTGGCCCTTGTTCTCGGTTCTGGTAGATACATAGAATTCCGGGTTCAAATGAGCCACAAGCTCCTTGGAGGCCTTGGCGCTATGATCGAAGATTAATAAGTCGAAATTTCTTTCTACATCCTGCAATACATATTCCAAAGGCTTAGATACTCCATCCCAAGTAATAACTATTAAGGTTTTCGCTGCTTTCATTCGCTCAAAACTATTGAAAATCAGACAAAATACCCTTAAAATACCCTAAAAAACCGAGTCTTATGAGCTATTTTTAAGCCTATTGACTTAAATTTGACCTCTCTATCATATAATATAGATTTTTATCATGAAAAAAGTGATTGTTTTAGGGGGTGGAGGCTTTATTGGAGGGCATTTAGCTAAGAAATTGAAAGCACAGGGTTTTTTTGTTAGAATAGCCGATATTAAGCAACATGAATACATGGCTCAAGATGAAATTTGCCATGAATTTATTCAATGCGACTTGGCCGATCCAGTTGCCGTTGAACAAGTCATTTTTGAAGATTGCTACGAATTATACCAACTAGCTGCCGACATGGGTGGAGCCGGCTATATTTTTACTGGCTTGAACGATGCCAATGTAATGACCAACTCGGCGCTCATTAATTTAAACGTAGCCAAGGAAGCAGTGAAGAAAAAAGTACAAAAAGTTTTTTATTCTTCTTCTGCTTGTATGTACCCAGAGCATAATCAATTAGATGCAGGTAATCCTAACTGTATAGAAAGCTCGGCTTATCCTGCGAATCCCGATTCTGAATATGGATGGGAGAAATTATTTAGTGAAAGAATTTTTCTGGCCTACAATCGTAATTTTAAGTTAGATGTGCGTGTAGCGCGTTTTCATAATATTTTTGGACCACAAGGCACATGGAAAGGTGGCAAAGAAAAAGCACCTGCTGCTATGTTACGCAAAGCTTCAGAAACTGCCGATGGTGGAAATTTTGAAGTATGGGGCGATGGTTTACAAACAAGAAGTTTTTTATACATTGACGAATGCTTGGATGCTGTGGAACGTTTTATGCATAGCGATTTTATTGGACCTGTTAATATTGGCTCTGAAGAAATGGTAACTATTAACCAGTTAGCGCAAATGGCTATTGATATTGCAGGCAAGAAAATTAAAATTCACAATATTGCAGGGCAAGAATTTATTGATAAGTACGGATTTAATTGCCCCTTAGGTGTGCGCGGTCGCAGATCGGACAACGATTTATACAGAAAGAAAATGGGATGGGAAGTGTCTGAACCATTAATTGATGGTATGCGCAAAACCTTTACTTGGATTGATGAACAAGTAAAAAAAGAAAAATAGTTTTTCATTACAATTAATTTTTAATTATGCCTCAAGCAAATGCAACGGTTAAAATAATAGGCGTTGATATGTTTGTGGGTAGCAATACGGACTTCACTGCATCTTTAATAGAGGCAGTGAATGAAAAAGAATCTTTTCAAAAAAATAGATTGATTAGCGCCACCAGTGCGCATGGTATGGTATTCTCAAATCAGAATGCTGAATTCAAAAAAATAATTTCTGCGTTTTATTTAAACCTCCCCGATGGCCAACCTACCGCTTGGATAGGCAGGTTAAAGGGTTTTAATAAAATGCAACGCTGTCCTGGTGTTGGTTTATTTGATACAGCAATGCGTAATACTTCAACGCATTCTATTCAACATTTTTTTTGTGGGGGTAAAGAAGGAATAGCGATGGCTTTAAAAGAATCGGTTGCAAAGGACTTAGGTAATAAAAATGTGGTAGGTACTTATTCACCTCCTTTCATACCCATGAATGAAATAGAATTTAAAACCTTAGGCGAGATGATTAATGCCTCCGGTGCTAACGTTGTTTGGATTGGACTTGGCACTCCTAAGCAAGAAAAATTTGCACTCACACTTTCTAAATATTGTAAAGTAGATTATATCATTACCGTAGGTGCTGTCTTTGATTTTTTTACAGGCAATCTTCCCTATGCCCCTTTATGGATTCGCAATTTGGGATTAGAATGGCTATACCGTTTAATAAAAGAACCGCGTCGTCTTTTTGGACGTTATATAGTAATTGTGCCAGCTTTTATCTGGCTGAACCTAAAAGAATTTTTCACTAGTTTATTCTCTAGCAAATAATTTATATTAATTAATATACTTACTTACTTAATCTATAAATAGTAAGGGCTGCTCTTTTAATTAAATAAGGCAGTTCTTTTAAGTTAATGGTTTCTCCTGGTGCATGTGCCCCTCGGCCTGAAGAGCCTAAGCCATCAATACAATCTACATAAGCTGCTATATAAGAAATATCTCCTGCACCGCGAGAGCCTGGGTCACCTGCGATGGTGGGACCTACACCCATATCCTTGGTGACTCCACTAATAACTTCTAGTACTTTATTGTTGCCCTCTGTTGGCGCCATACTAGGTATACCATCTTGAAAATCTATAGTGGCCTTGGTGCCTGCTAAACTATTATCAACAATGGCTTGCATTTTTTTTCTTGCATTTATTTTCTGTTCTTCCGTTAAAAAACGCAAATCACCTGTAACCGTTACTTCAGGGGAAATAATATTTGTTTTACCAATAGCTGTACCTGTTGCTTTTGTTTCATCGTAGTTCATTTCAGAGCCTCCAATAAATACACCAGGGTTAAAGGTTAAATATTTTTCTGTACTCAACTGTACTCTAAATTCATTTACAATTCTAGCTGCTTCATAAATGGCACCATAACCTGCATAAGGAGTAAATACGCCCGAGCTATGTCCTGTTTTTGCTTTTACATTTAATAACCATCCGCTAGCACCTCTTCTTGCAGTGGCCACTGAATTTAATCCATTGGCTCCTTCAAAGCCAAGTGCAATTTCAGTTTGCTTAGCGCTTTCAATAAAATCGCCTCTACTTACTTCACGCGGATAACCTGCATGTTCTTCATCTCCCGTTAAATAAGCAATAATGTTGGCGTCTTTTAATAAACCCTGTGCTTGCAAGGCTTGAAGCGCAATAATCATTACTACATCTCCACCCTTCATATCTGTCACGCCCTGTCCTGTTGCAGTAGAATCGTTTAACATAGTGAAAGGGTTCGCTGGCATATCGGGTTCGAAGACAGTATCTAAATGACCTATGAGAAATAGTTTTTTTCCTTTATTAGTTTTAGCTAATTCATTTTTCTTTTTAGAGGAGTTTGGTTTTCTTGCGGATGAAGTTTTTGCGGCTGTGGCGTTTTCTGCATCATCAAATCCAATACTTGCCACCAAATGACCTGCACGGCGAAGTGAATCGGGCAT
>JBILDC010000008.1:0-96200 GCA_044352855.1 Sediminibacterium sp. | reverse complement strand
TTGTAGGTACAGAGCAAGGTATGTATGTAAGTTTAGACAATGCGGAAACTTTCCAACAATGGAAAAATGGTTACCCATCTGTTTCTACTTATGATTTTGCGATTCAAGAAAGAGAGGCCGATTTAGCCATTGCTACTTTTGGTCGTGCTTTATGGGTATTAGACGATATTAAGCCACTTCGTAAGTTAGCGAAGAACAAAGGTGTAGCAAACAACTTTTTTGTATCTGCGCCAAATGCAGTGATCAATGCTTCTTATAAAAACTCATCTTATGAGTGGAGCACTTGGGGTATGTATGATGCAGAAAATCGTCCATCGGGATATCCTTTCACTGTGTATTTAATGGACACCGTGAAAAAAGTAAAAGTTCAAATTAAAGACGCACAGGATTCAGTGATTAGAAATTTAACCTTCAAAGTGGATTCTGGTTTCAATAGACAATACTGGGGCTTTGAGCAAAAAGGAAAACGTGCAGCGGGTATGTCTAAAGTAGGTGGAGGAGGCCGTAGAAGAATGGTGGAAGAAGCGCCTGCGGATCCAGAAGAAGAAAGAGAGTATAGAGGTAGAGCTGTTTTACCTGGAAAGTATAAGGTAGTCGTAACTGCTAATAAACAAAAAGATTCTATGTGGATTGAAGTGAAAGGGGATGAGCGCTTAGCGGATAGAACCTTGGTGGTGAAAAAGCAAGATGAATTAATGGCAAAGCATCAACCTAGTGCGGATAAATTTAATAGTGTAATGGATCAATTAGATGAAGTAGATGCTTTATTACTTGAATTAAAAGCAGAATGGAAAGATAAAAAAGACAAAGGTCTTGATACTTTGAATAAAGCACATAAAAAAATCACTGCAAGTGCTAAAACTTTACGTGAATTTATTTTTGGTAAAAAACAAGAAAAGCAAGGCTATGGAACAGTTGATGTAATTACTCCTATTTCAATAATAAGAGACGCTTCTATGTTAATTGGCGGTAAAAATACCATGCCAGGTGAGCAAGAAGATAGAAAATTACAAGAAGCTGAAACAGCTATTCAAACTGTCATTGCCAAAGCAAATGAATTTTTTACAAAGGATTGGGCAAGCTTTAGAAAATTAGTAGAAGCCACTCCTATTAAGAAGTTCAAGGATTATGAATCTATAAAATAAATATTAAATATTGTACATCCTAATAGAAATCTAGGATGTACAATTTTTTCTCTAATGAATTTTAAAAAATAAATAGTATGAAAAAGTTTTTATTAATGTCGATGTCTTTATTTTCTTTACTCGTTTTTACTTCAGTAGAAGCGCAGAAGAAAAAAACAGTAGCGCCTCTTGCAACTAATAGTTTGTCTGAGGACGCAATTATCAAAGCTCAAAATTTTAGACTCATAGGTCCCTTCAGAGGTGGAAGAGCTGCCTCAGCGGTGGGTTCTTATACCGATGTCAATACATTTTATATGGGCGCTACGGGCGGAGGTGTTTGGAAAACCACAGATGCAGGTAGTAATTGGAAAAATATTTCTGACGGATTTTTTGGAGGTAGTATAGGTTCTATTGCCATTGCACCTACGAATGAATCAATTGTGTATGTAGGTGAAGGGGAGAATAGCATGAGAGGTAATGTGAGTGAAGGTTTGGGCGGTATGTGGAAGTCTACAGACGATGGAAAGACTTGGAAAAACATGGGCTTAAAAGAAGCTAGACATATTGTAAGAATTATAGTGCATCCAAAAAATCCAGATATTGTTTGGGTAGCCGCTATGGGACATTTATTTGGACCTAACGAAACAAGAGGGGTATTTAAAAGTACCGATGGTGGACAAAACTGGAAAAAAGTATTATATGTTAATGAGCAAACGGGTGCAAGTGATTTAGTGATTGACCCAAGTAATCCTGAAATTTTATATGCTGGTACTTGGCAATTAATACGTACACCTTATAGCTTAGAAAGTGGTGGAGCTGGTTCTGGTTTATTTAAAAGTACAGATGGTGGAGATACTTGGACATCTATTAAAACCAATAAAGGATTTCCAAAAGGAGTATGGGGTATCACCGCTATAGCAGTTGCTAAATCTAATACCGATAAATTATATGCTTTAATTGAAAATAAAGACGGCGGTTTATATGTATCTGAAAATGCAGGTAAGACTTGGGAACTAGTAAACAGTGATAATAATATTCGTCAAAGAGCTTGGTATTATACAAAAGTATTTATTGATCCTGCTGACGAAAATAAAATTTACTGCCCGAATGTAAACTTTATGGTATCAAGTGATGGAGGAAAATCTTTTTCAAGTATGAGAACACCCCATGGTGATCATCATGATTTATGGATTGATCCAAAAAATGGCAAGCGCATGATTGTGGCAGATGATGGTGGCGCGCAAGTAAGTTTAGATGGTGCTAAAAATTGGAGTACTTTAATGAACCAACCTACTGTGCAAGTGTACCGTTTAAGTACAGACAATCATTTTCCTTATAGAGTCTTAGGCGCACAACAAGATAATTCTGCTTTTAGAATTTTATCAAGTACTTATGGTGCCTATATTGGAGAAAGTGATTTTGATGTTACAGCTGGTGGTGAGAGTGGCTATATTGTTGCCGATCCAACCAATAGTGATATAGTATATGGTGGATCTTATGGTGGTTTAATTACAAGATATGATCACAAAACGGGTGAGAACCGAGTGATCAATGTTTGGCCTGATAATCCAATGGGAGCTGGTGCGGAAGCCATGAAATATCGTTTCCAATGGAATCATCCTATTTTCTTTTCTCCACATAATCCTAAAAAATTATATACGGCAGGTAATCATTTATTTGCTACTGAAAACGAAGGGGCAAGTTGGAATATGTTATCTCCAGACTTAACTACCAATGATAAGAGCCGTCAAAAAAGTTCAGGCGGACCAATTACACAAGATAATACCAGTGTAGAATATTATTGTACCATATTTACTGCAGCAGAATCTCCATTAGAGAAAGACTTATTATGGACAGGTAGTGATGATGGTATCATTAATGTAAGTAAAGATGGTGGTGCTACTTGGAAAAATGTAACACCTAAGGATATCCCACAATGGATGATGTGGAATAGAGTAGAAATTGATCCAATTAGAAAAGGAACTGCTTATTTTGCAGGAACGCGCTATAAGTTAGATGACTTTACTCCTTATTTATATGTAACACATGATTATGGTGAAACTTGGGAGAAAATTACAAATGGCATTAACCCTCTACATTTCACAAGAGCCATTGTAGCAAGTCCAAGAAAGACAGGCGTATTATTTGCAGGTACTGAATATGGAATGTACGTTTCTATGAATGATGGAAAATCTTGGGAACAGCTTCAATTAAATTTACCTGTAACTCCTATTACCGATTTATTAATTAGAGATAATAATTTAATTGTGGGTACACAAGGTAGAAGTATTTATATTTTAGATGATGTATCATTTATTGAAAATTATCAAGCAACTAATGTAAACACTTCAAAGGTATTTGCAGTCGCGAATGCTTATCGTGTGCCGCCTCAGATGGGTGGAAGACGTAATCGTGGTGCAAGAACAGGTATGCCAGCCAATGTGGGCGTTAACCCTCCAAAAGGTGCGGTTATTAATTATTGGTTGAAAGAGGTGAACGACAGCACGACTGTTCAAATTGATATCTTAGATGAAAATAAAAAATTAGTTAGACATTTTAGTTCAAAAGAAACGGGCAAAGACAAATCTGGTATTGTAGTGGAGAATGGCTTTCAACAATTTACTTGGAATTTGTATCATAAAGAAATAGAGAAGCCTTCTGATGATTTAATATTATGGAATGGTTCAACAAGTCCAGTATTGGCAGCACCTGGTAAATACTATGCTAAAGTTAGTATTGATAAAGACTCTACTATTTATCCTTTTGAATTGATCGCCGATCCTAATTATAAAGTATCTAATGCCGATTTAAAAGCACAGGAGCAATTCTTATTAGAAGTAGCTGCTAGTTTTAATACCGTTATGAAGGCTTTAAAAGGTATTAAAGAAATTCGTACTCAAGTGCAAGTCTTACAAAAGAAAACCAAGGATTCTAGTTTCCAAAAGCAAAGCGAATCTTTATTGGCAAGTCTTAAAACCATTGAAGAGGCCTTGCATCAAACTAAGGCGAAGAGTGGACAAGACGTTTTAAACTTCCCTATTCGTTTAGATGATAAGTTATCTGGTGTATTTGAATCTGCAGCATCAGGCTATGTGGCACCTACTAAGCAAGTGAAAGAAACTTATATAGCATTAAAACTGCAAGTGGATGAGCAATTGAAAATGTATGAAACCATTAAGAAAGAAGGCGTGAAAGCTTTAAATGATGCGGTACATAAATTAATGATACCAATTATTGGGAATTAATACTTCCTTTTTGTAGAGATGATTAAGTTTGTCTTTGCAGTATCTTATAAAAAAAGGTCCTCCGAAAATCGGGGGACCTTTTTTTTAGGTGAAAATGTATAGCGTAAAATATTATTTGCTTACTCGAAATCTTTATACAATAAATATTTTTTACGCATCAACTTAAATGCCGCTAAACCTTTTTGCCAGCTAGCTCTTATAGCTGCAGCAGATTGGCCTGATTTTAATTGTTCCATCAAAGTAGCGTTACCAGCTAATTTATTAAAGAAGTAGTCGGTGGCTAATTTTGATGTAGGCTCAATAAAAAAACTATCTTTTACAGGGAAAGCCTGGTACATCTCGATGATCAAATCTAGATCAATCTTATTAGGCGCTTGCCTCTTGCTTAAGTCCCATCCATAACAGGTTTGTCCATATAATTTTGAACTCATTGCACCCGTTCTTGGCCCAGGAATAAAGCTAAAATTTTTGCCTTGAATACTTGGGTGACCAATATGCGCAAATGCATGTGCAGTACCACGACCTTCACTCATTACTGAGCCTTCTATTAAACAGGTAGTTGGATACCAGTAGATGGCATTCATGTCTGGTAAATTTGGTGAGGGTGCAATATTAAAGGTATACATGGAACTATGGTCATAATTCTTGCATCCAATCACAGTGAATTGAATTGGACTTCCTGCTTTATTGATACTACTATCAGTTGGTGCTGTTAACCATTTTTCACCCACCAACATTGTTGCGTATTCGCCAATGGTCATGCCATAAACAGTTGGAATAGATTGCTTGCCAACAAAACTACTAAAGGGTTTTTCTAATACAGGCCCATCTATATAGTGGCCATTTGGATTAGGACGATCTAAGATAACCAATGGTTTATTATTGGCCCATGCAGCTTCCATATAGTATTGCAGCGAAGAGATATAAGTATAAAATCTTGAGCCCACGTCTTGTATATCAAATACCAATACGTCTACATCTTTAAGATCTTCTTCACTTGGTCCGTATTTTTTTCCATAGAGTGAAACAATCTTTACGCCAGTGGCTTCATCTATGCCATCCTTAGTTTTTTCTCCTGCATCTGCAGTGCCTCTAAGGCCATGTTCTGGTGTAAATACTTTTTGTATTTGAATCCCATTTGCAAGTAAAGTGTCAATCAAATGTTTTTTGCCTACAATAGCAGTGTGGTTGGTAAACAAACCCACTCTTTTATTTTTTAAAAGGGGTAAATATTGCGCAGTTTGATAGGCACCTGGTAATATTTCTTTGTTTTTTTGTGCTAATACAGAGAATGGCATGTTCACGATGAGGTAAACAATAACAAGAATGAATATTTTTTTCATCTTCTTTAAAAGGATTTAAATTTATTAGTACAATATAGTAAATAATATAATGAACTCTATATCCTTTTAGTGTTTTCATTCTATTAGGATATGCACAGGAGGAACTATAAATTCAAGGGCTAATTTAAATATTTAGCCACAATGGGAACGCGTCTTCCTACACCAAAGGCTTTAGGAGAAATACGAATGATAGGACAGAATTGATTTCTTTTGTATTCGTTGGTATTCACCATTTTCAAAGTCTTATCTACTAGTGCACTGTCAAAGCCTAGTGCCTTGATGCTTGCAGGATCGGCTCTTTTTTCAATGTATTGAAAAAGTATTTGATCTAGAATTTCATAGGCGGGTAAACTATCGCTGTCTTTTTGATCTGGTCTTAATTCAGCACTAGGAGCCTTGGTCATAATATGAACAGGAATAATTTCTTTATGACGATTTATATATTTAGCGAGTTCATAGACCTGCATTTTATAGCAATCACCAAGTACACCTAAGCCACCTGCCATATCACCATATAAAGTACCATAACCAGTGGCTAGTTCACTTTTATTAGAAGTATTTAATAATACGTAACCAAACTTATTAGCAATGGCCATTAAAATATTACCCCTTGACCTGCTTTGTATATTTTCTTCTGCTAAAGAAAAAGGTAAGCTTTTGAATAATGGTTCTAAGGTATGTAAAAAACTTTCATACACTTCTTTAATAGCAATGGTATCGTAAGGGTTTTGTAAATTTTTGCTTAAGGCTACAGCGTCGTCTACTGAATGAGCGGTTGAATAAGGAGAAGGCATTAATACAGCTCTTACATTTTCAGCACCTAAGGCTTCGCAAGCAATCACTAAAGTAACAGCTGAATCAATTCCACCAGAAGAACCAATAATGGCCTTGGTAAAACCCATTTTAGTAAAATAATCTTTCACCCCTAATACCAATGCTTTATATACTTGATCAATATTTAAGGCGGGTTCTAAGGTGAGCGGATTTAATTCTTTATTAGGTACTCTTGCAGCAGGTTCAATTATGGATGCATTAATCATACCCTCTTCTGTGCATTCAAAAATTTCCATTGCCTCTTCAAACATGGGAAGTGCTCCGCAAAGATTAGCCTGTTTATCAAAAGCCAAAGAAGCTCCGTCAAATACAATCTCCGTTTGACTTCCCACGGCATTGCAATAAAATAAAGGAATTTTATATTTTAATACATTGGCCTTAATGGTTGCTTTTCTATCCTCATCATGTGTGTAATCAAAAGGAGAAGCACTTAGGTTTAATAAAATATCAGGAGACTGCTCCATCATTTTATCCATCGGACAAATTCTGTACAAGGGGTTATCTCCTAAGTTCCAGATATCTTCACATATAGTAATGGCTAATTTTTTTCCTTTAAAGGGAACCACTTTCCAATCATCGGCAGCTTCAAAATATCTATTCTCATCAAAAACATCATAAGTGGGTAATAATGTTTTATGAATCTCTGCTATTATTTTTTTATCGTATAAGAAAAAAGCAGCGTTGTATAAATCTTTTCCTTTTTTATTGGGGTTGCGCGCAGGGCTTCCAATTAGAACACCAATGGTATTGGCCGCTTCTTTAATAATATCAACTTGAGCGTAACATTTAGTAATGAAATCATTGAACTCCACAAAATCTCTGGCGGGGTAGCCACAAACACTCATCTCGCTAAATAAAATTAAATCAGCCCCATTCTTTTTAGCTGCTTCAATTGCAGAAAGCATTTTGGTAGTGTTCTGTTCAAAATTGCCTATGTGATAATTTTGTTGTGCGATACAAATTTTCATGGGCCAAAGGTAGGCTTAGTTTAATTTAACAGGCGCAGCCATTTTAAAGGCTGGAATATTGACATTGATTAAATCTTTGGTTTCAATATTCTCCATGGTATAATAACCTTGCATTTTACCTAATTCACTTTTTAAGTGACAACCACTTACATATTGATAATGTTTGCCTGGCATAATTAAAGGTTGCACACCTACCACACCTTCGCCTTCTACAATTCGGTGTTCACTATTGCTATCAAATACTTCCCAATAACGTCTTAATAATTTAACGGGGAAAGAGTTGTGATTTTCGATGGTAATTCTGTAAGCAAACATGTATTCATTTTGCAAAGGATTGCTATAGTCTTTTTGGTAAAAAGTCTCGATACTTACTTCTACTCCTTCTGAAATTTTAGAGACCATAAAAATTAACGTCAATAAGTGCTTTTGCAGAGAATACTGCGGGATAAAAGTACCAAAAATTTGCCCCGATTTTATAAAAAACCCCTGTATTTTTTTATTAGACCCCCTAAGTCTCGTAACTTTGCGAAAACTAATGCATTACGTATTGGGTAATGTGGTTAAATCTAATAAAATCAGTCACAATGAAGATCGCAGTAGCTAAAGGAGACGGTATCGGCCCAGAGATTATGGACGCCGTAATTGAAGTTTTTAATGCCGCCAAAGTGCCTTTGGAATACGATTTTGTGGATATGGGAAAATGGGTATTTGACAAAGGATTTAGCATTGGGATGACCCCAGCAGCGAAAGATTCGATTGAAAAATTGGGCATCCTTTTTAAAGGTCCAATGGAAACGCCAAAGGGCAAAGGAGTAAAAAGTGTCAATGTAACTGCAAGAAAAACTTGGAATACTTACGCGAACGACAGAAAATTTCAAACTTTAAGTGGGGTAGATACAGTCTTTAGTAAAGCGGGTATCAATATAGATTTAACCATCGTGCGTGAAAATATAGAAGACACTTATGGTGGTATCGAACACATGTTAACACAAGATGTGGCACTTGCTAGAAGATTCATTACAAGAGGTGGAAGTGAACAAGTTATTCGATATGCTTTTGAAATGGCTCAGAAAAAAGGGGCCAAAAGAATTACCTGTGGACATAAGGCCAACATTATGAAGTTAACGGATGGCTTATTCTTGGAAGTATTCAATGAAATTGCAAAAGAATATCCAAATTTAAAAGCAGATGATGTTATTGTAGATGACTTATGTATGAAATTAGTAAGTCGTCCAGACTTATTTGATGTAGTGGTATTAACAAATTTACAAGGGGATATTGTGAGTGATTTATGCGCTGGATTAGTGGGTGGGCTTGGTTTTGCGCCATCTTCAAATATTGGAGATCATATTTCAATTTTCGAAGCAGTACATGGCACTGCTCCAGATATTGCAGGTAAAAATATTGCTAATCCTACTTCATTATTGTTGAGTGGATTGAACATGTTGCGTCATTTAGGTATGATGAAAAAAGCAGTCATGATTGAAAATGCATTATTGTATACATTGGAGTCTGGTGTTCATACAGGTGATTTTGGAGATAAGTCAATACCGTCTGTGAATACGACTGCTTTTGCCCAAACTATTATTGATAATTTTGGTAAACAACCATTACATAATCCTAAACCTAGCTTACCAGATTTTGATTTTGTACCTACCAATAGTGCTATTACAAAAAATCCAATGTTACTAAGTTCAAAAAATGAGGCGCATAAAATTGTAGGAGCAGATTTCTTTATTGAAACAACCTTACAACCAAATGATTTGGCTGCTGTAGCCATTAAACAAGAAAAAAATCAATTGAAATTGGTCACTATTTCAAATAGAGGAACACAGGTTTGGCCAACAGGTTCTGTTTTCACCAACCTAGTGAATCAATATCGTGTTCGATTTGAAACCGACGAGGCAAGTCCGCTTACCCAAGCAGACATCTTAGAATTATATACTGCGCTATCTAAAGATTTAAAGATTACTTCACTTGAAATCTTAAACATGTGGGCAGACAAAAAAGGCTATAGTTTGGCACAAGGTCAATAGAATCAAGGCTTTTACTTAAATAGCCCCTTTTTTACCCTCATTTTGGTAGAAAATTGCTTTTTCTGGTGGGAAAAAAAACATTTTTGACGTAATTTCACGCCTAATTACAAAACATCCCTTTAACCTATGGCTGAAGCAATATTAATGCCCCGTTTAAGTGATACCATGACCGAAGGAGTGGTAGCAGCTTGGCATAAAAAAGTGGGGGATACTGTTAAAAAAGGAGACTTATTAGCCGAAATAGAAACGGATAAAGCTACTATGGAATTAGAGAGCTATCAAGATGGCGTTTTATTGCATATTGGTACACCTCGTGGAGGCAAATTACAAGTGAATGATTTATTAGCCATATTTGGAAAACAAGGAGAAGATATTACTGCACTTATTGTAGCGAATACAAATGGCGATTCCTCTGCTGCAAGCACTTCTGCTCCTGCATCACCTGCTGCTGCAACTACAACCCCAACTACAAGTCCAGCAACAACTGCAAATAGTATTGATGCAAGTAATATGGAAGAAGTAGTATTAATGCCACGCTTAAGTGATACGATGACAGAAGGTGTGATTGCAGGTTGGCATAAAAAAGTAGGGGATAAAGTTGCAAAAGGTGAAGTGTTGGCGGATATCGAAACCGATAAAGCCACCATGGAATTAGAATCTTATAAAGATGGTATTTTACTATATCAAGGTGCTCAAGCAGGAGAGAAGATTTTAGTGAATCAGTTGTTATGTATTATTGGACAGCCTGGTTTAGATATTGATAGTATTGTAAAATCTATCAAAGCGCCTTCTACTGCAGAAGCGCCAAAAGCAACGGCTGCAGCGCCTTCAACAGTTTCTGCTGCACCATCTGCGCCAGTTGCAGCACCTACTGCTACAGCATCTGCAACAGTGGTCAATGAAGGAAGAATATTTGCATCACCCTTAGCCAAGAAAATTGCGAAAGAAAAAGGCATCGATTTAAAATATGTGCAAGGCACAGGAGAACATGGAAGAATTACAAGAACAGATTTAGAAAATTATAAGCCTGCTAGCAATACTTCAAGTGCTGCAAGAGCAGCAGCTCCAAGAAATACTAATTTTGTAGGACAAGTAAGTTTTGTAGATACACCGGTTTCTCAAATGCGTAAAACCATTGCAAGACGTTTAAGCGAAAGTTTATTTACAGCGCCGCATTTTTATCTAACCATGAAAATTAACATGGATGCTACTATTGCGGCTAGAACAGTCGTAAATGAAACAGCACCTGTTAAGATTAGCTTCAACGATTTTATTGTTAAAGCGGTAGCCCTTGCTTTAAAACAACATCCAAAAGTAAATAGCAGTTGGTTGGGCGATGTGATTCGTGAAAACCATCATGTGAATATTGGTATTGCCGTTGCTGTAGATGAAGGATTACTAGTTCCTGTTCTTCGTTTTGCAGACGGACTTTCTTTGGATGAAATAAGTGTATCTGTAAAAGAGTTTGCTAAAAAAGCAAAAGACAAAAAATTACAACCTTCAGATTGGGAAGGAAGCACTTTCACCATTTCTAATTTAGGTATGTTTGGAATAGATTCATTCACTGCTATTATTAACCCGCCAGATGCTTGTATACTAGCGGTAGGTGGTATTGCGCAAGAGCCTGTTGTAAAGAATGGTCAAATAGTACCAGGCAATGTGATGAATGTAACATTAAGTTGTGATCATAGAGTAGTGGATGGTGCAACAGGATCGGCTTTCCTACAAACTTTGAAAAGCTATTTAGAAGAACCTATAAGAATGTTTGTGTAGTTTATTTTCTGGCCTTTTTTAAATATAAGGCCAGAAAATTAAACTCTCTAATGATTTTTTCGAGGGACCCCATAAACGGGCCCCTCGATTTTTTTTACACTCTAATGATATTAAAAAAGTCCCCGCGATATTCGAGGGGACTTTTTATTGCTACTCTAATGATATTTTAACTAATCTACATCACATCCAATAGGAGCGCCAGGCGCCATCATAGTGGGACTAGGTAGGGTAATATCTTTTGGATTATTAATTCTTTCAAGGGCATATTCATAATGCGCTTTATGGGTAGCATCTGTTTTTGCTAGGGTAGTTAATTTTATTTTTAACTCCTTCATTCTATCATTACAAATGGCCCTTACTTCATAATTGGCTTCTGTACTTTGACCAACACCCATTAACCAACTAAGTACTAATTGTTGCGTTTGTCTATGAATACTTCCTTCTAAACCATTCGGCATATTTGCATACCAAGTATTTTTTAATACAGCGTCCACTACATTATCAAAGCCAATGGTTTTAGCCCTAGCTTTATTTTGCACTAATCTATTCGCTCTTTCTACATTGAATAAAAAACTAAGTTCAAAATCGCTAAGGGCTTCTGCTGCAGCTAATGCATCAAAACTCATACCTGTTCTTTTGTCAAATAATTCACCTACACCATAATACATAGGAGGGCGGGGTGGAATTAATTGTAAAATACGCTCTGGTATAAGAAGGCTAGAAGCGGACAAGCAATTAATAGCGGCATCTAATGCTTTTTGTTGAATAGCATTAGATAAAATGGTAGGCTTAATTTGATTAACATCTCCTCTTACACTATAATTATAATTGATGCCACCAATTAATTTCGTCACTGCTTCATATTGATAACGATGGTAATTATATAATGGCACTAGTACATCTTCTAATTTAGCAAGTGGCGTGAAATTAGTAATGGCTTCTTCACTAAACTGCTCCATACCTTTTTTTCTTACCGTAATGGCTTGGTCAAGTCCTGCAACGGCGTCAGATTGATTATCCCATAAATGTGCATAGGGGTGAAAGCCACTGGCAGCTCTTGCATCCGCATCTGCAATAAATAATAAACCATTTTTAGAATTCTCTGCTAACATGTTTTGAAGCAAAGGCGTTTCGTTCACTCCTTTTCCAAAATCTTGATATCCATACATAATGGCACGCTTATCCCAAGGGCCAATTTCATCGGTATACACTTTAGAAAAATCCATCTCTCCTTTTTCATTTACAAAAATATTAGGATGAGGGTAGTCCATTACAGAAGCGCGATCATTAAAGCTAGAAGCATAATTATGTTGTAGTCCTAAAGTATGCCCTACCTCATGCGCTGATAATTGTCTTAATCTGTGAATGGCAGCGTTTCTCATTTTATCTGAAACAGGTTTACCATTGATATAGGGAGATAATAAAGCGGTAAAAATTAAATAGTCCTGACGCACTCTTAATGAACCTAGTGTTACTTGACCTTTAATGATTTCACCTGTTCTAGGATCGGCAATGGTAGCACCATAGCTCCAGCCACGTGTAGAACGGTGTACCCAGTTAATCATATTGTATCTGATATCCATAGGGTCGGCCGAATCGGGTAATACTTGCACTTGAAAAGCATTCTTATAGCCAGCAGCTTCATAAGCTTGGTTCCACCATCTTGCACCTTCTAATAAAGCCGAGCGAATAGGTTCCGGCGTACCATTGTCTAAATAATAAATAATGGGTTTAACTGCTTCACTTATAGCAGCGCTAGGATCTTTTTTTGATAGACGATGTCTATTGATGATCATCTTTTGAATGGGTTCACTAATATCACTACCATAATCGAAATAAGTAGTTCCAAAAAAACCACTTCTAATATCGTATTGTCTTGGTTGATAATTATTATCAGGTAGTTCAACAAAGCTATGATGCATACGAAGCGTAATAGCTTCTACAGAAGGCGTGACTGTTTGTACAAACCTACCTGCATCTGAACCGCCTACAAAAGTAAGCGTGGCTTCAAACTCTGAATTTTTAGGAAAGTTTTTAGTGTTCTTCAAATAGATAGCAGAACGCCCTTCATTTAAAGTATAAGTACCTTGCTTCATTTTTCTTATTCTATCAGCTGCACCATGGGCATCTCTTAATAAAAAAGGGGTAGCGTCCACTAAGAGGGTATTGGCTTCTTCTGCTTCAACATTAAAACTAAATAAGATAGATTGCGCGAAAGACTCATTGACTGCTTTTTGTTCTCTAGGGTCGCTGGTAACAGCACGATAGTCGGTATTAGGTTGAGTGAGTAATAGTTTTTTACCTACTCGTTGGAAAAATACAATGCGTGAATCGCCAATTTGTCCTCTATCAAGCCCGATATCATTGGATCCTAGGCCAGCAGGTAAAGAATTGACATATAAAAAAGGAGTTTCTAATTTGTCTACTGCAAGTAAAATTTTTCCTTGTGCAGCATCCCAATAGTAATTAAAGTAACCTTTATGTAATTCCATGGTCTTTGTTTTTTCTGCAATTGAATTAGTTTGCGCTTGCAAGAAAAAAGGAAAACAGAGTAACATTAAAATAATACGCATAAAATGAATTTATATTAAAAATAAAAAATCCCGCCTCACCCGAAAAATCGGAAACGGGGCGGGATTGTAATTTAAGTTTTTTTTACTAAACTGTAGGCGTCGAATTTGTTGTTGGTTCAGTAAATAAAGTAGGCGCTACTACTGGAGCGACTGCCTTTTTCTTAGGGGCTACTTTTTTAGTGGTTTTCTTTGAAGCGACTTTCTTTTTAGGAGCCGCTTTTTTAGCTGCTTTTTTCACCGTCTTTTTTACAGCTACTTTTTTCTTTGAAGCTACTTTCTTTTTAGGGGCTGCTTTCTTAGTTGTTTTTTTTGCTGCTTTCTTGGCTGCTTTTTTAACAGATTTCTTTGCTACCGCTTTTTTCTTAGGGGCTACTTTCTTTTTGGTAGCTACTTTCTTCTTACTTGACTTTGCCATTTTTGTTAATTTGATTTTGTGTAAACGAATTGGACGATAAAATTACATCGTTTTATTGAACTATATTAAAACATTTTCATTTTTTGTAATAGCTTTGTATAATGAATACACCTATTACATTTATTTTGGGAGCAACACCGAATCCTGAAAGATATAGTTTCATGGCAACTGCCTTGCTAGTAGAAAAAGGATATGCAGTGTACCCTTTTGGGATAAAAAAAGGGGAAATACTTAGCACGCCTATCATTAATGAATGGCCAACAGATGAGCGCATAGACACAGTCACCTTGTATTTGGGCCCCTCAGCACAAGAAGAATACTATAATGCCATTTTAGATTTGAAACCAAGAAGAATTATATTTAATCCGGGTACTGAGAATCCAATTTTGAATAATTTAGCTACTGAAAAAGGTATTGAAACAATCGAGGCCTGCACTTTAGTCATGCTGAAAACAGGACAATACTAACTGTTTTAAATTTTTCTGCCCTTTAACTTTTAAATTGACCCCAGGTAGACCTGTCTAAGTTGCGATATTGGATGGCTTCGCTAATATGCTCTTCTTTTATGCTAGAAATGCCTTCTAAATCGGCAATTGTTCGACTCAGTTTTCTGATTCTATCATAGGCTCTTGCGCTAAATTGAAATTTTTCCATCGCTAATTCCAATAATTTTTCAGCTCCAGGGGAAAGAAGCCCCCATTTTTTTAATAATGCCTCGTTCATTTGGGCATTGGTGTAAATGCCCGGCTCATTTTGGAACCTTTTTAATTGAATGGCTCTTGCTAATTCAACTCGTTTAGCAATTTGAATTGAGTTTTCAGCATTTTCCGCTTTTCTTAGCTCCTGATAGGGCACTGGGGTCACTTCAATATGCAAATCAATTCTATCTAATAAGGGTCCAGAAATTTTATGAAGGTATTTCTGTATTTGTGTAATAGTACAATGACAGGGTTTCTGTGGATGGTTGTAATAGCCGCAAGGACAAGGGTTCATCGCTGCCAGTAACATGAATCTGGCGGGGAAATTGACCGTCATTTTAGCCCTTGCAATACTCACCAAACCTGCTTCCATGGGTTGTCTTAGCACTTCAATCACCGATTTATTGAATTCTGGAAGTTCATCTAAAAATAAAACTCCATTATGGGCTAAAGAAATTTCTCCAGGCTGAGGGTGGCCACCTCCTCCAATCATGGCAATAGCCGATAAACTATGATGTGGTTGTCTAAAAGGACGATTTCTAATAAGTTGATCTTGCAAAGGAATTTTTCCGGATACACTATAAATTTTACTGGTTTCAAGGGCTTCATTTTTATTTAAGGGAGGTAAAATAGAAACGATACTTTTTGAAAGCATGGTTTTTCCTGCACCGGGTGGTCCAATCATTATAAGATTATGTCCTCCTGCACTAGCAATTTCTAAAGCACGCTTGGCAGCTGACTGCCCTTTTATATCTGCAAAATCGGGAATGGTATTGGATTGAATTTTTTCAGAAAGGGTAATACTGGCTTCTTGATGGCTATATACTTTTTCATAGCATGGATTATTTAAAAAATGAACCACTTCATTTAAAGAAGAGAAAGCAAAAACGGATATACCTTCTACCATTAAAGCCTCTGCAGCATTTTGTGTTGGAATAATCATAGCCCCAAAGCCTTCTTCTTTAGCTTGCATCGCCATGGCAAGTATACCTTTAATGGGGTATAAATTACCATCCAGTCCCAGCTCGCCCATAATCAAATATTTTTCAATAAGGGAGGGTTGGGTAATTTGTTCTGAGGCCGCTAAAATACCAATGGCAATAGGTAAATCAAAAGCAGCACCCGATTTTTTTAAATCCGCGGGCGATAAATTAATAACCAGTTTAGTGCGCGGCATATGAAAGCCATTAGACTTAATGGCGCTTTCGGTTCGGTCTAAACTTTCTTTGACAGCATTATCGGGAAGGCCCACTATACAGTAGCCCTGGCCCATACTTACATTCACTTCAATGGTAATAGTGACAGCGTCAATACCCACAATAGCGCTACCCTTGGTTTTTACAAGCATCTTTTTGCTTGAAACTAAATTAGATACTAAAACGAATTGAAAGTATTAATACTTGTTTTTGCTAATGTTTTTTAGCAGGTCCACCACGCCCTCTCTTTCTAGAATTAAATAACCGAGTCTATCTTGACTGACCCCTTCTTTTAATTGATAATGAAAAATCAATTCTTTTTCTTGCACGGCTGTTTCAAAATAACTAAACTGAATATTGTTAAAATCTTTTAAGCCATCGCTTATTTCATATAAATGTGTGGAAATGATAAATAAGCTATTTCTTAAATTTTGTAAACCTTCAATAACGGCGGTACTGCATTTCATGGCATCTTGAATATTGGTACCTTTGAATAATTCGTCAATTAAAACAAAATATTTTTTTCCGTCTATTATTTTTTCAATAGTATTTTTTATTCTTTGTACTTCATTGAAAAAGTAACTTTCTCCTTTTACAATATTGTCTGCAATGGTCAAATTGGTAATAAGGCCATCAAATAAAGTCAATGCTAATTTTTTAGCAGGCACGCCAATGCCAATATGGGCTAGGTATAAAACAATACCCGTTGTTTTTATAAAAGTGCTTTTGCCAGCCATATTGGCGCCCGTTAAAAAAAGTAAATTGCGTTGATGACTAAGGGAGAGTTCATTGTCAACTGCATTATGGACTAGGGGGTGAATGGCGGCGCTGACTTCAAAAACAGGCGTATCATTATCTAGCCAAGTAGGAAAAACAAAGTTATAATTTTTAGAAGCCATGGCCATACTATAATAGGCGTCTAGCTCGTAATAATATTCTAAAAGTTGTAGGGTATTATTTTTATAATGATAAAGGAAAAAATGACAGAAAGAAAGTACTGTTTGTGGGTTCTCTAGCTTAGTAGAAGCAGGCAAGCTGGCTAAGGAAGGATGGCTGGTATATTTTTTTATTTTCTGAACGAGGGCTTCGATAATAGGGTTATCATTTATGGATTCAAATACCGATAACCATTTATTTAAATTTTCATAAAATAAAATTAAATGTCCTAGTGAGTAATGAAGTAAGGAATAGTCTGAAGCGCTCATAAATTGATACCAGTAGGCAGCAGGCAAACTAATTTGTGTAGGAATTCTTTTAAAACCGGTATCAAAAAACTTCTCAATAACCAAGGTAGTGCCATTGGTGATTTTTAGTGCTTCTACAAAATGGATATTAGTTATAAAATAAGCAATGGCATTTTGTCTTTGCTCAATGGAGGCTATAGTAGATAAAGGATTTGAAAGGTAATGGTCTAAATGTATTTTGCCCCCATTAGACTTACAAAAATTAAGATGAGATATAAGTCCTATCGACTCTTCGTTATCAAATAAGCCAATATCTTTTAAAGTAATTTTATCCACCTGCATAAAATTACTTTTAGCTTCTTGTAAATTGAAGACGTTGTCCTTTCTGTGCTTCATTAAATACCCCTTCGTGGTATACTTTGTATCCATTTACAAAAGTGGTATTCACTTGGTAAGGAAAGCTGTTACCTTCAAAAGGACTCCAGCCGCAGTGGTATAAGATATTTTCTTTAGTAACTGTGTAAGGGGCTTTTTTAACAAGTACTAAGTCGGCATGATAGCCCTCTCTAATAAAACCACGGTCTTTGATTTCAAAACAAGTAGCGACTGCATGACTCATTTTTTCTACCATCTTCTCCATGCTTATTTTTCCTTCATCAACATATTTAAGCATTAATAAAAGACCATGTTGCACTAAGGGCAGGCCAGCATGTGCATGCGCATAGGCTTCTTGTTTTTCGGCCCAGGTATGAGGTGCATGGTCGGTAGCAATGACATCTAATTGATCATTCAATAGTCCTTCCCATAATGCCTTTTTATTTTCCGGGGCTTTAATAGCAGGGTTGCACTTGATTAAATTACCTAAACTAGCATAGTCATTAGCTGTAAAATGTAAATGATGCACACAAACTTCTGCAGAAATTCTTTTATCTGCTAAGGTTCTTAAGTTAGAGAATAATTGTAATTCTTTCGCCGTACTTATATGTAAAATATGCAATCTGGCATCAAATTTCTTAGCAAGTTGTATGGCTTTGAATGAAGATTCAAAACAAACTTCCTCATCTCTAATAATAGGATGGTCAGCGGGTTCTAAAATAGGCTTGATGGCTTCTAGCGCTGCTTTATTTCTTTTAATAAGACTTTCTTCTTCACAGTGTGTAGCAATTAAAAGTTCAGTGCCTCCAAATATTTTTTCAAGTACCAATGGGTTTTCTACCAATAAGTTTCCAGTAGAAGAGCCCATGAATATTTTAATACCACAGACCTCATTTTTTTTATCATTGGTCTTTAAAATTTCTTCCAAGTTGTCTTGAGAAGTACCCATGTAAAAAGAATAATTGGCAAGAGATGTATTGGCGCCAATTTGATATTTATCTTCCAATAATGCTTGCGTAAATACAGGGGGCTGCGTATTGGGCATTTCCATAAAACTGGTGGTTCCGCCTGCTACAGCTGCCTTGGCTTCACTATAAATATTGGCTTTATGGGTTAAACCAGGCTCTCTAAAATGTACTTGATCATCAATTACACCAGGCAGTAAAAATTGATTTTCGCCATCAATTTCAGTAATGCCGCCTATGGATTCAATTTGACTTGCAATTTTTTCAATACGACCATTTTTAATCAAGACATCTCCCTGAATGGTTTTGCCTTCATTGACGATTTGTGTATTTTTTATTAAGTAGCTATTCATACTTAATTAGTTTTCTATATGAATGGTGAAATAAACAAAATTACCAGTGACATCTTTAATACTTGATAAAAGCGCATCTCCTTTATTTAAATTTCTTAAGCCGTAACTAAATTTTACTTCTGGGGAAATTGTGGCGTAGGGTAAATAAAAACTAAGGCCTAACCCTAATTCATAGCCATAGTCTAATCCATGAAGTGTATTATTATAAGGCGTTCTGTTACTTCCTGCAACGCTTGTACTTAGTATGACAGACCTATTGGATCCTAATAAATCGTAATCAATTTTACCCCCAATAAAAACATAATGACGCATCATATCGGTGAAATGAAAAGCATTGTATCTGTCAGACTCAACTTTCAAAGCCAAGGGAATATTGATAATAGCAGATGCAGCGTTCATTGTTTGTGTATCAGTTGGGTTGCTTATTTTTGTAAACGTGTATATATTTTTTGAACCCGCAATGAGTACAGTGGGATTTAATCTAAGTAAGGTATGCTTGCTTAATCTGAGTGTGCCTGTAAGCCCTAAATTTAGAGCCATATTATTTTTTGGATTAATACTACTTACTGCACCTGCTGCTGGGATGACAAATTCAGTACTTCTATTAAAATTAAGATAGTTGTTGTTTAAGCCAATACTCATTCCTAAATAGTATGGCAGTTCATCATGAAAGGGTTGATACACTTCGCCTCTTTGCGCTACAGACGCAAATGAAATGCAAAGTAGTAAGGCTCCCGTGATTATTTGCTTCCGCAGTAAATGCTGCATATGCCTAAGCTTAATTTTTGTTGAAGTACATTTTTAAAACCTGCTTGCTCTAATATAGTTAAAAAAGCAGCACCTTCAGGAAAAGCAATGACGCTTTCATTTAAATAGGCGTAAGCTTCTTTATTACCTGAAAATAATTTTCCAATAGCAGGTGTTACCCATTTCATATAAAATGTATAAATGGGTTTGAACCAAAAGCTAGAAGGTTGTGAAAATTCTAAAATAACGAGCTTGCTGCCTGGGGTTAATACACGATGAATTTCTTCTAAGCCTTTTTTTAAATTTGCGAAATTGCGCACCCCAAAGGCCACCATGGCTCCATCAAATGTGGAAGCTTCAAAAGGAATGGCTGTGCTATCGCCCAAACTTAAATGTATTTTATCGCTCAAACCTTTTTCTTGAATTTTTATTCTTCCATACTGCATCATCCCTTCTGAAATATCAATACCGGTAATTTTACCTGGATGAATTTGACTATTAGCCATTAGGGCCATATCGGCGGTGCCGGTAGCAATATCTAATAAATGATTTATTTTTTTATCTTTCAAATGAGCGATGGCTTTTTTTCGCCATCCTTGGTCAATACCTAAGCTTAAAAAACGGTTCAAAAAATCGTAACGCTTTGCAATAGAATCAAACATACTGGCTACCTGTTCTTTCTTTTCGGCATTACTTTGGCTATAGGGAACCACTTTATCATGTGCAAATTGACTCATGGCGCAAAGATATTGAATTTGTGCTGCTTTTTGGGTAGTGTAGTTCTTAACAAATACTTTTATCTTCGCAGAGCATGAAAGCACGTATTTATAAGTCTACAGGTAGTTGGTATTCGGTTAAATCCGAGGCGGGACTGTTTTATCAGGCCCGTATTAAGGGGGTGATTAAGTTAGACAATATTACTTCTACCAACCCCATTGCCGTGGGTGATTGGGTAACCTATGAAATGGAAGATGAGGAGCGTGGGTCGGTGATGATATCTGATATTGCAGACCGCAATAATTATGTAGCAAGGCAATCGCCGCATAATAAAAGACAACAACATATTATTGCCTCTAATTTGGATCAATCTATTTTACTTGGTACATTAAAATCTCCTAAAACTTCGCAAGGTTTTATAGACCGCTTTTTAATTTCTTGTGAAGCCTTTCATATACCTGCCATTATTGTTTTTAATAAATCGGATATCTATGGTGAAAAAGAAATGCTTACTTATGATGAAATGAAAAAAATGTATGAAGCTATTGGTTATCAAGTTTATTTAATAAGCGTGGAGAAAAAAGAAGGGTTAGATAAGATTCAAAAATTATTACGTAATAAAACCACTTTAATTAGTGGGCATAGTGGAGTAGGGAAGTCCTCGCTTATTAATTATTTATTCCCAGATTTAGATTTAACCACACAGGAAGTAAGTGATTGGAGTGGAAAAGGATTACATACCACAACTTTTGCGCAAATGTATGATTTGCCTGAAGGGGGTGCTGTGATTGACACGCCGGGTATGAGAGAATTAGGTTTAGTGAATTTAGAAAAAGAAGAATTAGCACAGTACTTTCCTGAGATGCGTGCTAAAATGAACGATTGTCAATTTAATAATTGCCAACATATTAATGAACCGGGTTGTGCAGTGAAAGCAGCGGTAGAAAAAGGAATTATAACTGAAGCCCGCTTTTATAGTTATGTCGATTTATGGCATGGAATGCAAGGCCCTCTGTATTAAATATAGTTTTAGTTTCAGCAATCATTTTTAATAGTAAATGCTGAAATTATTTTTTCGCATCGTTATAAGCCTCAAACCAACTTGAATATTTTACATAGTTGTCAGCAATTCTATTAATCTCACCTGTAATCATGGCTTCAGATACCATTTTTACTTTTTTAGCGGGCACACCTGCATAAATACTTCCTTCTTCCACAATGGTTCCTTCTAAAACCACTGCGCCCGCAGCAATAATGGAATTAGAATGCACCACGCAGCCATCCATCACAATACTACCCATGCCTATTAATACATTATCATGTATAGTACAGCCATGCACTAGCGCATTATGTCCAATAGAAACATTATTACCAATATTGGTGGGATGTTTTAAGTAGGTGCAATGCACCACAGCGCCGTCCTGCACATTTACTTTATTGCCCATTTTAATATAATGCACATCGCCTCTAAGTACGGCATTGAACCAAATGGAGCAATCACTGCCCATAGTGACATCGCCCGCGATGGTGGCATTGGGTGCTATAAAACAATTTTCACCAAATTGTGGATCTTTCCCTTGAACAGTTAGTATGGTTGCCATAAAAATGCGACTTTTGTACTGCAATTTAATAGTTATTATCTCCAGTATGAATAATAGACAACTCTTTTTTCAACATTTAGCGCAAACCTCTGATAAACCTATTGGTATTGAAGTGGCTTCTGCCGAAGGTATTTATATAAAGGATGTGAATGGAAAAAAATGGGTGGATATGATTGCAGGTTTTAGCGTTTGCAATATTGGACACAGTCATCCCGAAGTGATTAAGGCTATTCAAGAGCAGGTTGAAAAGTATATGCATGTAATTGTGTATGGAGAATTTATACAAGCGCCTCAAGTGCGATATGCCAAAGCATTAACCAGTTTACTTCCAGAAAATTTACAATCGGTTTATTTTACCAGTAGTGGGGCGGAAGCTACAGAAGGTGCGATGAAACTAGCCAAGCGTGTGACCAAGCGAACAAAAATTATTTCTTTCAAAGGGGGTTATCATGGAAGTACGCAAGGGGCCTTAAGTATAATGGGCGATGAATATTTTAAAACTGCATTTCGACCCTTACTTCCTGACACGCTTCAATTAAGGTATAATAATTTTGAAGACCTTGAACAAATTGACTCTACGGTTGCTTGCGTGATTCTGGAACCTGTGCAAGCAGAATCGGGTATTAGTCCCGCAAGCAAAGACTGGTTAGCAGCCATTGCTGAAAAATGTAAGCAACATTGCATACTTTTTATTTTTGATGAAATACAATCGGGCTTTGGCAGAACAGGAACTATGTTTGCCTTTGAACAATTGGGTCTGGTGCCCGATATATTATTAGTTGGCAAGGCCTTGGGTGGTGGGCTACCACTTGGCGCTTTTATTAGTCATCCAAAAATGATGGGTCTACTTACTGAAAGCCCGGTACTTGGCCATATCACTACCTTTGGTGGTAATCCCGTTTCCTGTGCGGCCGGTAATGCAGCCTTAAATGTTTTGCAAAATTCAGGATGGATAAAGGAGGTGGAGGCGAAAGAAAATATTTTATTAAAAGAAATGACTCACCCTTCGATTATAAATAGAACGCATAAAGGTTTATGGATGTCGCTTCAATTTGAATCGGATACGCTTGCTAAAAAAATTGCAGCTACCTGTGTAGAAAACGGAATTATTACCGATTGGTTTTTATTTGCGGAAGATAGAATTAGAATAGCCCCTCCATTATGTATAACCGCTACAGAGCTTTCTAGCGCTATTGAAAAAATTAAATTAAGTATAGATCAAGCTATACAATAATTTTATAATTATTGTAATAGTCATTGCGCTGAGTAAATTAAAATAAATTATTTGCTTAGTATTAGCAGTCGCCCGTTCTACAATATTTTCTATATAGTGCCTCGTACTTAGGAATGATATGATGAATATCAAAAAGCTTTGCTTCTTTTAAAGCGTTGTGTTTAAAGGTTTTTAATTTAGCCTCATCTTTTAATAATGCAATGGCATTTTTACTCATGGAGTCTACATCACCCACAGGGGAAGTATAACCAGTGACCCCGTCAATATTAATTTCATTTAATCCACCTGCATCAGAGCTAATGACCACAGTGCTTGCAGCCATTGCTTCCAGCGCAGCTAATCCAAAACTTTCATATTCAGAAGGCAATAAAAACACATCGCTCACTGCTAAAATTTCTTCCATTTGTTCTTGCTTACCTAAAAAACGTACATCGGCTTCTAATCCATATTGTCTAGTTAAGTCTTCTGCTAGTGGACGCTCAGGGCCATCACCCACCATTAATAATTTGGAAGGAAGTGCCGCATGAATATTTTTAAATATCTCCATCACATTATCGATACGCTTAATTTTTCTAAAGTTAGAAGCGTGAATGATTATTTTTTCATTGTTAGGCGCAATCACTTGTCTAAAAGCTGCCACCGGTTTTTTGTTATACCTATGAACGTCTACAAAATTATGAATGACTTCAATTTCTTTTTTAATATCAAAATGCTTATAAGTTTCTTCTTTTAAATTTTCTGATACAGCGGTGATACTATCACTTTCATTAATTGAAAAAGTAACTACTGGCTCATAAGTTTTATCACGCCCTACTAAAGTAATATCTGTTCCGTGTAGTGTAGTAATGACAGGAACCGACCTACCCGTTTTTTGTTTTACAATTTGTTTGGCCGTATAAGCAGCTGATGCATGCGGAATGGCATAATGTGCATGTATTAAATCTAGGTCGTGGTTTAAAATCACATCCACCATGGTACTGGCTAAAGCCAATTCATAAGGAGGGAAGTCAAACAAGGGATAGGTAGGCACCCTTACTTCATGGTAAAATATATTAGTGTGAAAACCATTTAATCGAACAGGCTGTTGGTAGGTAATAAAATGAATTTCATGGCCTTTTTCAGCCAAGGCCTTACCTAATTCGGTAGCCAAAACACCACTTCCGCCAAAGGTAGGATAGCAAACAATTCCGATCTTCATTTTTGTACGATTGAATATGCAAATAACAACTTATTATTCAATAAAGTTTAATTATATTTAAGAATTATATGAACGAAAAATTTACCACCATGCGTATCCTTGTTACCTTATTATTATGCTTGCCTATCATGGCTTCAGCACAAACCAATCAAGACAGTGTTAGTATTAAAAAATTAGCCGATGAAATCATGACCAACGGGAAGGCTTACGACTTACTTAGAGAGCTTACCAAAAAAATTGGGGGTCGTTTAGCGGGTTCTCCTCAACAACAGAATGCTGCTATTTGGGGTAAAAGAAACCTAGAGGCCTTGCATCCAGATCAGGTTTTTTTACAAGCCTGTAAAACACCTAATTGGCAAAGAGGCGGCAATGATTTTGCAGCTGTAGTCAATGTGAATGGAAAGGCTCAAAATGCACCCTTGGCTGCACTGGCTTTAGGAAATTCTTTAAGCAGTAATGGACTTATAGAAGCGGAGTTATTAGCAGTGGCCAATTTTGATGAGCTAGAAAAAAGAAAAGATGAAGTAAAAGGAAAGATAGTTTATTACCATAGTGTTTTTAATCCAACAAGAATTCAAACTTTTACAGCTTACGGAGAGTCAGGCATTTATCGAAGTTCTGGTGCGAGCCGCGCTGCAAAATATGGTGCAGTGGGTGTGATGATTCATTCATTAAGTACAGCGCCCGATAATGAACCGCATACAGGGGGAATGCGTTACGATGAATCTTTTCCAAAAATTCCTGCAGTGGCTTTAGGACCTAATGATGCAAAAGCACTTTGGGAAGCAGCTAAAACTTCAAAGATGCGTGTGCAAATGCAAACCTATGGTTTCTTCTTGCCAGATGCAGATGAGAATAATGTAGTGGCAGAATTAAAAGGCTCACAATTTCCAGAGGAGATTATTACCATTGGCGGTCACTTAGATAGTTGGGATGTAAATGAAGGTGCACATGATGACGGCGCAGGTATTGTTCAAACAATGGAAATATTGCGTGCGATGAAAGCAAGTAATTATGTTCCAAAGCGTACTATTCGTTTTGTATTATTTGCGAATGAAGAAAATGGAATGCGCGGTGGTAATAAATATGCTGAACTAGCAAAACAGAATAATGAAAAACATATTTTCGCTTTAGAAAGTGATGCGGGTGGATTTACACCAAGAGCTATTGGTATTAGTGCTAGTCCAGCGCAGTTCAAGAAATTTCAAACTTGGTCTAGTTTATTAAAACCTTATGGCACTGAAATAACTGCTGGTGGTGGTGGCGCCGATATTGGCCCTTTAAAAACAGTTAATAGCAATGTGGTTTTATCTGGACTTGTGCCAGACAGTCAAAGATATTTTGATTTACATCATGCAAAAACAGATGTATTCGAAAATGTAAATAAGCGTGAATTACTGTTAGGTGCTGTGAATATGGCGGCGGTGGTTTATTTAATTGACCAATATGGTGTGAATCCGTAAATAAAACTTTATAGAAAAAATACCTAAGCATCGTCTCACTGCTCGCAAGCTCGAAAGTTCGTCGATACTTAGTATTATTTTCTACATGTTTTATTTACAAATATTATTGTAGCAGCATAAAAAAAGCCTTCCAATTCATCGGAAGGCTTTTTAATTTTATCATTAGCAGGTTCTATCTACTTAAATTCATTGAGCGCTCTTTGTATAAATTTCTAAAGTAAGGGTCGCGTAAGTCTTTGATAAACCTGATGGCTTCGCCGGTGCTCTTCATCTCAGGGCCTAATTCTTTATTCACGCCAGGGAATTTATCAAAACTAAATACGGGTTCTTTGATGGCGAATCCGTCTAGTTTTTTCTCCATGGTAAATTCAGTTAATTTATTGGCACCTAACATAACCTTGGTAGCAATGTTTAAATAAGGTATCTGATAAGCTTTGGCAATAAAAGGAGTGGTTCTTGAAGCTCTTGGGTTGGCTTCTATCACAAACACTTTATCGTCCTTTATAGCAAATTGAATATTGATAAGTCCTTTAATATTTAAAGCGCGCGCAATTTTTTCACTATAAAATTCCATGGTAGCGACAATCAGTGGTGTTAGATTAAATGCTGGTAATACCGCATTGCTATCTCCACTATGAATTCCTGCTGGTTCAATATGTTCCATCACACCCATGACATGAAAAGTCTCACCATCAAAAATGGCATCTACTTCTGCTTCTTGGCAACGATCTAAGAAATGATCGATTAATATTTTATTGCTAGGAATATGTTTTAAGATACTTACCACTGCTTTTTCTACTTCAGCATCATTAATTACAATACGCATTCTTTGTCCACCAATCACATAACTAGGTCTTACTAGTACTGGGTAACCCACTTTATTCGCCACCTCTATAGCTTCTTCTGCTGTATAGGCTGTTCCATAATCGGGATAAGGAATACTTAATTCTTTTAGTAAATCGCTGAAACGACCTCTGTCTTCTGCAATGTCTAAGCTATCAAAAGAAGTACCAATTATTTTGATGCCTCTTTCGCTTAAGCGCTTTGCTAATTTCAAAGCTGTCTGACCTCCTAATTGTACAATAACACCTTCTGGTTTTTCTAATTCAATAATTTCCCAAAGATGTTCCCAAAACACGGGTTCGAAATATAATTTATCTGCCATATCAAAATCGGTAGAAACTGTTTCTGGGTTACAGTTTACCATGATGGCTTCGTATCCTGATTCTTTAACGGCTAATAATCCATGTACGCAACAATAATCAAATTCAATACCTTGTCCAATTCGATTGGGGCCACTGCCTAAAACAATAATTTTCTTCTTTTTGGTGGAGATAGATTCGTTAGAATGTAGCGTCTTGCTCATAGGTATTAAATTGGGCAAAAATACATCAGCGAAATCATTTCTACGAATTTTTATCCAAGGGTTTTCCACCAGCTTTACCTTACTAGGCATAGCTCCTCCCAGCGGGTGGTATAGCGTTTACTGCGCCTTTCACTGCGCATTTTCCAGTTTTTTTGAGTGCCACTCGTGCCAAATTTCACTATATCGTTGCGGTAGGCAGCATTCATATTGTCTATAACATTCATGAGTTTCTTACGCCTCGTGTCGCTAGGGGCCACAAACAAGTTGGTTTGAAGGCTGTTATCGGGGACAAAATCGCTTAATATCACCCCTGCTTTTTTATAAATCTCACCCTCTTCGAATAAACTTTTACCCAGGGCCACCACGGCTTTAATAATATCGGGACTAATTTGGCTGGGGTTGTCAAGTAGGGCGAAGCCACTTACTTGCCTGCCTCTGTGGTAGTATGCCTTGTCCAAATGTACAGGTGCTTTTTTGAGTAAAAAAACACTTACACCACCAGCCGCACTATGCTGTCTTCTTAATTTTTCAGTGGCGCGGGCGGCATAGGTAGCAAGTGCTTCTTCTATTTCCTGCCAATCACTTACTTCTCTTCCAAACATACGCGTAGTCGCAATCATTTTTTTTTCGCTGCGAGGTGCTTGCATGCCATGCGTTTTATGTCCTTTTAATTCTCTTATTAATTTAATACCTGTAATGCCACCTAAAAAACGTTTGCCCCAACTAAGGTCTTTGATACTAAGTGCAAAGGCTGTATGCACACCGTATATTTTTAATTTTTCACTATAGCTAAAACCAATACCCCAAATATCTTCCACCGGTGTTTCTTGTAATGCTTTTTGTATTTTTTGAGTGGTATTTAAAATAACAATACAACCTGTTTTTATTTTATTTTTTTTAGCCAATCGGTTCGCTACTTTACTTAATACTTTATTAGGCCCTACGCCAATAGACACAGAAATGCCTGTCCAATTTTCAATGGTGTTTTTAATGTTGATGCAAAAGGCTTCTAAAGCATCGGGCTCAATATGTGCTAGATCTAAAAAAGCTTCGTCTACCGAATACACTTCTACACAGCCCGGTGGCAGTAGCTGTCGCATGGTTTCCATCACGCGCCAACTAAGGTCTCCATATAAATGATAGTTAGAAGAAAAGGCGTGTACTTTATTTTTTTCAATGAGTTCTTTTGCTTGAAAATAAGGAACAGCCATGGCAATGCCTAATTGTTTGGCTTCGTCGGAACGAGATACAATACAACCATCGTTATTACTTAATACCACAATAGGGGCTTGCCTGAGTTGTGGTTGAAAAAGCCTTTCACAAGAACAATAAAAACTATTACAATCTACAATGGCTTGCACAAAAAATTATTTTCAAGATGAACCACTTTACAAACTATGTATCACAAAACTCACAATACCCCAAGTGCTGTACTGTTCTAGTTGAGCCACTTGAATAATACCATATCTTTTATTTTCAGGAACCAGGCTAATACTATGTTCTTGTATTTGTAGTCGGCGTACTAAAAATTCACCATTCAAAACAGCTACCACTACTTTGCCTGAACTAGCGGGCAAACTTCTGTCTACAATTAAAATATCGCCGATATGAATGCCGGCACCTAACATGGCATCGCTGTTCACGCGAAAGAAAAAAGTAGCGGGCTTATTGCGAATGAGTTGCTCGTTCAGGTCAATGCCTCTTTCCATAAAATCATCGGAGGCAGCCCCAAAACCAGTGGCATTGGCCTGTATAATCTGACCCGATTGGTAGTTCTTATTAATCTGTTGGGTAGCAATTCCTTCTGCTGGCTCTCTATCTATAAATGGCATAAAACTAAATTTATTAGCAATATTAACTAAATATTTTAGTATTTTATACATTTATTTATACCCTTTTTTTCTGCTATTTATACCTTGTTTTGGAGGGATTATTTTTCTAGGTGTTTAGAATCAGGACTTTATCAAGGGGGTTAGCGTATATTGGGCTCGAAACTGTGGTAGTATGTCTAAATTTTATATCGATCCCATTATTGGCAGGGCCAAAACCATTGACACTTCATTTTATTTAGAGCCTCAAATTTTGGAAGCTTCTAAAGAAAAAATATTTGCCCCTAGCTGGCAGTATGTTGGACATACAGGCATGATTCCGAATGTAGGCGACGCGCATCCATTTAAATTATTGGAAAATTATATTAATGAACCCTTGGTACTTACAAGAGATACAAATAATCAAGTTCATTGTTTATCCAATGTTTGTACCCATAGAGGAAATTTAATGGTCTATGAGCCTTGTTCAGCGCAAAAGCATCTGCGTTGTAAATACCATGGAAGGGCTTTTCATTTAGATGGAAAATTTATTTCTATGCCAGAGTTTACGGCTGTTGAAAATTTTATTCCAGAAAATAATCATTTACATAATTTGCCTTTATTTCAATGGGGTCCTTTATTATTTACACAATTAACCAAGGGACTAGGCCCTGAATTGTTTTTTCAAGAAATGCAAAAGCGTGTAGGATGGTTACCTATTGATAAATTAATTTTTGATGCAGCAAGATCGAATGATTATTATATTAAATCTAATTGGGCATTGTACTGTGAAAATTATTTAGAAGGATTTCATATTCCATTTGTACATCCAGGACTTAATGCTTTTTTAGATTTCAAAGATTATTCCACTGAACTTTTTACTTATGCAAGTTTGCAATTAGGGATTGCGAAAAACAACGAACACTGTTTTGATATTCCTACAGGGCATCCCGATGCAGGTAAAAAAATAGCTGCTTATTATTTCTGGGTGTTTCCTAATATGATGTTTAATTTTTATCCTTGGGGCTTGTCGGTGAATATTATTACGCCCATTGATGCGGGCAATACCAAGGTAAGTTTTTTAAGTTTCGTATTTGATGCAAGCAAGCTAGGCCAAGGTGCTGGAAGCGGCTTAGATACTGTAGAACAGGAGGATGAAGAAATTGTACAGCATGTACAAGAAGGTATTCGTTCGCGTTTTTACCATTATGGAAGATATGCCACTTTGCGCGAGCAAGGCACACATCATTTCCATAGCCTATTAGCCAATTTCTTGCAGCAATAATAAACACTACTCTTTTTAACGAAGCTTTCTAACTTATTATTTAACCCACTGCACGGCTACTGTCCAATCGCTACCGGCATATACATGGTATTTTTCGGAGAAGCTTCCTTGATTCAAGGCAAAAGATAAATTCATTAAACTATTTAAATAGGCAAGGGGTTTTCCCAGTTCAACGCCACCAAAAGTATTTTCAAAAGGCATGCTGCCTGTATACACTAACTCTTTCCCTTTAAAAATTTGTACCTGTATTTCATTTTTGCTATGGGCTAAAGCATTAAATTTTTTCCAATAGGCTTGGTCTATATTGGTCCAAATATTTCCGTATTGAATATCTAATATATCAATGGTACCTTTTAATTGATTATCTACTAATGCTACTTTTTGAAAAGGAAGGGAGGTAATAGGATCCGTACTTATTTTACCTACTTGATTGTAACTTATTTTTTGTGATGCTAAACGAGCGGCTGTATAAGCATATACATCTCTTCCATGAAAAGTATAAGAAGCTGCTGAATTTTTTCTTCTATTACTTACTTCATCAATTTCAAGAATGGAATCAATGCCTAATGATAAGGCAATTAATGTAAGTGTTCCATTATCGGGTGTCACTATATAATGTCCCGATTTTGTTTTCACTACCACTGACTTTCTTTCGGTGCCCACGCCAGGGTCTACCACCGATACAAATACCGTTCCTGCAGGCCAATAGGCCACTGTTTGATCTAATCTATAAGCAGCTTCCCAAATATTATAAGCAGGTATATCGTGGGTTAGGTCATACAATTTTAAACTAGGATCCACTGCGCTTGCTACTCCTTTCATTGCCGATACGGCGCCATCCTTGGTACCAAAATCGGTTTGAAAAACCACGATACCGTTTTGTGCTGCAGCTGTATTAGCTGTTAATATAGTCATTAAAAGAATGATACAGCTATTGAGTATTTTTTTCATAGTATTTATTTTAAATTCTACATCTCGTTATTAAATAGCTTTCAACTCGATAAAATACAAAATACCTTATTCTGCGAAAAAGTATTATTGTATTTTAATGATATAATTTATTTTTATTGCTAATTAAAAAAGCCTTCCCGAATAAACGAGAAGGCTTTAAAGTTATTACATTATAACGATACGATTTAGAATCTGAAAGCTAATTTGGTAAATAGTCTTAAACCATTGTAGCCCATTTGAACGCCATCCCATGGTCCACCAGTTTCATTGTCACCTGCCCAATATTTAGCTTGAGGGTTCACTGCAAAGTCAGGGTGTACATTGAAGATATTGTCTGCACCAAAGATGAAGTTTACTTTTTTGCTTAACTGAATATTGCTATAAATGTCTGTACTGAATTTGCCGCTATAGTTAAAGAGTTCTGGTAAAAAAATATTTTCGTCTGCGTCAGAAGGCACTTCTGGGTTAATACCATCTCCATTATAACCAAATCCTGTCAAGGTTAGATTACCAAAATAAGTCACTCTTGCACCAATGCTCACTTTCTGTTTACTGTACTCTGTTGAGAAAGAGAATTTAGAAGCAGGCGCAGAAGCTTTTAAGAAGTACTTCTCTCTATCATTAAAGAAAGTGTTGGCATTGTACTCTGTCGTACTTAAAGCATCTGGCACATTGATAGCGTCAATTTCAATTCTTTGTAAATTACCCACTAATAAGAATTTCAATTTTTCAGTAGCAGAGATTTTCTTTTGGTAATCCACAACGATATCTATACCCGAATTAGTGGTGTTCACTGCATTGGCAAAAAACTGTGCAGTAGCAACTCCTAATCCATTTAATTTATCAGTTAAGGCAGTAGGTAATGTTTCATCTTCTGCGCTAAATAAACCAGATAATACTACACGGTCTTTCATTTTAATTTGATAGCCATCCACTGTTACAGATAGACCCTGCATTGGTTTCCAAGAAAAACCAAGACTCATATTATTAGAAGTCTCTTGCTTCAATTTTGGTATACCAGCAAGTCTTGTAATGGGATCGTCATTATTGGCTACACGAGATTGAACCAATCCGCCATTAGAGAAAGAAGTAAGGGTATTGCTGAAATATTTCTGTTGCAAAGAAGGCGCACGGTAACCTGTACTGAATGATCCTCTTAGATTAAAGTTATTGGTTAGTTTATAACGGAAAGATGTTTTAAAAGTACTCACTGAACCAAAGTCAGAATAATTCTCGACACGAACGGCGCCAGTAATTAATAAAGCGTCAGAAGGAGTGTATTCTAAATCGCCATACATACCTGTTACCATTCTATTGGCATCTACTTCATCATCTGGACTGAAGCCAGGGAAACCTTGTGCGCCAGGCGCTTGTTCTAAGCCAAAATTATTTGGATAGGCTTTATAAGAAGCAACTTCTCCTCTGTTTATACGGTAAGCTTCATATCTTAATTCTGCGCCATATGCTACTCTTAAACCACCATTGTTGACGGTACCATATTGCTTAGATAAATCAAAGTTGGTAGTGTTTTGTAAGAAATTAAATCCGCCGTCATCAAAATTTGTTTTAGTGACATTCCCAATATCGGAAGCATTAAATGTGCCCGCTCCATAATAATGAAAATCATTGTAACCAAATGAGTTACTAAAATCCCAGTTCCATCCATTTTTATTGTCTTTAGAAAAACCAGTCACCATGGAAATGTCTTGGATTTGTGCTTGAATACGAGGGTTGAAGCTAGTATCGCCAGAACCAGATTGGAACATGATTTCTGGAACAAATTTCAAACTACCATTACTGTTTACAGGGAAACGCGTTGGTCTTGCAGACCAGTTTCTTGTGTATGCATAAGCGTCAGATTTTTTATTATTCATTCCACCAAATGCATAAAATTTAATATTGTCACCTAAGGGCAATTCTAAGTTCATCATGGCACCATAAGAAGTTAAAGAAGCATCGCCAAATCCTTGTCTCCAAGTATTGGTAGGTAAGCCATCTTTGTCTGCGATGTCTGAACTTGCCGCTTGACGGAAAGTTTTTCCTTGATCTAATACATCAAAAGATAAATTAATAAATCCACCTTTTTTACCTAGGTCAAATCCACGGTTTGCTTGAATGGCACTTGTTACACCATCAATTGGGCCACTGTGTAAATAATCTTTATTGTCTTTAAATTGATGAGTGTTGAATTTTTTATCATAATAACCAGCCATACCTGTGGTGATATTCCACTCATTGGTATTTTTTTTCAAGATAACGTTCATCACACCGGCAATCGCATCAGATCCATATTGTGCAGAAGCGCCATCTCTTAAAATTTCAATTCTATCTACGGATGCTTGAGAAAATCCGTTCAAGTCTACACCAGAATTTCCTCTGCCTCTAGTACCAAATAATCCTACCAAGGCAGTGCTATGTCTACGTTTGCCATTAATTAGAACTAAAGTTTGGTCAGGGCCTAAACCTCTTAATGTACCTATGTCTACGTGGTCTGCTCCGTCTGCACCAGATTGTTTGTTATAGTTAAATGAAGGTGCTGCATAATTTAAAGAAGATGTTAAATCCATTCTTGCAGTGTTGATAGCGACTTCTGAAATTTTGATCACGTCTACAGGAACTGGCGACTCTAATTTAGCACGACCATTACCGCGACTTCCTACAAGAATTACATCTTGTAAATCAGAAGTGCTTGCTGTTAAAATAATATTCATTGAACCACCAACAGCTAATTGTTTTTTTGATTCAAAACCAATAGAGCTAAATTCTATAACATCATTGGTATTGGCTACAATACTGAATGATCCATTTTTAGAAGAGGTAGTTACTAGTTTTGAAGCAACTACTTTAATAGTAACACCTTCAAGTGCATTACCTTTTGAATCACTGACTACACCTTTAATAGTTTGATTTTGGGCAAAACTGTTTAGGGTTAAAAAGGAGAAAAATACCAAAAACAGTGGGGTTAATTTTGTATGCATGAATTTAGATTTAATATCAATTTACGACTTTTTCAGGTTTTATGTTTTATACGCTATAATTAATTACTTTTATTGAGCATAAAGCATCAATTATTTACCCCATGGAGGCAATTTTAAAACATATTGAAAATCTTTTTAATACAATTCATCCCCATCCATGGGATCGAATTCAAAAAATTCCTCAAAGTGGGGGCGACCGCATCTATTTTCGAATAAGTCAAGCGGAGAAATCTTGGATTGCGACTTATAATTTAAATATTAAAGAGAACCAGACCTTTATATATTTCGCTGAACATTTTTATAAAAAGGGAATGCCTGTTCCTAAAATTTTAGCGGTGAATGAATCTTGCAATACTTATTTGCAAGAAGACGTAGGAGCTGTTTCTTTATTAGATGTTTTAGAGCAAGAAGGGAAAACGGATGCAGTATTTACACTGTTTCAAAAAAGTTTAACCGCATTAGCTACATTGCAAATTGAAGGCGCCAAGGGGTTAGATTATTCTAAATGTTTAACCTCAAAGTATTTTGGTAAGCATTCTATTTTAACCGACTTATTATATTACAAATATTATTTTTTAGACACTTTGCAATATGCTTATGATAAACAAGCCTTAATTGATGAGTTTGAAATATTAAGCGATCAACTAGCGGTAAGTCATTTTGATAATTTTATGTTCCGCGATTTTCAGAGCAGAAATATTATGGTACAAAATGGCGAAGTGTATTTTATAGACTTCCAAGGAGGTATGCAAGGTGGCCTACCTTATGACGTGGCTTCATTGTTATGGCAAGCCAAGGCAGGACTATCCAATGAATGGAAAGAAAAATTATTAGATCATTATATTGCTGCATTACAAAAATTATTACCTAGTCCTTTAGAGCCTGCAACATTTAAAAAGCAGTACAATGGTTTTGTACTATTAAGATTATTGCAAGTTTTAGGCGCTTATGGTTTTAGAGGTTTGTTTGAAAGAAAGGCGCACTTCTTAACTAGTATTCCTTTAGGTTTAGAAAATTTAAAAAGTTTTTTATCAACTTATGCTTTAGACAAAGACACACCTGTTTTTGCTTCTATCTTGAAGTGGATGGTAAGTGAAGAAGTGATTGAAAGGTTCAAGCCACCTACTGCTAATGCCAATTCACCTTTAGAAATTACTATTAATAGCTTTAGTTATAAAAAAGGTATTCCTTCGGATAGTTCTGAGAATGGCGGTGGCTTTGTATTTGATATGCGTGGTATTTTAAATCCAGGAAGGGTAGATGAATATAAAAAACAATCGGGCTTAGACAAACCCGTTCAAGATTTTCTAGAACAAAGAACTAAAATGAATAGTTTTTTAAATAGCGTTTGGGATTTAATAGATATTACTGTAGAAGATTATTTAAAAAGAGGATTCACATCGCTACATATTAATTTTGGATGCACAGGGGGGCAACATCGTAGTGTATTTGCCGCAGAACAAACGGCCAGACATCTTAGAAATAAATACAAGATCAAAGTATTGCTAGCACATACCAATAAAGAAAATTGGGTTAAATAATATTTGCATGAAAGCCATGATTTTAGCAGCAGGTTTAGGTACGAGGCTCAAACCTTTTACCGATTTTCATCCCAAGGCATTGGCTATGGTGAATGGAAAATCTTTGTTGCAAAGAAATATAGAATACCTGCAAGCCTTTGGTATAAACGAAGTGGTGGTGAATGTGCATCATTTTGCAGATCAAATTATGGAAGCTGTAAAAATCAATACTGGATGGGGTTCTACCGTTTTAATTTCAGATGAAACTTCAGAAGTATTAGAAACGGGAGGGGGTGTAGTTTTTGCAAAATCTTTTTTTGAGCAAGAAGAAAATTGGTTAGTGATGAACGCCGATATTTTAACCAATTTAGATATTGATAAATTAATCGCTGCAGATAAAGTATTGTCAGAAGGAGTAGAAAATTATGTAGCTACTTTAGCAGTGACCAACAGAGTCTCAAGCAGAAATTTATTATTTACAACTGAGGGTAATTTAATAGGTTGGAGAAATAATACTACACGTGAAGAAAAGTGGGCAGGACTCAATACTACAGAACAACCTGAGCTTGTTATAAATCCTATTGCCAAAGCCTTCAGTGGAATTCAAATACTACATGCTAGTTTTTATAGTACGAATAATATGTCAGGTAAGTTTTCTTTAATAGACGCTTATTTGCAAGTAGCAACCAAGGGCAGTATTGGTTATTATGACCATAGCGATAGTATTTTATTAGATGTGGGCAAGCCTGAAAATATTGAAAAAGCAGAAAGCCTTTTTAAATAAGTATCCTTAAAATTTAAGCTTACAGAAGTAATGTGCTTCAATTATCGCAACGCCAACTTTATACTTTAATGTATATTTTCTTTTTATCTAAGTAGTAAGCAAGTATTCCAAAAAAAGCAATAATGCTTAAGGCATATATAAAAGAGCCTACGCGTAAATCGCTATTGATATTCTTACAAACATTTTCGTAAAACCAAGGCAGGGCTGAAGTGTAGACAGGTTCTCCCTTTTCGTCTCTATGGTCCACCCATCTTAGTAAGGCTAATACGCGCGGTAAAAATCCGCTAAGTACAAATACAAATAAGGGGTTCTTTCCAAACACATCGAAAAAATGACTCCATTTACCTTTGGCATTTTGAAACTCTAATAAATAGATAAGCATGCCTAAGCTCACCATAGCAAGCCCGGAAGTATATAATACATAACTGCTAGTCCATATTTTTTTATTTATAGGAAAACTAAAATCCCAAATATAGCCAACGAAAATAAGTACGACACCTGTTAAAAGTAATTGTGCTAACATTTCGTAATTCTTCCCTTTTAACTGAATGTATTCACCCACTAAAAAACCTAGTATCACTTGTACAATAGCCGGGAATGTACTTGTTAATCCTTCTGGGTCAAAGGGAACGCCTTCTCCTTTATAAATATGTGATACACCTAGAATAGCTTGGTCAATACTATTACCAAAATAACCCGATAAACTAAATGGATGTCCTGCCGCACCTAATGCAAAAGTTAATACCCAATAAATAACCAGTATCATCATGCCTATAAAAAGTGCTATGCGAGATTTTCCATAATAAATAATAATAGAGGCGAAAAAATAACAAAGTGCAATTCTTTGTAGTACGCCTAAAATGCGGACCATTTCCCAAGGCTTAAATACTAATTCAGTACCTGAGAATTTTACAAAAGGGCTCCAATTTAAAAATAAGCCAATGCCAAAAATTAAAAGGGTACGCTTTATTATTTTTGTCCAAAATTCAGCAGCACCTGCATTTTGTAATTTGGGCATCACAAAAGACATGGCATTACCCACTGCAAATAAAAAGAAGGGAAATACTAAATCGGTGGGCGTGCAACCATGCCAGCTTGCATGTCCTAAAGGGCTATAAATATGGGCCCAAGAGCCCGGATTATTCACTAGAATCATAAGCGCCACTGTGGCTCCTCTAAATACATCTAAAGAATAATATCGCTGCTGACTCATAGAATATTATAGTATAAAAAATTTAGTAATAAATAGCCCCGTTTTAATATCTTTGTAAGATACAAATTCAGATGGAAAAAAATATATTAATTACAGGGGGAGCGGGATTTATTGGATCGCATGTAGTGCGTTTAATGGTGACCAAATATCCTCAGTATCAAATCTTTAATTTAGATGCACTTACCTATGCAGGTAATTTGGAGAATTTAAAGGATATCGAAAAATCTGCGAATTATCATTTTATAAAAGCTAATATTTTAGAAGCCGATGCTTTAAAAGATATTTTTGAAAAACATGCTATTACTGATGTTATACATTTGGCCGCAGAGTCGCATGTAGACCGTTCTATAGTTTCTCCTTTAGATTTTGTGTATACGAATGTGATTGGCACAGTGAACTTATTAAATACAGCTAAAGAATATTGGAAGGGTGACTTAAGTTATGAAAAAGCACATGATGGTTCTTGGGAGAAAAATCGCAATCATATTTTTTATCATGTTTCTACCGATGAAGTCTATGGAAGCTTAGGGAAGGAAGGGTTGTTTAAAGAAACCACTGCCTACGATCCTAACTCTCCTTATTCTGCAAGTAAAGCTGCTAGCGATCATTTTGTGCGCGCTTATGGTGAAACCTATCATCTACCTTATGTGGTTTCTAATTGTTCAAATAATTATGGACCGAATCATTTTCCAGAAAAATTAATTCCTTTATTCATTCATAATATTATCAATAAAAAAGCATTGCCTGTTTATGGCGATGGTTTATATACTCGCGATTGGTTATATGTAATAGACCATGCGCGTGCCATTGAATTAATTTTTCATCAAGGTAAAAATGGAGACACTTATAATATTGGGGGCTTTAATGAGTGGACTAATATTAACCTCGTGAAATTAATGTGTGCTCAAATGGATGTAAAATTAGGAAGAGGAGTGGGCGAAAGTGAAGCATTAATTACTTATGTAAAAGATAGACCAGGCCATGATCGCAGGTATGCCATTGACGCTACTAAATTAAATAAAGAATTAGGTTGGAGCCCCTCTGTTACTTTCGAACAAGGTTTGGCTGCCACCATTGATTGGTATTTGAATAATGGCCCTTGGTTAGAAAATGTAACCAGCGGCTCATATCAAACTTATTATAGTTCCATGTACTCAAATAGATAAGATTCAAAGAATGAAAATAGAAGCTACACCCTTACAAGATTGTTTTATAATTCACGACACAGTGCATGGCGATGCGAGAGGTTATTTTATTGAAACATTTAACCAAAGAGATTTTAATGCAGCCAGTGGTTTAGATATTGTATTTGTACAAGACAATCAATCAAGATCAAGCAAAGGCGTTTTAAGAGGCTTACATATGCAAAGAGGAGCTGCTGCACAAGCAAAGCTAGTAAGGGTTTTAGAAGGAGCGGTATTAGATGTAGTGGTAGATTTAAGAAAAGGTTCTCCTAGTTTTGGCCAGCATTTTACCATTGAATTGACTGCAGAAAATCATAAACAATTTTTTGTTCCTGCCGGGTTTGCTCATGGCTTTGTAGTATTGAGTGAATCGGCTACTTTCTTTTATAAGGTAGATAAGTTTTATGAGCCAGGTAATGAAGTGGGTATTATGTATAACGATAAGGATTTAAATATTGATTGGAGATTACCTACATCGGAATTGATATTTTCGGAAAAAGATAAAACATTAGGAAGCTTTGCGGATTACGCGGCGAGTTTATAAAAAATAAACGCAATTAAAAAATAAAAATTAGGTTTATGAAAGGAATTATATTAGCAGGCGGATCAGGTACTAGGTTGTATCCTATTACCAAGGGTATCAGTAAGCAATTAATGCCTATCTATGATAAGCCCATGATTTATTATCCTTTGTCTGTATTGATGTTAGCAGGTATCAAGGAAGTATTGATTATTACCACGCCCGAAGACAATGATCAATTTAAAAGATTGTTGGGGGATGGTGCTGAAATAGGTTGCAAATTTAGTTATGCAGTACAAGCTGTTCCCAACGGACTAGCGCAAGCATTTGTGATTGGCGCCGATTTTATTGGCAAGGATAAAGTGTCATTGGTTTTAGGAGATAATATTTTTTATGGCGCCGGTTTTAGTAAACTAGTACAGTCTTTTAATAATTTAGATGGCGCTGCTGTATTTGCTTACGAAGTAAATGATCCTGAGCGTTATGGTGTGGTGGAATTTGATGAAAATAACAATGCAATCTCATTAGAAGAAAAGCCAAAAGCGCCTAAATCAAATTACGCGGTACCGGGTTTATATTTTTATGATAATACTGTGGTTGAAATTGCTAAAAATATTCCTGCCTCTCCAAGAGGGGAGTTTGAAATTACCGACGTGAACAAAGTATACCTAGAGCGTAAGCAATTACAAGTAGGTATTATGAATAGAGGTACCGCTTGGTTAGATACCGGTACTTTTGAATCCTTAGCCGACGCCTGTGAGTTTGTAAGAGTCATTGAGAAGCGTCAAAGTCAAAAAATAGGCTGTATAGAGGAAGTGGCCTTTAGAATGGGCTTTATTGATAAGGCACAATTACTAGTTTTAGCCGATAAATATGCCAAAAGTGGCTATGGGGAATACCTTAGACAGTTAAAAAAATAGATTTTTCTAGTTTGTAGCAGCTATTTTCTGTTTTCTTAAACAAAAAATGAACAATTTTATAAATATGTTGTTCTTATGGTATGCCAACTTATTCAATCAAAGATTTAGAGCAAATTTCTGGGATCAAGGCCCACACCATTCGTATATGGGAGCAGCGCTATAAGTTTCTGCAACCCTCTCGTACTGAGACGAATATAAGAACCTATTCAGCCCTTGAATTAAAGGTTCTTTTAAACGTTTCGTTTTTAAATAAATACGGGTTTAAGATTTCACATATTGACAAGATGAGTCCTGATCAAATGGAAGAAAAAATTCTTACCATTAATCAAATGGATGCACAGAAGGAAAGGGTAGTGAATAATTTGATCAAGGATATGGTTTCATTGAATATGCCAGCCTTTGAACAACAACTAGATAATTATATAGCGCAAAAGGGTGTTGAAAAAACCATCATTGAAATTATTTTCTCTTTTTTAGAAAGAGTAGGCATATTATGGATGACAAGTAATGTCAACCCAGCGCAGGAGCATCTTGCCACCAATATCTTAAGACAGAAAATTATTTATGGTATTGAAAAATTAACCCCAGTAACCAAATACACAAAGAGGGTGGTTTTATTCTTGCCTGAAGCAGAGTATCATGAATTAGGCATTTTATATGTACATTTTTTATTAAAACAAAATGGCATCTATGTAGATTATTTAGGTACCAATATACCCATGGCCGACCTTGAATTTTTAGTGAGCAGAACAAAACCTGATTATTTATTTTGCCATATTACCTCTCCAGCGAAGAAATTTAAATTGGATAAGTTTCTAGAAGGTTTGTCTAAAATTAATAAAAGCTCTCCGGTGGTTTTATCAGGTCAAATTGTTCGTGATTTCAAGGGACAAGTCGCTTCCAATATCTCCATTAAGCGAAGTTTAGCTGAGACAATTCAGTTTCTGAATACTATCTAGCCTATCTATTTCGAAGTTTTACGATTAGTTCCTAATTCTTTACGACTAGCAAATCCAAACCTTGTCTTTTCTTAAAATATTGGTAATCAGTATTTTAAATTTTCGAAAGCCAAAATAGGCCGTTTTTAGGCTTAGAAAGTCAAAATGTTTAACATTTATTTTAAAAAAATAAACAAAATTCTATCTTTTTAGCTATAATTATGTTTAGCTTTGATCTCTTAAAGTTAAACAGAACTATATGTCAAACGCTGAATTCACCCTACTACTTACTGAAAATGCCGATTTTCTAAAGCCCTTTGCTATTAATTTAACCAAGGATCATGAAACGGCTAAAGATTTATTTCAGGAAACCCTGTACAGAGCCTTGTCTAATAAAGACAAGTATAATGTAGGTACCAATATCAAGGCTTGGTTGTATACCATTATGCGTAATATTTTTATCAATGATTACCGTAAAAAAGCGAAACAGTCTGTAGTGTTGGATAATTCTCCCAATGATTTTTTAATTGATCAAACTAGAACAAAGGTTTTGAATGATGGCGTGACTAACCTAAATTTGAGAGAAGTGAAACAGCTCATTTATGACTTGCCTGAACTATTCAGAACGCCGTTCAATTTATATTTTGAAGGGTATAAGTATAATGAAATTGCAGACGAATTAAATGAGCCCTTAGGTACTATTAAAAGTAGAATTCACTTTGCTCGAAAAATATTAAAACAGAAAATTCAACGATACTAAACTATGTCCAACCCTTCTAAAAAAGCATTAGTGATTGGTGCTGGTTTCGCTGGCATGTCAGTAGCTACTTTTTTAGCAAAGAAAGGATGGTCAGTTTCTGTTATTGAAAAACATAATTTACCAGGAGGCCGTGCTAGAAAATTTGAAGCCCAAGGTTTTACATTTGATATGGGCCCAAGTTGGTATTGGATGCCCGATGTTTTCGAGCGTTATTTTGCAGCCTTTGGAAAAAAGGTTTCCGATTTTTATAAATTAAAAAGATTAGACCCCTCTTACCGCGTATACTTTGACCAAACCCATTGGGATATGCCTGCTAATTATTCTGAATTAGCAGCCTTGTTAGAAAGTGTAGAACCCGGTGCTGCCAAGGCTTTAGACCAGTTCATGGAAGAAGCTAAATTCAAATATGATATTGGCGTGGGTAAACTAGTACATCAGCCAGGTATTTCTTTAAAAGAATTTATAGACATTGATTTAATCAAGGGCGTTTTTAAATTAGATGTATTTCAATCGATGAAAAAACATGTCGCTCGTTTTTTCAAACATCCTTATATTCAAACCTTAATGGAGTTTCCGGTTTTATTTTTAGGAGCACTCCCACAAAATACACCTGCCTTATATAGTTTAATGAACTATGCCGATATTAAAGGAGGCACTTGGTATCCAGAATTTGGTATGTATAGTATTGTGCAAGCCATGTATGATACCGCCCTAGCGCAAGGTGTTACCTTTTATTTTGAAGAGGAAGCTTTACAAATTGAGGTATTGAATGGTGTGGCCACATCTTGTTTAACTAAATCAAGTGTTACCGGTGAGCAGAAGCATTATGAATTTGATGTAATCATTGGGGCTGGCGATTATTATCATATTGAAACAAAGCTATTAACGAGTAAATATCAATCTTATACTGCTAGCTATTGGGATACCCGTATGATGGCGCCTAGTTCATTATTATATTATGTGGGATTGAATAAAAAATTAACGGGCGTCACGCACCACTCTTTATTTTTTGATACAGACTTTGCCATTCATGGTAAAGAAATTTATACCGAACCTAGTTGGCCCACCAAGCCTTTGTTTTATGCCTCTGTACCTTCAGTAACCGATGATACAGTGGCTCCAGTAGGAAGTGAAAATTTATTTTTATTAATTCCAGTGGCTGCTGGCTTAGAAGGGGATACCGAAGAGGTAAGAGAAAAATATTTTCAGGAACTGATAGCCCGTTTAGAGCAAAGATGGGGACAGTCTATAGCTGATAGCATTGTCTATAAAAGGACCTTTGCTGTATCCGATTTTAAAAACGATTATCATTCCTTTAAGGGGAATGCCTATGGCCTTGCCAACACGCTTCTACAAACAGCTATTTTAAAGCCTTCTTGTAAAAGCAAAAAGGTGAATAATCTATATTATACGGGACAATTAACAGTACCAGGTCCTGGGGTGCCGCCTAGTTTAATTAGTGGGGAAGTGGTAGCAGAGCTGATTGACAAAAATTATATAAATTTACAACCTAGAAATGTCTGATTTAAAACTATATAATGAAGTCACTGGTTTAAGCAGTAAAACAACTACGCTATTGTATAGTTCTAGTTTTTCATCTGCTATTAAATTACTACATGCCGACTTGCGCCAGCCAATTTATGATATATATGGTTTTGTAAGATTTGCCGATGAAATTGTGGACACTTTTCATGAATTTGACAAAGTCAGTTTATTTGCACAATTTAAAAAAGATACTTATTTGGCCTTAGAACAAGGCATTAGTTTAAATCCCATTTTACACCGCTTTCAATTAACCTTTTCGAAATATAAAATTGACCCTGCCTTACTAGAAGCCTTTTTAGTAAGCATGGAAATGGATTTAAATAAGCAGCAATATGATTTAGCTACTTATCAAACTTATATTTATGGAAGTGCTGAAGTGGTAGGACTGATGTGCTTGCATATTTTTTGCGAAGGGGATATGGCTCAATTTGAAAAATTGAAACCAGCTGCTAAACATTTAGGTGCCGCTTTTCAAAAAGTAAATTTCTTACGAGATATTAAAGCCGATTTTGAAGGCCTAGATAGAATGTATTTCCCTGACTGTGATTTTTCTAAGTTTACTCAAGCAGATAAGGAAATGATTGAAGCCGATATTCAGGCCGATTTTGAAAAAGCTTTAGAAGGTATAAAAATGCTACCCTTGAAAGCTAGGTTTGGGGTATATGTAGCATTTAAATATTATTATTCTTTGTTTAAAAAAATAAAGAAAACGCATCCGGAGGCTATTTTAAAAGCAAGAATTAGAATACCCACACCAGGAAAATTATTTATTGTAGCCAAGGCCACACTGCGTAGCCAGTTGAATTTGTTGTAATAAATTTGTTATATCATTTAATAAAATTGAACTTATGATTTTTATATTAGTGACCTTACTTACTTTTTGTATAATGGAAGGTGTTACTTGGTTAACCCACCGTTATGTAATGCATGGTTTTTTATGGTATTTGCACGAAGACCATCATCAGCCTACAGGTCATTTTTTTGAAAAAAACGATGCCTTCTTTTTAATATTTGCCATTCCAAGTATGGCCTGTATTTTCTACGGTAATTTCGTAGGCCCTTTATGGATTGCTGCTATTGGATCAGGTGTAGCTATGTATGGCTTTGCCTATTTTATTGTACATGAAGTTATTATTCACCAAAGAATTAAGTGGTTTACAAAATCGAATAATAGATATATTAAAGCTATTCGTTGGGCACATAAAATGCATCATAAGCATTTGAACAAAGAAGATAGTGAAAGCTTTGGTATGTTAATTGTAGCCAAAAAATATTGGGACAAAGTTCGTCGTGACGAAGCCTTACAAAGCAATGACTAATGCTACCTCTATTAATACTGAATTAGCAAGCTACGATTATATTATAGCCGGAGCCGGAGGGGCAGGTTTATCTTTATTGCATTATTTAATGCAGTGTTCAAGTTTAGCTAGAAAGTCTATTTTAGTCATTGATAAGTCATTCAATAAAACCAATGACCGTACTTGGTGTTTTTGGAATAAAGATGCTAACGCTTTCGAAAATTTAGTCAAAAATAGTTGGGATACTATTTCTATACATGCTCATGGTTTTGATAAAGAACTACCTACTGCACCTTTTTCTTATAAGATGATCCAAGGGATTGATTTTTATAATTCCATTCTGAAAGAAGCAAAAACAAAATCGAATATTCATTTTCAGGAAGCGACTATTCAAGACATTAAAGCCATTGATTCAACAAATCCGAGTAAAGGGGCTAAGGTAGAATGGGAGGGTGGTGCAACCTTGGGGAGCTATATTTTTTCTAGCTTGCTACCTTTTCAAATGAATCAATTAAATACCGCTGCTGCTTATTCTAACTCATTACAGTCGAATACTAGTTCAAATAATATTGTACCTTTTTTATGGCAACATTTTAAAGGCAGGGTAGTGCAATTTGACACCCCTGTATTTAATAAAGCTATAGCGAAGTTGATGGATTTTAATGTGCCTCAACAAGGAGCCACTGCCTTTATGTATCAATTGCCTTTAAATGAAAAGGAAGCCTTAGTAGAGTATACTATATTTTCTGAAAATGTATTGAGTATAGCAGAATATGATAAAGTGTTGGACGCCTATTTAGCTAAAGCCTTTCCAGGCGCTATATATACAATTACACACGATGAAATAGGTGCCATTCCTATGACACAAATTGAATTGGCTACTACGCAAGAGCCTATTTATACCATTGGTGCATTAGGCGCAGCCATTAAAGCTAGTACCGGTTATGCTTTTCAGTTTATCCAGGAGCAATGTAAAAATATAGTAGATCAATTAGACAAAGGATTGCCTATTCAAACCAAGATACATAATACAAGACATCAATTTTATGATGCAGTACTACTTCATGTTTTATTTCACCATAAAATGGAGGGTGCTGAAATATTCAAACGTATTTTTGCCAAGAATGAAGCGGCTACTGTATTTAAATTCTTATCCAATACTTCTAGTTTACTTGAGGATATTAAAATTATGCGTTCTCTACCTACACATATATTTTTACCTGCAGCCATTAAGGTGCTTTTACGGCGGGCTTAGAGCATCGATTTTTGCATGCAAAGACCTTTGAAATTTATTTTTCCCTAATTTTGTTTTTTCAGCCACGTAGTACAATGGATAGTACATGAGTTTCCGAAGCTCCTAATCCAGGTTCGATTCCCGGCGTGGCTACAAAGCCTGTCACAAAGTGACAGGCTTGTTGATTTCGAGAAAATGTCGAAAGCTTGCTTTCGTAAATTTTTGAGAATAAACAAGCAAACAATGTAAATGAAATTTACTTTGTTAAAGGCTTTGGGTAAATCCAATGCGTCTGGGAAGTCAACGAGCAAAGCGAAGTTGACAGTCCCTAAAGTTTTCGTAAATTATTTATTATCGAAATAAGGCAGTTCGTCGTTAGATACCGACTCTTTTTCTTGCCAATAAGCAAGTGATACAATATGTCCATCGGCCGTTTTTAACTGACGGCCAAAAATGGCATTGGTTGCGTTAAAACATAAATCGGTTACACCTATTGTAAATGTAGTGGGAGCAGGAGGTTCTATTGGAGCCGCTGGCGCTGTTGCTGCAGGCGCTTCGCCTTCCACAGGTGCTGCTACCGGTGCTGCAGGCGCTGCTTTTGGGGCAGGGCTGTCTACCACCACTACTTCGTATTTATTGAATTCTAATAAAGTTTTTAAAAACTGTACACGTTCAGCACTTGCATTTTTTTCTACAATGGCACATTTGCTTGTACCTAAGTCTTCAAATTCGTGATTCTTATTAATAGCCATAATATTTTATTTAAATACCAATACTTAATGAGTAAATATAATCGTACACTAAACTTGCTAAACCTGTAATAATAATACCTGCCATACAGATATACATGGCTAATTTAGTAATACCCGGAACGTTTAATTTTTGAATAGGCGCCTCGTTCTGATCCATGAATATAGCTTTTACCACTTTTAAATAGTAGAAAAAAGAAACCACCATATTTAAAGAAGCGAATATGATTAAGCCGTAATTGTCTTTAGCAGCACCTGCCATCATTAAAAATAATTTACCAAAAAAGCCTGCGGTAGGAGGAACCCCTGCTAATGAAAATAAAGCAATGGTTAATACCCAAGATAAAAACGGGTTAGTTTTATAAAAGCCTTTGAAGTCTGAAATATTTTCTTTACCGGCTAAAGCACTTACCACTGAAACTACACCAAAGGCGGCAAGGTTAGAGAATACATAAATTAAGACAAAGTAAACCAGTGAGGCAGAGCCTGCTTGAGAACTGCCAGAAATACCAATTAAAATAAAACCTACTTGCGCAATAGAAGAAAAGGCAAGGAAGCGTTTAAAATTATCTTGTCTTAATGCGAATAAATTACCAATTAAAATAGTAGCAATAGATAATACCACTAGCACACCATACCATACTGATGCAATAGGTGCGAATACTTTATATAAAATAGTGGTGAAAGTGAATAGTACCGCTGCTTTAGAGACTACCGATAAAAAAGCAGTGACTGCTACTGGAGCGCCTTCGTATACATCGGCTGTCCATAGGTGAAAAGGAACCGCCGATATTTTAAAGGCAAAACCAGACACTAATAATATAAAGGCGAACAATTGCATGGGGTTATTACTAATATGTGCAGTTAAGACATCGAAGCTAAGCGTACCCGTTGTGCCGTATAAAAAGGAAATACCCATTAATAAGATACCTGAAGAAAAGGCAGAAGACAATATTAATTTCATAGCCGCCTCTGATGACTTTCTTTTAGCTAAATCGAAATTAGCTGCAGCAGCTAGTGGAATAGTAGACATTTCAAGGCCTAAATAAAACATTAATAAGTTGCCGCTAGATATCATAAAGAACATACCCAATAATGAAGTAAACAACAATAAATAAAATTCAGCTAACTGCTTATGGTTTTTTAGCCAAGCGTAAGACTGCATGGATATAAGAAGCATTGCAAGGTTTAGAATATTTTTTTCTAGTACAATAAAGGCATTAGTAGTGAACATGCCATTGAAAATACCACCTTCAGTCATGCCAAATAAACCTGCTGCTAAATTGACAAGCAATAAACCATTAATTAAATTTAAAATACTCTCATTGCTTCTTTCCTTACCAATTTTAATAAATAGTAAAATAAATATAAGTAAGCTTAATAAAAGTTCTTGTCTTAGTAATATAAAAATGTTAGATGACATTATGCTAAATTATTTAAGGGTAATGGCTTTATCAATATTAATCATTAAAAAATCGGTGGAAGGCATAATTAATTGATTGATTAAAAATGGTGCTAATCCGATAATTAAAATTCCTATAATTAATAAACCTGCTGCTAATTTTTCATTCCAAGTAGCATCGCTTAATAAGGCATGCTCATCAGAAATAGGGCCCATAATGGTTTTGCCTGTGGCGCGTAATATATATACTGCAGTCACTACAATAGATGCTGCAGATATTACTGTAGCAGCACGATAAAAGCCATCTGGGTTTTGCCAAGAGCCCATAAATACAGTCATCTCGGCCACAAATCCACTAAATCCTGGAAGACCTAAAGAACATAAACCTGCAATCACAAATACGGTAGAGATAAAAGGCATTACTTTCAATAAGCCCCCTAATTGAGCCACCATTCTGGTATGTGTTCTGGAATAAATCATGCCAATGGCTGCGAAAAATAGGGCAGTCATTAATCCATGAGAAACCATTTGAATAACGGCGCCATTAATTGAAGTTTTATTCAACATGCCAATTCCTAAAATCACAAAGCCACAGTGACTAATAGAAGAGTAGGCATTGATGTATTTTAAATCGGTTTGCATCATGGTGGCGAATGCACCATATATAATAGCAATGGTAGCTAGTAAAATAATGATCCAAGAATAACTATGCGCTGCATCGGGCATTAAAGCCGCCATGCGTAAACAACCATAGCCGCCTAATTTCATAGAAATACCTGCTAAAAACATAGAAGCCGCCGTTGGCGCTGAAGCGTGACCATCTGGTACCCAAGTATGAAAAGGAAATAAAGCTGCAAATATGCCAAAGCCTAAAAATAGAAATGGGAAGAAGAATTTCTGAACCCCTAATGAAATGCCCATCTTGCCTATTTCCACCATATCAAATGTGTTGGTGTTGTAATAAATACCCATTAAACCAACAAATACCAAGGCAGAGCCAGCCATTAACATGAGTGCTAGTTTCATAGCACTATTTTCTTTTTTACCACTACCCCAAATGCCTATTAATAAAAACTTAGGAATAACGGCTACTTCTAAAAAGAAAAATAAAGTAAATAAGTCTAAAGAGATAAAGAAGCCATAAGCACCCATACTTAATAATACCAGTAAGAAAAAGTATTCCTTGCTTAATTTTTCCATCGTCCAAGAAACCAGTATACCAGCCACTACAATAAGGGAGGTTAATAAAATCATAGCAAGCGCGATACCATCTATTCCTATATGGTAATTAATATTTAATGCTTTAAACCAAGTGGTATTGGTTTCAAATAAATGCGTAGCGGTATTGCCTGCAGCTCTTTGATCCATATATAATTTCAATAACCAGCTAGCTGCGCCTAATTGTGCCAGGGATCCCACCAGTCCAATAACTCTTATTTGTGCTAATTGCTTACTCAATAAAATGAGTAGGGCAGTTAGCAAGGGTAATAAGATTAACAAAGATAAATTCATATAAATATTTTATTTCCAGATATAAATAAATAATACCGATAAGGCTATAACACCACCAAAGAAGTACAAGGCATAGTTTTGAACCTTGCCCGATTGTAGTCCTTTAATAGCTGTTGAAATTTTTGCAGTGGTGTTCGCTAATAATAAAATAGAACCATCTACTATATTTCTATCGGCCCAAGCAATAGGTTGTCCTATGAGTGGGAAGACAATTTTTTTAGTGATAAACAAATACAATTCATCTACATAAAACTTTTTATAAGCAGCTCGGTAAAAGCCACCAAATAAGGCAACTGCTTTATCCGATTTTGTATTTTGATTTTTGTAAAAACTTGCAGAAAGCAAAATAGCTATTATAGATAAGCTTACAGGCGCAATAGAAAATATCATATCAATATGGGTTTCTAAGGCAGCACCGTCGGAAGTGATAAATTGAGAGAAAGGAATGAAACCTACACCCACTGCACATGCGGCTAAAATAATTAAAGGCAGTTTCATTGTCCAAGTACCTTCGCCATGGTCGTGTGCGTCATCGTGGCCAGCATTATGAGCGTGATCGTGACTAGCACTATGCGCTTTAGCAGGCGCTTCCTTGCTCCAGAATATATTAAAATATAAACGGAACATATAAAAACTTGTAAGCGCTGCAGTAAATAGTGCTACTCCATAAATTAATTTATTCTCATGGAAGGCAGCCGTTAAAATTTCTTCCTTACTAAAAAATCCAGCAAATGGAGGAATACCAGCAATAGCCAAACAAGCAATTAAAAAGGCAGCATGCGTAATGGGCATTAATTTTCTTAATCCTCCCATATCTTTCATTTCATTGCTATGCACCATATGAATGACAGCACCTGCTCCTAAGAATAGTAAACTCTTAAAGAAGGCATGCGTAAACAAATGAAACATAGAAGCCATATAACCTAATCCAGCTTCGCCACCATTTTTTGAAATACCTAAGGCAAACATCATGTAGCCAATTTGTGACATGGTAGAATAAGCGAGCACTCTTTTAATATCGGTTTGTGTACAAGCAATGATGGCTGCAAGTAATGCTGAAAATGCACCAACATATGTAACAATAGTTAAGGATGCCTGGTCCATGGAAAAGATGGGAAATAATCTTGCCACTAAATACACACCTGCTACTACCATGGTAGCTGCGTGAATTAAGGCTGAGACTGGAGTAGGGCCTTCCATTGCATCGGGCAACCAAATATGCAAAGGAAACATGGCCGACTTTCCTGCACCACCCATAAATATTAGAGTAAGTCCCCAAGTAAGCATACTTGCCCCTAAAAAGCTAGCACTTGTAATGCTTAAAAATTCAGGAGACTGAGTGGATGTTAATTTTTGAATTAATAAACCAATATCTAAAGTACCTCCATAAAAACCCATAATCAAAATACCTATTAAAAATCCTAAATCGGCAAAGCGCGTTACAATGAATGCTTTTTTAGAAGCAGCCACTGCAGAGGGTTTGTTAAAGTAGTAACCAATTAATAAGAAACTAGATACTCCCACTAATTCCCAGAACATATATACCTGGAAAATATTAACTGATAATATTAAACCCAACATAGAGAAAGTAAATAAAGACAAGAAAGCGTAATAAGTAGCAAAGCGCTCTTCGCCCTTCATATAACCTAAACTAAATACATGCACCATTAAAGAAACTGAAGTCACCACAATAAGCATCATTACAGAAATAGGATCAACTATAATACCCATATCAATAGAGACATTGGGGCTAAACTGCAACCATGTATATTTTAAAGCAATTATTTTTTGGTAAATACCATTCACTTTTCCATCTACGAAAAAGTATTGCTTCGCAGCTACAAAAGAAAGGATAGTAGAAGTTAATAAGGAAGCGGTAGAGATAATACCTGCCGATTTAGCAAAGTATTTGCGTCCAAATAAACCTAGTACTACAAAGGTAGCAAGCGGTAATAAAGGAATCCAAAGTATATATAAGTAGTTTGACATAATTAAAATTTCATTTCTGTTGCATCGTCTACATCAATAGATTGATGACTGCGATATAAATTAATGATAATGGCAATGGCCACTGCTGCTTCTGCAGCTGCAATGGTGATGATAAATAATGAAAAGAATAAACCATCTAGTTGACCAGGAAATAAATATTTATTAAAAGCCACAAAATTAATATTCACACTATTGAGCATTAGTTCAATAGACATTAACATGGTAATTAAGTTTCTTCTTGTAAACAAGCCATACATACCTATGAAAAATAGGGCAGTGCTTAGAAATAGAATATGGGTTAAGGGTATTTCGTTCATGGAATTAATCCTCCTTTTTGTTTAGGTGAATAATATCAGCACTTGTAGGTTTCATTGCAATAACTATACAACCCACCATGGCAGCTAATAATAACATGCTCACTACTTCAAAAGGTAAAATAAAACCGTATGAAGTAGTACTTAGCATTTGTGTACCAATTTCGCTCACACTTGAATTAAAGGGCTGAGCCGATACCGTATTGAATCCGTAATGATTGATTAAATTAAATGTAAATGCAGTGCCTAATAGAGCAGCTAGTGCTGAAAAAATAATTTTACTTGTTGCAGGCTTAGCCATTTTATTACCTGATTGTTGCGTTAAGAAAATAGAGAAGATAATTAAAACAACAATACCTCCTACATACACCACAATTTGAATGGCTGCAATAAATTCTACCTGCATCCAAAAATAAAGTGCTGCAATGCCCACTAAAGAAAATAACAACCAAATGGCTGAACGAAATATTTTAAGTGATGTTACGGCTAGTAATGCTGACCCCAGTATGAGTGTAGCAATAGCGTAAAATATGATGGCTGATGTATTCATTATTCTATTCCCTCCCTTATTTTAGATCCTGGTTGATTTAATACCTTGGTTAATTTAGTTCTATCAAAAACACTGTGTTCGAAGTTAGGTGCCATTTTAATAGCATCACTTGGGCAGGCTACGATGCATAAATTACACATGGTACAAAGCTCTAATCTGTATACTAAAGTGTCAATGGCTTTTTTCTTTTTGCCTTCTGGCGAAACTTCAAACTTAGTCACTACTTTAATAGTACCATTCGGGCAGGCTAATTCACAAGCAGTACAACCTGTACAAGCATGTTCGTTTTGTGCATCATGGGGCATGACCACTTCTCCCTTAAACCTTTCTGATAATAATAAAGTGGCACGGTTGTCGGGGTATTGTTCTGTAATAATTTCTTTAGGATGCGTAAAGTAATATCCTGTCTTACGCATTCCTTTTAACAAAGAACTTACGCCGTTCACTACATCTGATAAATATTCTTTCAAAAACATTTTCTAAATCATTTAAATTAAAAATGCCAACCTAGTATAGCAATAATGGCTACTAATAAAAGGTTAAACAAGCTTATAGGTAATAAATATTTCCATTCTAAATTCAATAATTGATCTACACGTAGTCTTGGGAAGGTCCATCTAAACCACATAATTAAAAAGATAAGGAAGAAGGTTTTTCCCATAAACCAAACCGAAGAAGGGATATAATCCATGATATGATTAAAGGCTTCCCAGTTGCCAATATGTAGTGGCATCCATCCACCAAAAAATAAAGTAGCACCAATAGCGCAAACAATAAATATGTTAATGTATTCTGCTAAGAAGAACAAGGCAAAACGCATACCAGAGTATTCGGTATGAAAACCTGCCGTTAATTCCGACTCTGCTTCTGCTAAATCAAAAGGAGCACGATTGGTTTCAGCAGTCACTGCAATTATATATAATACAAAGGCAATCAGCGCTGGAATATGTCCTTTAAAAATCCACCAGCCGTTTTCTTGTGCTTTTACAATTTCAGAAAGTTGTAAACTTCCTGTTAATACCACTATGGTTAATACTGCAAAGCCTGCAGACAATTCATAACTTACTATTTGAGCGCCACTGCGCATTGCACCTAATAAAGAGTATTTATTATTACTTGCCCAGCCTGCCATTAAAATACCTATCACCGATAATGAAGAAACAGAAGAGATATACAAGACTCCAATATTAATATCCCAGATTTGAAAGTTCTTGGCAAAAGCAATGGGTGCTAATAATAACATACCCACCATCATTACTACAAAAGGTGCTAGGTTAAATAAAAACTTATCTGCTTTGTCGGGCACCAAGCCTTCTTTCATAATTAATTTCAAAGTATCGGCCACTGTTTGAAACATACCAGCTGGTCCTACACGGTTAGGTCCTAAGCGAATTTGAATATGCGCAGCTACCTTTCTTTCCATAAGTACCAATACCAAACCTAATATGGCAAATAAACTTATGGAAAGCAAAATAACAATGACACATTCCATTGCCAAGGCCATCGTGGGATTGAACTTCATAAATAACCAATCTTGAACACTGGTTGTAATTCCTTCTAAACTAAACATGCGTTACTGTTTTTATATAACAAACAATTCTAACTATATCTTATTCAAATATTATTCTTTTTCAAACAATCTTACCTATCAATATCGGGTATCACTAAATCTAGTGTACCCATACTTGCCATCAAATCTCCAATCTTACTTCCTACAGAAATATGATTCAATACAGACAAGTTGGAGAAACCTGGAGATCTAAATTTAATTCTGTGCGGAGTAGTGCCACCTTCGCTTACTACATATACTCCAAATTCACCTCTTGCCGTTTCTACTCTTGAATAAAATTCTCCTTTAGGTAGTTTTAATACATTTTTTGTTTTACCTACAAAATCACCTTCTGGAATATTATCAATAAGCTGTTCAATAATGCGAATAGATTGGTTCATTTCTTTCACGCGCACTATATAACGCGCAAATGAATCGCCCGCTGTTTCTATGACTTCATCAAATTCTACTTTATCATATACTTCGTAAGGATAAATTTTTCTGATATCGCAGCTAACACCACTCGCACGGGCCACTGGGCCTGTGCAACCATAAGAAATAGCATCTTCTGCACTTAGTATACCTACACCCTTGGTTCTGCTTTGGAAAATAATATTGTTGGTTACTAAATCTTCGTACTCAGTTACTTTAGATTTGAATTGTGTAATAAAGGCTTTCACTTTCTTTTGAAAATCGGGATGAAGATCATACATCAAACCCCCTGGTACAATATAGTTCATGGTTAATCTTGCGCCGCAAGTATCTTCCATAATGTCTGTGATCATTTCTCTTTCTCTGAAGGCATAGAAAAATGGAGTGAAGGCGCCCAAGTCCATGGCCATCGCACCCAACCATAGTTCATGTGAAGCAATACGCGTTAATTCACTTAAAATAACACGAATATATTTTGCACGGTCTGGTACTTCAATAGCCATGCCTTTTTCAACTAATAATGCGCAGCCTAAATTATTTATATGAGAAGACAAGTAATCCATTCTACTTGTCACATAAATAAATTGACGATAGGTTAAGCTCTCACACATTTTTTCAATAGAGCGGTGTATGTATCCTAAATGTGGTTCAATTTTTTTAATGGTTTCACCGTTTAATGTAACCACTAAGTGAAGTACACCATGCGTGGCTGGGTGTTGAGGCCCCATATTAATGACCATTTCGCCATCAGCGCCTAGTTCACTGGTATCTTTTATTATTTCAGTTTGATTATACATGCGCCAATTATAATTTTATCATGTTGATAGGATCTTCAAAATCTTTTCTTAATGGGAAGCCTTTGAAGTCGTCTTCTAGAATTAATTTTCTTAAGTCGGGGTGGTTGGTGAAGTTGACGCCAAACATTTCAAATACTTCACGCTCTAAAAATTCAGCGGTTCTCCAAATATCACAAACTGTTTCAATGACAGGAGTATCTCTATTCACATTGGCCTTAATAACAATACTTTGACGATGTGTAGTCGCAGACAAATGATAGACCATGGTTAAATGTGTTTTAAAATCAACACAGGTAACACAAAACAAATAGTTCATTTGCATTTTGCCTGTTCTTAAATCTGCCATCAAAGGCTTTAAGTCAGTAGGTTCAACAAGTATATTCAACCATTCTCCGGTTTCATCGTAAGTCGCTGCTGGCGCAAGTGAGCTAATGTATTCTTTTATTTCTTCGTTGGTCATAATAGTATATTTCTAAACTTTAAATTCTCCTCTAATTTGTTCGCGTGTCATTCCTAATTTAATTTTCTCTTGTAAAGAAATTAATGAGTGTAACAATGCTTCGGGGCGGGGAGGGCAACCAGGAATGTAGACATCTACAGGAATAATATGATCGGCGCCTTTTACTACAGAATAAGTATTGTAAAAAAATGGTCCACCACTAATAGCGCAAGCGCCCATGGCGATTACATACTTAGGGTCGGCCATTTGATCGTATAATCTTTTTAAAACTGGCGCCATTTTATTAACGATGGTACCTGCTATAATAATAACATCGGCTTGACGCGGCGAGGCTCTTGCTACTTCAAAACCAAAACGAGAAAAATCATATTTGGCAGAAGCAGTGGACATCATTTCAATACCACAACAACTAGTGGCAAAGGATAAAGGCCATAAAGAATTGGAACGCGCCCAATTAATAACACTATCAAAAGTGCTAACTACAATGCCACCACCTGGTGTTTCGTGAACGATACCTGGAAAAGGTTCGTTGCCTGCAATTTTTTCTTTTAACTCCATTTTAATGCACCTTTTTTATGAGCGTATAAAAAGCCCATGAATAATATAAATATGAAAACGATAATTTCAATTAAGGCAACGATACCCACTTTTTTTACTACTACTGCCCAAGGGTATAAAAACACTAATTCAACATCAAAAATTAAAAATAATAAGGCAAATAAATAATAGCCCACATTGAATTGATGCCAAGGAGAACTGTCGGTAGGAATTCCGCACTCATAAGCCTGTCCTTTTTGAGGATTTTTGCTTCCTTTTACTAAAATTTTTCCAATTAAAATACCGCCAGCAGAGAAAGCAATAGCGGCAATTAATAAAGCAATTAATGATATAGCACCCATAGTATTTTTGGTATAAAAATGATGCTGTAAAAGTAGCATTAAAAAGGCTAATAATTCCCTAGGTAATCCACATCTAATTCACGGATTAGGCCATTTTATGGAAGGAATAGCCGAGGTTGAATCGTTCCAATGCTTTGTTTAAACAAACGGGAGAAAAATCATTAAAATTTATAGCTAAAACTGGTCCCAAAAATGGCAGGATCTCCCAAATGAACGGCCCCAAAATCGTAGCCATAAGAAATGTATTTTGTACCCGCTAGGTTTTTAGCCCAGAAGCTTAAAGCTGTCTTCTTGTATTCCATACCCAATTTTGCATTTAATAAATGGTAAGGCGATTGCTGAATGCTATTGGCTAAATCAAAATAAGTGGTTCCTATATATTTCCATTCTCCTCTTAACATTATTTGTAATTTGCTAGAAACAGGGTAGCTGTATTGGGCTGCTAATAATGAAGTGCTAGAGGGTGTGAAAATTGGACGCTTGCCTGCTAAATTTACACTTGCTCCTTGCGAAGCAATTTCTAATTTATCATAAGATGCAGAGGTAGTTCCAAAAGCGTATTGTAATAATACACCTTTAGTGGGTATGAACATTAATTCTGCTTCTACTCCTTTGCTACTTAACTGTCCTGTATTTTTTGTAATGGTAATGGCGTCAGGTAAAATTAAACTAGGCACTTGCGCGTCCGTTACTTTTGTAAAAAATAAAGCAATGTTTAAAATTAATTTATTGTTCAACCAATTGTTTTTAATACCTGTTTCAAAGTTATTACTGTATTCAGGTAAATAGCCTACAAGTGGCGGCTGTGAAGGATCTGAGGAGAGTGGAGATAAGCCACCAGCTCTAAATCCTTTGCTATAAGAACCATACCATAAACTATAATTATTGACTTGATAGTCCAAAGAAAGTTTTGGAGAGAATGCATTAAAATTGGTGCGTCCTAAAGTATCTGGGGTGGTAGTATACAATTCATTGCTAGGGTCACGCTGGTATTCGCCCAATATGGATAGAGTTTGATTTTCATAATCATTTCTTAATCCAAAACCCATATTTAATTTATCGCTTAAAGCATAAGTTGCTTGACCATATATTGCAAAACCTTTTTTGAGAGTGGTACTTGTATTAATGATGCTAAATAAAGAATCCCCTATCATCATTAAGTTGGCATCTATTCCAAAACGAGTCGCTTGTTTTACTGGCGCGTCTTGATAAAATAAGAAAGCACCTGCAGTCCATTTTAATTTACTATTACTTGAAGGAGCACTAGTGAATTTAAAATCTTGGGTGAGTACTTTATTATTGTTCCATTTATTACCATAATTATTGATGACTGAAATGGCATCAATAGGAGAGAAATCGCCATCAATGGGGTTGGTGTAATAGCGGTAGTTTTGTTGATATGCAGTTTGGCTACTAAAATTGAAGCCGTTCCCTCTATAATGAATGGACAAGCCAGTATTAGAGGTTTTGTCCTTCATAGTAGTGGTGCTGTTTTGATTTAAACGATAAGGGTTATTAAGCGCTTCCTCTGTTCCAAAAACCAATGGAAAGGGCCCTTGATTCTCATTGGCCAGTTGTTTGAAATTTAAATTTATATCCCAACGACTACTAACTATATATTTTAAAAAATAGTTTCCAGACAATCCGTTTTGATTATCATAACTGCTTTGCGTAAACTCATTGGTATAATAGCCATCTCTTTTATTAGATAAGATAGAGGCGCCAAAAAATAATTTATCTTTTATGAGGGGTGTTTTAATCCCTGCCGTAATTCTTTGTTGATTGTAGTTACCTAAACTAATATCTGCAAATCCGCTACTTGTATTATTAGGTTGTTTAGTAATAATATTGATAACGCCACCCATTGCATTTCTTCCGTATAAGGTTCCTTGTGGTCCGCGCAATACTTCAATTCTTTCAACATCGAATAAAGTGGGTATATAAGTATCCAAACTAAATTGATTTACGCCGTCAATATAGGTAGCCACCGCAGGGTCGTAAGAACTAGTGGCAATGCCCCTTACAGAACTTACATCACGTGCATCTCCAGGGTCGGCGCTGTATAAATTGGGAATGATGCCCGTAATTTCTTTGGTATTCCATAATCCAAAAGCATTAATTTGTTTTGCATTTAAAGCGGTAATACTTGCAGGAATTTTTTGTAATAATTCTTCTTTTTTTTCTGCAGTCACCATTAATTCATCTAATGTGTTGATAGATTCTTGAATGACAAAAACAGAAGGGCTTGAACTTTTATTTTTATCTATTTTAATGCTAGAAAACGATGTAGCAAAATTAATATGGGTAATGGATAATTGGTAATTTCCTTCAACTGGAATGCTAAGTTTAAAAAATCCGGCAGTATCGGAAGTAGCATAAATAGCTGTATTTAAAATTCTTATACTAGCATTGGAAATAGGTTTGCTTTTTGAATCATTGACTTTACCTGTATATACTATTTGGCCCTTAGCATAAAAATGTATCAATCCTATAAAAATAAATAACAGAGAAAATGGCTTCATCATTGATTAATTAATTAGTAAATTTTTCCTTTAATGCTTGCAAATATAGTCTCAAATAGACAGGGTCAATAAAAGGCTATTGTTTATTTGATAAAATTTTACACAATTACATTCAAAGCGAAAGGACTTATTGTAATATTTAATAATTCGTTGTCGGTGACTAAATTTTCACCGTCTATATGAATAGGTGCATTTTTTACATAATAAATGCTAGCAGTTTTGCATGCAATAATATGCACGTCATTAGAATGATGAATACTTTTTTTAAACAACCTCACTACAATAATACCAGCCTGCAATTTATTCAATATGCCAATTTTTACTAATTCTAATTGACCATCTTGAATATTTGAAAAAGGAGAGATGAATGCATTGTTCCCAAATTGATTCGCATTGGCAATGCTTAATGAAAATATATTTTCAACAGGGGCATTGTTAATACTTACTTGAATGGGCTTGTATTTAAATAGAGTAATAATGGTTGCTTTTATATAATTGAGTAAGCCACGGCCTTTGCTATTAGCAAATCGATGTGCAACGGCAGCATCAAAGCCAACACCTGCTGTGCAGAAAAAAGGTCTATTATTTATATGACCTACATCAATTTTTATGGTGGCACCTACCAATGCTTTCTGAAAAGCCTTCTTATAATTAAGAGGGATATTTAAGTGCCTAGCTAGTCCATTGCCAGAGCCCACAGGGATAATGCCCAGAGCAATGGACTTACCCACTAAAACCGATGCTACTTCATTAATGGTTCCATCGCCACCCACAGCTATAATTCTAGTAGCCCCCTGTTCAAGTGCTTTTTTTGCAAAATCCACAGCCTCAAGAGGTTCGGTTGTCTCCCAAATACTGTGCGCGTCATTAGACTTAATAAGCTGAATAAGTTTTCTGTATTTTGCCTTATTTTTACTACCAGCGTTAGGATTAACAATGAAATGAAACATGGTTCAAAATTAGTATAAAATGATGAGTTATGTTTCGTTTGATTTCCCCCTAATTTCTAAATAATGATACATGCTTTTTTATCTCACTATATTGGGGTTTTTAATAACCTTTTTAATTTTATGGAATCTTAGTACTTCCAATAAGGCTAATCTTTATCTGTTCTTTTTCTTTTTAATTAATAATATTTATTCCTTATCTCATTATGCTGCAATGGATTCAGGCAATAAGTATCTCATTGCCGTTATGCTGGTACACTTCACTCCTTTTTATTTACTAATAGGGCCATTTTTATATTTTTATGTAAGAGGTTTGGTATACGATGATCATAAATTATATAAGAAAGATATCATTCACTTTATTCCTGCAATTTTTATTCTAATCAATATTAGTCCTTATCTTTTTTTTAGTTTTGATCAAAAAATATTTTTTGCAACTGAGGTAATTAGAGACGCTGCTAATATTTTAAATAATAATTTTCTATTTATTCCTCCAAGTATAAGTTTTATATCTAGACCTATTTTTATTATTCCATATATTATTTTTTCTGCCAGCTTAATTTATAACAAAGGTTTAAATGATAATTATAAGAATATGCAACCAAGGCTTATTTACCGATGGTTAATATCATTAATTGGTATGTCATTATTACTGTATTCAACTTTTTTAATGTTTTCTTTCATTGGATACGAAACAAGAGATATTCTATTAACCCAATTAAGAAGTAAGTACATTTTATATGCCACTGGCCTGGGCCTTCTATTGTTAAATTCTTCATTGCTGTTCTTTCCCAATATTTTATATGGGCTGCCTCAGTTAGACTTTGCCATGCTAAAACAGAATAAGCCCATAGTACAAATAGATACCTCTATTAAAAAAGAGGCAAAAAGCTTTGAAATTTCTGATGATAAATTAAGTCTGCTTAGTACTAAGATTGAAGCCTATTTGCTAAGTCTTCCTTATATAAACACCAACTTTACCCTATCGGTTATGTCAGCTGAAACCGATATACCTGCCCATCACTTGTCTTATTATTTTAACGAACACTTGAAAATTAATTTTAATACATGGAAAAACGATTTAAGAATAAACCATGTAATTGACTTAATAAAAAGAGGTTCCTATGAAACTCTAACCTTAGATGCTCTATCTAAGCAATCGGGCTTTGGTTCAAGGAGTAGTTTTATTAATGCCTTCAAATTAAAAACAGGCCAGACTCCATCTGAGTATTTACAAAATTTATAATTTCATTACTTATTTTAAGAAAAACTTTCTTCTTTGTTTTAGTTTTGGAAATTAATACATATTTCAATTTTATTTTTTTATCCTTAGAAAAGAATTTGTAGTTGTTTTTGAAAAATAGACAAATTTTTAGGTTTAGATATTTATCTAGTATTATGCTCAAATTAATTTTCCGCTCCAAAAAAAGAGCGGGATTTTTTTTGCCAAAAATGCATCTAAAATCTAGATAAATATCTAAATGAATTTAGTTTAATATGAATAGTTTAAAACAGTTGTTAGTTTTTTGCTGCCTATTGGTTGCTCTTCAGGTTGGAGCACAGAAAAGTCCAATTTTTAAAAAACAGAGCCTTAAGTCTATAGATAGTGCTGCGCTATTAAACCCATTTAGAGATAAAGTTCAAGCATTTAAGAAAAGCGTAAAAAAAGAGCTAGGTAAAGTCTTCATTGATTTTAATGATAATAATGTATATGTCTTAGCCGGCATTGGTTTTTCAAAACAATTTGTAAATGCAGGAAATTATAATTCAATTTTTAATTATGATTTAAAGGATAATAAATCTGCATTTAAACCTGGTTATTTTGCTGGCTTTAGAGTAGATGGTATATATAAAGAAAAACATCTTTATTCTTTTGCCTTTAGTTTAGATAAGATTTCTTCTGGTGCTTCCTATCGTAGTTCTACAAGTTTACAGCCTTTTATAGGTAATTTTTCTAGGTTCAAGGCCGATGATCAATTTTTAAATTTGAGTATTGCCGCACATTATAAAAAGTTACTTCCTTATAAACCTAATGAAAGGACTTTGTTTTATGTTGTAGCAGGACCAAGTATAGATACCCGCCTTTCTGGTCAAAGTGCAGATAATTTAGTGAATAATAACTACCGTCGATTTTTATTAAGAGCGGATATAGGTATTGAATATGAGAACAAGTCTTTTTACACTTTATTTATGCATTATAAGCAAGGGGTAACTTCTTTTACTAAATCACCTGTATCTACACGTCTTAATTCATTTGAAATAGGTTTATTGATGAAGGCAAGTGATATATTCTAAAAACAAATAAAATGAAAAAATTATTAATACTTATCGGCGCTACAATATTTCTATTAAGCGCTTGTAAAAAAGATACAACTGCTTCGGAGATTAGTTTGGCTTATAAGATGATATCAGATAAAATCTGGTTTTTAGACTACAATCAAACCATTACAGCAACTAAGACTAGTATAAAAACATATGTAGGCCAGTCTACTTATTTTATAAAGTTTTTAAACAACCTAACAACGGTAGACTCTGATGGTATTACAGGTACCTATTCTGTAAGAAAAGTAAATGGCAAATTGCAAATTTATGTTGTAGCTAGAACAGCAGGAACTAATGCATTGGAGTATGTCTATGAAATTGAAACCTTGGGGGCCAATAATATGATATTGTATTATTCTGTAAATGGAGTAACCACTAAATTTTTCTATAACACAAGTCATTAATATGCGTAGAAAATATATTTTATTAGTATTTATTGTATTAAAATGCGCTACGGCAAATGCTCAAATTGTTATGAGTAGTATTGGCACGATGGGTAACGCTTCAAGTACCATTAGTGCTTTGAATTTTAAAAGTATAGCATCTTGTATTGATGTACAATCGGGTGTGGCTGTTTTAAATGGAACAAGAGGTAATGGTGAGTTTGCATTTAGTTGTGAAGTGGTAATGAATTTTAATAGTTTGGGTATTAAGTTATTTCCCAATCCGGTTAATAGTAATACAAGAGTAAAATTTGTAAACGCCCCTCCTTTAACTGAACAATTTAATTTACAAGTGTACACTGCAGAGGGACAATTTATAAGCTCTAAGAAAGAATCTGGTTATAATTTATTTCAAGGCATTACTCTTGACTTAGGGGCTTTAACAACCGGAACTTATATATTAAAAATAACATCTACAGAATTTGTAGATGCCATTAAATTTATTAAAGCGAATTAGAATAATAGTATTTATATGAAGAAAAATATTTCAACTAAAATTTGTATTGGAATTTTGCTAATATTGAGCAATGCTTTTTCCAATAAAGTATTTTCTCAAACACAGGGAGCTGGTATATTTTTTCAAGCAGTAGCAAGAGATAACTTTTCTAATCCAGCCAAGGATAGAAAAATTTACATTCAGTCAACTATTATTCAAAATACAGAAAACGGTATAAAAGTATTAATTGAAGAACATCAATCACAAACCGATCCAACAGGCGTATTTAGTATTAGTATAGGACAAGGAACTCGAAAAGGGGGTACCGCTGCCAATTTAGGTTCTATTGAATGGGTTAAAGGCCCATACTTTTTAAATTTAAAAATTGCCATACAGCCCATAGCACCCGTTATTAATTGGGATTATACTAAAGAATTAATTGATTTAGGGACTACTCCTTTTGGAACAGTTCCTTATGCATTATATTCTGCTACTTCAGGTGCATTAGATAGTAAATTAAGTATTGCAGATACTACTAAAATGTTAGCTATATATGCTAAAGCACAAACGGTTCAAAGCTTATCTGCGGCTGTTTCTACTAAAATTTCTACCACAGATACATCTGCTATGCTTGCCCCCTATGCCAAAATGGTGAATGCAATGGTAGCCTCCAATATTACTTCCTTAACTGCAGCTACCATTAATTCGGCATTGGATTCGAAAGTTAATGTAGCAGATAGTGGAGTGGTTTATGTAAGTCCTACACAATTAAGAGGGGTTAAATTTGACACCACTAGTTTAATTGCTAGAGTAGATAAGAAAATAAGTATTGCAGATAGTATTACTCAATATGTTACACCAACGCAATTGGCTTCTAAAACTTTTGATAGTACTGCCATCTATAGACAATTAGCATTAAGATTGAATAAAGCAGATACAAGTTTCTTATTACAAAAAGCAGACACTACGACATTAAGTAATAGAATTAATTTAAAGTTTAATAAAGCAGATACAAGTTTCTTATTGCAAAAAGCTGATACTTCAACATTAAGCAATAGAATTAATTTAAAAGCAAACACAGCAGATCTAACAAGTGGTTTAGCATTGAAATTAGATGCTTCCCAAAGAGGAGCAGCTAGTGGGGTGGCAAGTTTAGATATTAATTCAAAAGTGCCTGCAACTCAAATTCCTGTCGTTTCATTTCAGAGTGCCAATGTGGTGGCATCTCAAGCGGACATGCTTGGATTGTCGACTGCAGTTGTTGGTAGTATTGCTATTCGAACAGATGTAAATAGAAATTTTATTTTAAGTGGTACTAATCCTGCGGTTTTAGGAAATTGGGTGGAACTTGCTGTTCCAACATCTGTCACTACAATTAATGGAATACCTGGTGCTTATGTAACATTAACTACAGATGAAATTGGAGAGGGTACAAACAATAAATATTATACCGATACAAGAGCAAGAAATGCAATAAGCGCATCTGCTCCTTTAAATTATAATGCTTCAACTGGAACACTAACTATGACAGCTGCTACAGCTAGTAGTAATGGTTACTTAAGTTCTAGTGATTTTACCACATTCAATAATAAACAAAATACATTGGTAGCTGGAACTGATTATGTTACCCCTTCTGGAAACATTACAGGAAACGCCGCAAATGTTACAGGTGTTGTATCAATTATAAATGGTGGTACAGGAACAACTACTGCTACAGGCGCTTTAATTACTTTAGGAGCTGAGGCAAGAACTAATAAAAGTACTGCAACAGACTTAGGAAATACAAGCCCAAGTGATATTTTATATCCATCACAGAAAGCTATAAAAACATATGTTGATTTACAAAATGCCAATGCGGGTGTGGCAGACTTAAGTATTACCAATGCAAAATTGGCTGGTAGTATTAGTGCAGATAAATTAGCAGGATCCATTCCTGCATCTAAATTAGTGGGCACAGATATTACAACAGTTGGCACAATCACAGCTGGCGTTTGGAATGGAACAACCATTGCATTGAATAAAGGTGGAACGGGTGCGACCACTGCTGCAGATGCAAGAACCAATTTAGGATTAGTCATTGGTACAGATGTTTTAGCTCAAAGAACTTTTGGAACAGCTGCAAATAATAATACAGCAGATTTTGTAGCTGCCAACGCTGCCATTACAGGAGCAACAAAAACTAAACTAACCTTTGATGCTAAAGGTTTAATTACTGCAGGTGCAGATGCCACTACAGCAGATATCGCACCAAGTGCAGATAGAAATTATGTTACAGATGCACAAAAAGCTGGTGTTTTATCAAATACTTCAGGTACTAATACTGGAGATGAAACAACCGCTACTATAAAAACAAAATTAGGCATCACAACATTAAGCGGATCAAATACAGGAGACCAAACAATTACTTTAACAGGGGATATAGCTGGAACAGGTACAGGAAGTTTTGCTACTACTGTAAATACTGTTGGTGGTGTAAACTCTTCAACAATTGCCAGCTTACCTACTACCGTTTCATCACATACATCAAGTATTACAACTAATACAAATAGTATTGCTACATTAAATACAAATGTTTCTGCTAATACATCAAGTATTACAGCTGAAACAATAAGGGCTACAAATGCAGAGAGTGGATTGGATACAAGAATCACATCGAACACAACAAGTATTACAGCTGAAACAACTAGAGCTTCAAATGCGGAGAGTGCATTAGACACAAGAATTACTTCAAATACTACTAGTATCACTGCAAATACAAATGCAATAAATACAAAGCAAACTGCATTAACAGCTGGATTAGGTTCTGGTATTTCTATTAGCGGTGGAACAATTTCAGCAACAGGTTTAACTACTAGTAACCTAGCAAGTAATGCAGGCATTACTAATGGGCAATTAGCAAATAGTACTACTACATTGGGAAGTACAACAATGACATTAGGTGGAACTATTACTTCAGTAACAGGTTTATCATCTTTGGCTGCTACAAATTTAAGTGGTGATTTAACAGGTAACGTTACTGGAAATGTCATTGGTAATGCAAGCACTGCAACTGCCCTTGCAACAGGAAGAACAATTTCAACATCGGGAGATGTTACTTATACAAGTGGAAGTTTTGATGGATCTGCCAATGTAACTGGAACTGCTACTTTAACAAATACTACAGTAACAGCTGGTTCTTATGGATCTTCAACAGCCATTCCCACTTTTACAGTTGATGCAAAAGGAAGACTGACAGCAGCAGGCACAACAAGTATAATTGCAGAAGCTGGAACTTTAAGTGGAACTATTACCAGTGCAGGTAAAGTGGCTAACAGTGCAACAACTGCGACAAGCGCAAATACAGCGAATGCTATTGTTGCAAGAGATGCAAGTGGAAATTTTACAGCAGGTACAATTACAGGAACCTTATCAGGAACGGCAACCAATATTTCAGGTATTCTTGCAGTAGCGAATGGAGGAACTGGATTGACATCAGTAGGAACAAGTGGTCAAGTATTATCTTCTAATGGAACAAGTATTGCTTGGACCAATCCGGCAGCAACAGGTATAACATCTATCAATGGAATTACTTCAGGCACACAAACATTAACAGTTGGAACTTCTGGCACTGCACCTGCATTTAGTTCAGCATCATCAACACATACTTTAAATATACCCATGGCATCTGAATCAAGTGTTACAGCAGGTTTATTAACTAAGACTCAATATGATATATTTAATGCAAAGCAAACTGCATTAACAGCTGGAGCTGGTTCAGGTATTTCAATTAGCGGAGGAACTATTTCAGCAACTGGATTAACAACAAGCAACTTATCAAGTACTGCGAATATTTCAAATTCGCAACTAGCCAATAGTTCAACTATATTAGGTTCTACAACAATGACATTGGGAGGTACTGTAACTTCTGTTACTGGATTGACATCATTATCTGCCACAAACTTATCTGGCGCTTTAACTGGCAATGCTTCTACTGCAACTGCTTTAGCAACTGGAAGAACAATTTCAACAACTGGTGATGTAACTTATACAAGCGGAAGTTTTGATGGGTCTTCTAATGTAATTGGATCTGCAACATTAACAAATACTACAGTTGTTGCTGGTTCTTATGGTTCCTCTACAGCCATTCCTACTTTTACAGTAGATAGTAAGGGTAGATTAACTACTGCTAGCACAGTGGGTATAACAGCTGGTGTTTCTTCTTTAAATTATACAACCACAACTGCGTATTCAGCAGGTGGAACTATTAGTGGAACATCATTAACATTAGCTGCTGCAGATGAATCTAATCCTGGATTAATTTCAACTGGTACTCAAACTATTGCTGGTGCAAAAACATTTAATAGTAATATCATAGGTAATTTAACAGGTAATGCAAGTACAGCAACAACATTAGCAACTTCTAGAAATATTAATGGAACAGCATTTAATGGAAGTGCAGATATTACAATTGTTGCAGATGCTGGAACATTATCAGGTACAACTTTAAAATCTAATGTAACTAATTCAAGTTTAACTGGTGTTGGTACAATTACATCTGGAACTTGGAATGGTTCAACATTAGCTGTTGAGTATGGAGGAACTGGCGCTACAACAATCGCTGCAGCTAGAACAAACTTAGGATTAGGATCTGCTGCTTATAGTAGTACATCGAATTTTGAAGTTCCATTAACTTTTTCATCACCACTCTCTAGAATAACAAACACAATTTCTATTCCTGCAGCTACTTCAACTGCGAATGGTTATTTAACTAGTACAGATTGGTCGACGTTTAATAATAAACAAACTGCATTAACTGCTGGAGCTGGTTCTGGTATTTCAATAAGCGGAGGAACTATTTCAGCAACAGGTTTAACTACAAGTAATTTATCTAGTAGTGCAGGCATTACCAATACTCAATTAGCAAATAGTGCCACTACATTAGGTAGTACTACAATGACTTTAGGCGGAACAGTAACTTCGATTACAGGATTAACTTCTATTACTTCAACTAATTTTAATGGAACATTATCAGGAACGGCAACAAATGTTTCTGGAATTGTTGCAATTGCAAATGGAGGAACAGGCTCATCTACTCAAAACTTTGTTGATCTATCAACAACTCAAACAATTGCGGGAGCTAAAACTTTAAGTGGAATTACTACAATTTCAAATGCTACTGAATCAACATCACCATCAAGCGGTGCGTTAATAGTCAGTGGTGGAGCTGGTATTGCTGGCGCAGTATATGCTGGTAGTATTCAAAACACACCAGTAGGTTCAACAACTGCTAGCACAGGGTCATTTACAACATTAGCAGCATCGGGCGCAACCACTTTATCATCAACATCTGCACATGGGGGGGCTGCTACTTTCTCTTCTACTCTAAATGTGACAGGTGCAACAACCTTAGCTGCTTTAACTACAACAGGTGCAGCAACATTTAGTAATACTGTAACAATTCCAACAGGGGCAGGAGTAAATAAAATTTTAATATCTGATGCAAGTGGAAACGCCACATGGAATTTCAATCCTAATGCTGCATTTAAGATTGTAAGTACTGCTACATATACAGTTTCTGCAACGGATGATAAATATTTAATATATACTAATGCGGCGGCAGGGACTATTTCATTGCCGGCTATTACTAGTAGTATGAGTGGCAAAGAAATTATTATTAAAAATATATCAAACTTTAATGTAACTATTAATGCCAATGGTACTCAAAAAATAATTGCAGATTTTGCTACAAATACTGCAACTTCTGCGACACTTGGAGTTGAAGCTTCAAATAACTGGGTTAAATTAATTGCAGACGGAACAAATAGTCAATGGATATTATTCAGAGCTCTATTCTAAACCTATAAATCTTATTTAAAATTATTCAACTATATATTTAATGGAAACTTTAATATCAACAAATCCTTTTAACATTCTCTCAAAAAGAGAAAGAGAAGTATTGAATTTAATCTTACAAGGAGTGCAAGTGAAAGATATAAGTGCTTCTATGGAATTAAAATCAAATACCATTTCCACTTTTAAAAAGAATATTCTTTCTAAAGTTGGGGTAAGTAATAATATTGAGCTATTTAAGTTGGCTCTTCAACATAAAATTGTATAAATCATGAAAAAAATATTCTTCCTATTAAACGCGTTGTTAATTGCTTCTTTTGCAGAGGCACAAACAGGGATTGGGACAACAACACCTAATGCATCAGCAAAACTTGATGTTAGTTCAACTAATAAAGGCTTCTTGCCACCAAGAATGACATATGCACAAAGGACAGCTATATCTAGTCCTGCAGAAGGTTTAATGGTTTACCAAACTGATGGAACTTCTGGATTATATTATTATGGAAGTAGCGGTTGGATTTATATAATTAATAGTACTACTAATGTAGTTTCTGTTGTGAATGGGGGTACTGGAACAACAACTGCAACTGGAACAGGAAGTGTAGTTTTGAATACAAGTCCATCTTTAATAACACCTGCATTAGGTACACCAAGTTCTGCAACTTTGACCAATGCAACTGCACTACCTCTAACAACAGGTGTTACAGGAATACTACCAGTTGCGAATGGCGGCACGGGGTTATCAGCTTTGGGAACTGATGTAGCAACTTTTTTAGGTACACCAACCAGCGCAAATCTTGCATCTTCTGTTACTGGTGAAACTGGTTCAGGAGCTTTAGTATTTGGAACTTCTCCATCATTTACAACGCCTTCTCTTGGAGCTGCCTCAGCGACTAGTATCAACAAAGTGGCTATTACTACGCCAGTAACGAATGCTACATTGTCATTAGCGGATGGATCAACACTCTCAACTTCTGGGGCATATTCTACCAATTTAGTATCAACTAATGCAACAAATATTACATTGCCTAACACTGGTACACTTGCTACACTTACTGGTGCTGAAACATTTACAAATAAGACACTAACTAGCCCAACTTTAACAACACCTGCATTAGGAACACCAAGTTCTGCAACTTTAACGAATGCAACTGGGCTACCAATATCAACTGGAGTATCAGGACTTGCAAGTGGAGTTTCAAGTTTTTTAGCAACTCCCACTAGTTCAAATTTAGCATCTGCAATCTCAGATGAAACTGGTTCAGGGGCTTTAGTATTTGGCACTTCTCCATCATTTACAACACCTTCTCTTGGTGCTGCCTCAGCAACTAGTATAGTAGTGCCCACAATAACCGGGGGTACAGGTACAACTCAAAATTTAACTTTTAAACCAACTTCAGGAAATGGAACTACAGGGGCGGACCATATATTTCAAGTAGGTAATAATGGTGGAACTGAAGCTATGCGGATTTTAAATAATGGAAATATAGGTATAGGAATAGTTTCACCAAATGAAAAATTGGAAGTTAATGGGAATGTAAAAGCAACTAATTTTATTGGAAGTGGAAGTCAATTGACAGATGTTGCAACTCGAACAACTGGTTCATGGAATGTAACCACAGGTAATAATAATTATAGTTTTACTGTTTCTCCAGGTAGTTATGTTATGTGGGTTTATGCAAACATACCCAATGGAATTATTGCTTGGAATGCTACAGTATCTGTGACAAACTCAAATGTTTCAGTTGTTGGAAGTCAGTATGCCTGGGTTTATAATGGAGGAGGGACTCCAATTGATTTTACAAGCATACCAAATCAAATCACTGGAACAAATAATGCTATAGTAAGAAGTACAATTTCAGGTAGTACTTCAAATGTTTTTACATTTGGTATTAATAATACTTCAGGGGCTACCCAGACTGTTTATTATGGTTACATTAGGTTGTAATTTAATCTCCATCGAAAGGCTTTTATAAATTAGCTACTTTTTCGTACCTTGGGTTTCTTGAAAAAAGTGATTGCCATATGTTGTTTTGCTGCCTTGTTATTATCAACAAGTAGCCTTAGCTATTTTTATAAGCTTCAGGAAAAATTACATGAGCAGGAAAGATTTGCAAGTATTGATGCAGGTGAAATTCTTGAAAAAGAAAATGATAGTAATAATCATAATAGCGATCAAATCACACTCACAGTAAAAGATAAATCCATCTTGCCAGAAGGCTATCAGTGGGAGGAGAAGGGCCGTGAATTTAGTTACAAAGGGATGTTCTATGATATTGTTTCAATAAAGAAAACCAATGAAGGCTGGGTCATTAAAGCAGCATCCGATGAAGAAGAAGCAGCCATTGTTGCGAATCAACATAAAGCACAACATTTAAATAAAGAGGCAGGATCTAAATCCAGTTCTTCCAAAATAAAATTGAACCTTAGCCTTGCTGTATTTGAATGTCCTTCGTTCAGTACACAAAGTTTAATTAACTATACTTTACTAAAAAAGAAGTATCCATCTTTAACTACGCCCATTTTAAGTAGTTATTCAGGAGAAGTATCACATCCGCCAGAAACTGTCTAATACATAAGACAGATCTATCAAATCATTTTTTGATAGGCATTCATTTTCATTTTAAAAAATTGAGCATGCGTTTAATAGTAAGCGTACTGTTATTTTTTGGCATGAGTCTGGAGCTTTTGGCACAATCTGATACTACAAGCAAGCAATTACAAGATGTAGTCATTTACGCGAATAAGTTTCCAACGCTCTCAAAAAATATCGTACAAAGGGTGGTTGCCTTAACCGACAAAGTATTGTTGCAACAGCAAGCGAATACAGCAGATATCTTAACTGCTTCTGGTCAGGTCTTTGTGCAAAAAAGTCAAGCAGGTGGCGGAAGCCCTGTGGTGAGAGGCTTTGAAGCGAGTAGGGTACTATTAATGGTAGACGGTATTCGTATGAACAGTGCTATTTTTAGAGCGGGGCATTTGCAGAATATCATCACTGTAGATAATATGATATTAGATAGAGTAGAAATTATTTATGGGCCAAGTTCTACTTTATATGGTAGCGATGCATTGGGTGGGGTGGTGAATTTATTTACTAAGCAGCCACAATTGTTTAAATCTAATCTTGTTTCTAAAAAAGCAGCTTGGAAAACGGATGGTAATCTGGTTTATAGATACGGCAATGGGCAAAATGAGAACAGACAGCATATTGATGTTAATATTGCCAATAACAAATGGGCTTATCTCACTTCATTTACCAATAGCAGTTTTGGGGACATGCGCCAAGGAAATAAAAGAACTACTGCTTATCCAGATTTTGGTAAAAGACTATTTTATGTAGCAATAGAAAACAATTCAGATGTTGTTAAAGACAATAGTACGTCTGTGAATATTCAAAAATTAAGTGGATACAATCAAACCGATCTTTTACAAAAAATATTGTATAAACCAAACGAAAACACTGCACATTTATTGAATGTACAAATCTCAAATTCATCTGATATTAATAGGTATGATCGTTTAACAGAAACCAGTAATGGCTTGCCTGTTTATTCAGAATGGTATTATGGTCCGCAGGTAAGAAATATGATTGGGTATAAATTGACTAAATCAAATTTGAATGGGTACTTTCAAAAATTAACTACGAATGTCAATTACCAGCACTTGGAAGAAAGCAGAATGACTAGAAGGTTCAAGTCCAATAATAAGGATTATAGATTTGAGGCGGTGGATATGGTTGGTTTGAATATGGATTTACTACACCAGGGCAAGTCTAGTGAATTAAATATTGGAGTGGAGTCTTATTATAATAATGTTGGTTCAACTGCATATAGCAATAATATTGCTAGGAATTTGCGCAGCGCTATTGCTACAAGGTATAGTGATGGGCCTACCAATATGGCCAATTATGCATTGTACGCGCAGCATACTCAATTTTTGAAAGGCAATTGGGTTTTGAATACTGGTTTGCGATTGAATAATGTGCATTTGAATGCCAATTTCAAAGACACAGCACTTATGCATTTTCCATTCACAGATGCCAATCAGGATAATACTGCCACCACGGGGAATATTGGCATGGCCTATAATGGAGCAGATGGATTAAGAGTTTCATTTGGTGCAAGCAGTGGATTTAGGGCACCCAATGTAGATGACTTAACCAAAGTATTTGATACAAGAACGGGTTATGTAGTAGTACCTAACAAGGATCTAAAACCTGAGTATACTTACAATACCGAATTGAATGTATCTAAAACAACTTCAACTTATAGCATTGGTGCTTCCTTATTTTATACTTGGTTTAGAAATGCATTGGTGGTAGACAAGTTCAAATGGAACAATGCAAGTTCAATTCTATACCAAGGTATCATGAGTGATGTGTACGCCACTCAAAATAAAGCCAAGGCTATTGTATATGGTTTTAATGTAAATGGGTCTGCTAATTTAACACCTAATACAATTTTAGCAGCTACCTATACTTATACCAAAGGCAACTATACTAATCAAAAGCCTATTGGCTTGAATACAGAATTACCACTGGACCATATTCCGCCAAGCTATGGTAGGATTGGATTGAAGCATGATCTAAATAAACTCTCTGCAGAAATCTTTACTGTATTTAATGGCTGGAAGCGTATAGAGGACTATAACTTAAATGGCGAAGACAATGAAATTTATGCAACCAAGGATGGTATGCCAGCTTGGCAAATTTGGAATATCAACACCAGTTATCAAGCTAGTAAAAAATTAAGTTTTAGTTTTCAAATTGAAAATATCGCTGACTTAAATTACCGTTATTTTGCAAGTGGTATTTCTGCGCTGGGAAGAAATTATCTAGTACAAGCAAGATATAGTTTTTAAATTTTATCTTTTAGCGTATTAGTGCTCCAACATTGCTAGAGAATATTTTAACGGCAATAGCTATAAGAATTACACCAAAAAATTTACGAACGGCTAATAAGCCTGCAGGTCCTAGTAAACGTTCAATAAAATTGAGCGATTTTAAAACTGCGTATACAATAACTAAGTTTATAATAATACCTAGTGCAATATAAAGTTCATCATAGTTGGCTTTTAAAGACATAATAGTGGTAAGGGTTCCGCTTCCAGCAATAATAGGAAAGGCTATTGGTACCACAGCGCCAGACTGTGCATTTTTATCTCCTTTAAAAATTTCATGGCCCAATACCATTTCAAGTCCTAATAAAAAAATGACAATAGAACCACCCACCGCAAATGATTTGACATCTAATCCCAATAATTGTAAAAATGGTTTACCTAAAAATAAAAACAGTATCATTAAGCCTCCTGAAATAAGGGTCACTTTTAGCGATTGAATGGCACCCGATTTTTCTTTCATGGCAATTAATAGTGGAATAGAACCCACGATATCAATTACCGCGAACAATGTAAAGACAATGGTAAGTAGTTCATCTATTTTGAATGCCATAAAAAAAGCTTTGTATGAAGATACAAAGCTTTTTTAGATTTACTAACCTATAAGAATGACCATTATGATAATTGTTATATTGTTAACAGTAAAATTTTAATTCAAACGTATCCCAAATTGAACCATTCTTCCAATAGCATTATATCCATTGACTTCACTGAAATTGTCGTTTAGTAGGTTTTGACCATTTGCAAACACTGTAATGCGCTTGCTCCACTTGTATTGTAGACTTGCATTTAAAAGGGTATAGTAACCTAAAGTTACATCTGGTGCACCATAACCTCCTACATCCTTTCTTTCGCTAATAAATCGACCCGTCACTGAACTATTCCATTTCTTGTTGATGGCATAATTCCATTGTGCGTTTAAACTGTGCTTAGGACGCTTTAATAAATAATTATAAGTAACAGTATCAGTATTGGTAATTCTATTTTGATTGGTCTCTTGTCCATTCATTAATGTATAGTTCAATGAAACAACATGCTGCTCTGTAATGGGATGTTGTAGCTCAATTTCTAATCCATTCACTTTTTGTTGGATAAAATTGAAAAAATTATAGTCTATATAATTGTAGTCAATACCATTTTTAATATTTCTATTGTAGTAAACTGCTCTTGCAAATACTTGTCCTTTTCTAAATGAAATACCCAACTCGGTATTGAACGAAGTTTCTGCTTTTAAAGCATCATTATAGCCTAGTTGATAAAGTGATGGTGCTTTAAATCCGGTGGATACACTTGCAATTAATCTTACCTTATCGCTCAAGGCATAAGAAGGATTTATTGTAAATGTTTGGTTATTTCCAAAACGATTATGGTTATTATATCTAGCCCCTAATTCAAGTAACCATTTTTTTGCATTGTCATTCATTAAGACAGAAGTATATAAGGCATTCTGTAATTGGAAAGTGTCTTTAAATACATCATTGTAAGGGCCATATTCACTAATAGATGCATAGGTTTGATTGTATGAGCCGTATCTATAATCCGTTCCCATAATCCACTGTATATTTTTAAGAATGGGTGTTGATAAAAAAGCATCTGCAAAATGTGTTGTACCTGCATATTGGTTGTTCTCAAAAATAGTATAGGTTCTATCCGCACTATCATTAAAATAAGTTCTGTCTTGAGTGGTATACTGGTATTGTAATTGAAAATTGGTTTTTGCTTTTTTATATTTCAAAACTAAGCCACTCATGGTGGTGGCGTTTTTGAACTCATTGTCTTTATCATCCATAAAGCCGCCATAATCTATTGCAGAAGTATAAGCTGTTTTTCTGCTTGATAGTTGCAGGTCCCAAAGAGAATCAATTTTGTATTTTGCTTTTACAAAAAAGCTATTGTTTTGATAGCCATCTTTATCAAAGTTGGCTTTGTTGGTGATATCCTTTGCAGATGAAAATCCGTCAGCATTTTGATTTTCAAATCCAATGGTATAGTTTAATTTATTGATGCTGCTATTGAACTGCAAGTTGCCTTGCTTGGTTCCATAACTACCATAGCTTAATGCACCAGAAACAAAGGGACTGCCTTTTGATTTTGTGATAATATTAATTACACCACCAATCGCATCCGATCCATATAATGTACTTTGCGCACCTTTTAGAATTTCAATGCGCTCCACTTGATTCAGTGGTACTAAATTTAAATCAAATTCATTGCTAATCATAGATGGGTCACCAACGGGGGCGCCGTCTAATAAAATTAAGGTTCTTCCAGAAGCTGCACCACGCATGTAAATACTAGGAACAGTTCCTAAATTACTTAAAGTACCTGGCAAGCTTAATCCAGCCTGCTCATTTAAAACCTGTGCAATGGTTCTGCCTTCGTTTTGTTGAATTTGAGCTGCAGTAATCACGGTGATGACTTTACTAGTTCCATTTTGTTTCTGCTCAATTTTATTGGCAGTGACAATGACATCCTCCAGCTGTGTGGCAGTTGAATTTTTTTGAAGACTGTCTTTTTGCCCAAAGAGGAGGGTGGTGGCGATTAGACACACCGAGAGCGTGATGATTTTTTTGCTCATTGTTTTGTTTTTTCATTTTACTGAGTGAACAATGAGCTTCCTGGAGAAAGAGAACCATAATTGATTAAGGAGTTGTCAGAGATAGACTTAAGAGAGTAGCATCTTAAAAATAAATACATACAAGTCTATATCTTCTGGCCTTAATTTTTTACAATCCCTGCTTTTTACCCGAAAGCTGTTGATTTTTTAAACTAGGCAGGTCTTCTGGCTTGTTCTTCAAGGATGCGTCCTTCCCAAATTGCTTCAGTGGACTTATTGCATCAATTGCTTTACGGCAACGAACTCACAGCTACGGGAATAGCCCCCGATTTTAACGGGATTCCCTTTTAATCATTTGCATGAACCTAATTCTGAAACAAATTTAGCATTTATATATCCCTCACTATTTTTAATTACTAACGGGTTGTTGAAAACTAGGCCATTTTTATTATATTTATAATTCATTGACTAGATATGAAAGAAAAGCAAGGCATTAATTTTTTTAGCCTTACCATGATTGTGGTGAGTTTGGTCATTGGCATGGGTATTTTTAAAACACCTGCTACTATTGCAGCAAAATCGGGCACACCCCTTATTTTTTTTAGTGCTTGGTTTATTGGAGGTGTAATTGCTTTATTTGGCGCGCTTACTTATGCGGAAATTGGACAAAGACTTCCAGTAATGGGTGGCTATTATAAAGTATTTGCACATTGCTATCATCCGGGCGTTGGTTTTACTATTAACGTTTTAATATTAATTAGTAATGCAGCATCACTCGCGGTAGTGGCTTTAATTGGAGCCGATTATGTAAGTGATTTATTATTTGGGAGGCCATCTAGTACTTTATTTAATATTATAGTGGCCTCTTCTTCTGTGGGGCTTTTTTATATTGTTAATTTATTGGGTTTAAAAACAAGTAGTCGCACGCAGAATATTTTAATGGTAGTAAAAATTTCTTTAATTGTACTTTTGATTTCTTCATTGTTTAAAGGTGTTACGGTTCCTCCACACGGCATTAACGAAGGGAAAATTTATACTTATGATGGCACCAACGGCGCTTTGTTATTACTTGTAAGTTTAGTCTCTGTATTTTTTACTTATGGAGGCTATCAACAAACTATTAATTTTGGATCGGAAGTAAAATCGGCCAAGACCATGCAAAGAGGCATTGTAGTAGGTATACTAGTAGTGCTATTTTTATATTTAGCCATTAACTATACTTATATTCAAGTGATAGGTTTTGATCAAATGAAAAATGCCAATGCTATTGGCTCTTTATTATTTGAAGCCTGGTTTGGAAAATTTGGGGCCAAGGTTTTTGATTTTGCCATGGTCTTAAGTGTGCTTGCCTATGTGAATGTAATATTAATGAGTAACCCTCGTGTCATGTTTGCGATGAGTGAGGATAAAGTACTACCTGCTATTTTTCAAAAGAAACATCCTAAAACAGATGCCCTTGTTCCTGGCTTAACTGTATTTGCCATTACTACTATACTAGTTACATTTTTTGGTAAAGGGGTAGACGATGTACTAAGCTTTAGTATTTTTTTAGATTGTATGGGTATGAGTACTTCTGCTGCTACCTTATTAATATTGAGAAGAAAAAAACAAGGCGATGCTACCGTTACGGGGGCTTTAAAAAGATGGACACCTATTTTCTGTGTGGTTTTTGTGCTATCCTATGCCTTGGTGGCTTGTGCGGTGGTCATTGACAAGCCTTATTCTGCATTAACAGCCATTATTTTATTATGTATTGTCCTGGTATTATATAGAATCTTTTATTACAAGCCTTCTACATAATTTAAGGGGGAAATTTCTGCCGCTCAAACCCCATTTTAAAGGCATCCTGACCTTATTTATGACTAAAAAAGCTAATTTATAGCCTTTCATCGTTACTAATTGCTGTTCAGCGCTTAGCTTTTCCGCCTGTCTAAAAATTACTGAACTAGGCCTTTATGTACTATTTTTGTACTGTAAAAAGAGTCCTAACAACACATTACATGAAATACATAATAACAATAAGCTTATTTTTCTCTTCCATTAGCTTGATGGCACAAGAACCCGCTCAGTGGGATCTAAGATCTTGTGTTCAATATGCCATTCAGCACAATATCTCTGTTCAGCAGGCAGATGTACAGGCAAGACTTGCAAAACTACAAGCAGAATTGGCTAAATCCAACCGACTACCCACTATTAGTGGTTCCACAGGAATGGGCTTAAGATTAGGCCGTTCTATTGACCCAACCACCAACGATTTTACTAACACTCAATTTTTATTCAACAATTTTGGAGTGAATGGAGGTATGCAATTATTTAATGCAGGCAGGTTAAGAAATAATGCAGAAGCTAGTAGTTTAAGTTGGTTCGCAAGTGAAACCGATAAGCAAACCATTGCCAATGATATTTCATTGAACGTGGCTACTTTTTATTTACAAATCTTATCTGCTATTGAGCAAACTGAAATTGCCAAAATTCAAATACAACAAACAAAGGAACAATTAGCTGCTACTGCTAAAAGAGTAGAAGTAGGTTTATTGCCAGAGTTAAACTTATTAGAATTAGAAACTCAATTAGCTAATGATAGTAGTAGTTATATCACTGCTATTGCTAATGTACAACAAGGCAAATTAAATTTAATGGCTTTATTGAACTTAGACGCTTCTCAAAATTTTGAAATTGTATCGCAGCCAGTTGATCAAATTAAATTACAATCTTTTGCCGATTTGCAACCTGATTATGTATTTAATTATGCCTCTCAAAACTTGCCTAACGTTAAAGCGGCTTCTTTAAGAGTGAAGGCAGCGCAAAAAAATACTTTAGTAGCCAAGGCAAGCTTTTATCCTACCATTAGCTTTGGTTATAATTTAACTTCTAACTTTTCTAATCAGTTCAATTATATTAGTGGTTTTCAGCCAAATGGTTTTAGCACGCCAAATGCGGCTTCGCCCTTTGTGTCTGTTAACAATGCTAAGTATTATGTTCAATCACCTATATTTTCACCTGTTACTTCAACAAGAAATTGGAGCTCTGTTTGGAATGGTTGGAGAACACAGGTAGATAACAACTTTGGTCAAAACCTTGGATTACAAATGTCAATTCCTATTTTCAATGGTAATCAAGCTAAAATTGCCTACAAGCAATCTAAATTGAATTTGCAAAATGTAACCTTGCAAGAAGAGAATACACAACGTAAATTAAAGCAAGATATTTATGCAGCCTACACCAATGCGGTGGTTGCTTTCAATAAATTAAATGCCACTCAAAAAGCATTGAACGCAGCTGAAAAAACTTACCAATTTGCAAGCAAAAGATATGAATTAGGTTTATTAGGCACTATAGAATTACTAAACAATCAAAATAACTACCTAAGAGCTAAAGTTAATTTTAAGACTGCTCAATACGAGTATGTATTTAGAATTAAATTATTAGAGTTTTATAAAGGGGAAGCATTAACATTATAATAAGAAAAATAAGCAGTAAAAAATAAATACAATGAATAAGAAATTAATTTGGATAAGCGTTGCAGTAGTAGCCGTTATAGTGCTTTTAGTTGGACTAAAAAAAGCAGGCGTGATTGGCAAGGTAGATGGAACAGAAGTGACTACTGAAAAAGTACAACTAAGAACTATTACCGAGTCGGTGAATGCAAGTGGTAAAGTATATCCTGAAGTGGAAGTAAAAGTAAGTCCAGATATCTCTGGCGAGATTGTGAACCTATATGTTGAAGAAGGAGATAAGGTAACTAAAGGACAAGTATTGGCTAAAATTTATGCCGATATTTATTCTTCTCAAAGAGATCAAGTAACAGCTAGTGTAAACCAAGTAAAAGCGCAATACGAGAACGTAAAAGCAGCATTAAGTGGTTTGAAAACTGCTTATGACAATACCAAAGCAACTAACGAGCGTTTTAAAAAATTATTTGCAGACAAGATTGTTTCAAGATCTGAATATGAGCAAACTGAACAAGCTTTTCGTTCTGCAGAGTCTTCTTATAATTCAGCAAAAGAATCTATTAAAAGTGGAGAAGCGCAAATTCAAGGCGTAAGAGCGCAATTAGCAAGAGCCGAAAAAGATTTAGCCCGTACTATTATTACTTGTCCAATGGACGGTATTATAAGTTTAATGAATGTAAAAAAAGGAGAGCGTGTGGTAGGAACTGCTCAAATGACAGGTACTGAAATGATGCGTGTAGCAGATATGAAAAGTATTGAGGTAAGAGTAGATGTAGGAGAGAATGATATTACTAAAGTTAAATTAGGAGATACTGCTTTAGTGGAAGTAGATGCTTATAATAATAGAAAGTTCAAAGGCATAGTATATAAAATTGCCAACCCTATTACTTCTACTGCGAATACAGCAAGTTCTTCTGCTGAAGTGGCTAATTATAAAGTACATATTAGATTATTAACTGAAAGCTATACAGACTTAGTAAAAGACAATAATATTTTTCCTTTCAGACCAGGTATGACAGCTAGTGCTGATATTCAAACCAAATCAAAACTGAATGTGGTGACTGTTCCATTGAATGCTGTTACGACTAGAGATAAAGACGGTGAAGGAAAAGATACAAAAGTAGGTTCTGGCAAGAAAGATGAAAAGCCTGCTGACAACGGAGATGCTTCTAAAGATGAAGAATTATCTGAAGTGGTATTTGTTTTAGGCAAAGACAATAAAGTGAAAATGGTGAAAGTGAAAACCGATATTCAAGACCTAAACTATATTGAAATCATTGGCTTGAAAGTGGGAGATGAAGTGATTACAGGGCCTTATAGTACTGTAAGTAAGACTTTGAAAGAAGGAACACTTGTAAAAGTGGTCACTAAGGAGAAGCTTTTTGAAGAAAAGAAGTAAGAAGCGAATGAGCTTTAGATAAATACTTTAAAAAGGGGTGCATTTCAAAAATGCACCCCTTTTTTATTTGTTTCGTATCTTCGTAATATGGAAAACAGTCGTATAGGTATTATAGGCAGTGGAAGTTGGGCAACTGCTATCGCTAAAATTGTTACAGACAATGGCCATCCCATTACTTGGTGGGTGCGCCAACAGTCCAATATTGACTACTTTACAAAAAGACATCACAACCCACATTATTTAAGAAATACTTATTTTGATATTGCTAAAATTAATTTTACCGCTAGTGTACAGACCTTAGTGGATGGGTCCGATATTATAATTATAGCAGTGCCTTCTATTCATATTGAGGCAGCCTTAAAGGGTCTTGAACCAGGCGCTTTACAAAATAAAAAAATAATTTCTGCAGTGAAAGGGGTAATACCAAAGTATAATATTTTGTTGAACGATTATTTAACCACAACGTTTAATTTTTCTTTAGAAAATTATTTTACTTTATTGGGACCAAGTCATGCAGAAGAAGTAGCGGCGGAACAACTTTCTTATTTAACTTTCTCAGGTTTAGATACTAAACAAACAGAACATATTGCTTCTTTCTTTGCCACTGAATATATTAATACAAGAATTAATAATGATGTTTTAGGAGTACAATACGCAGCAGTGGCCAAAAATATATATGCATTAGGTGCAGGTATTGCTCATGGTTTAGAGTACGGAGATAATTTTTTAAGCGTATTTATTGCCAATGCCGCCAATGAAATGGATTGTTTATTATCGGCCATTATGAAATCTACAAATCATAAGGGAGAAGCCACCAATCACACTGCATCGGTTTATTTAGGAGACTTGCTTGTGACTTGTTACTCTTTACACAGTAGAAATAGAACATTTGGAAACATGATAGGTAAAGGCTACTCTGTGCGTGCTGCCGAATTAGAATTAAACATGGTGGCGGAAGGCTATAATGCAAGTAAGTGTATAATGGCAATGAATAATAACATTCAAGTTGAATTACCCATTATAAAAGCAGTCTATCAAATTTTATGGGAAGGCCATGACCCAGCTGCTAGTTTCAAAGAAATAGAAAAAATATTGGTGTAAAATGGTCTAAGCTAGTCTAGTCTAGTCTAGTCTAGTCTAGTCTAGTCTAGTAATATTCAAGTATATATTTAGTCATCATCTAGTATTAGCTTAGATGTATTGGCAGTTGCACTATTCATTTACACAGAAAAAATCACTGGCAATACCATCAGCAAAAAACTTGGCTTCTTTGGTTAGTGCAAATCCAGTATCTGTAGCAGCAAGTTGGTTGAGTGCTAGATACTTTGGAACAATAGATAAAACCGATACTAAGTATTTTTCTCCAAAAACATTTTTTATATAATCAGTAGAAAAGCCTTCGCTTTTTCTAAGGGCAATCATCATATATTCATTAAATTTTTGATCAAGACTTAAGTTTTCTAATTCAAAAGGAACTAGATTATTTTTAATTGATTGAAAATAAAATGAGTTGTTGGCAATATTCCATTGCCTTTGGTCTCCATTAAAAGAATGCGCGGCCGGCCCTAATCCTAAATAGGGGACTTGATTCCAATAATTACTATTGTGTTTGCTTTTACAATTCGGCATCGCAAAATTAGAAATTTCATAGTGCTCAAACCCTGCGGCGCTTAATGCACTAATAATAATTTCAAATTGCCTTGCTTGCTTTGTAGTATCAATATCTTCTATTTGTTTTTTGGCAATCATTGAAAATAAAGCTGTTTTTTCTTCCACTGTTAAAGCATAACAAGAAATATGGTTTATATTATACTGAATGAGTGTTTTAATATCGGCCATCAAGTCTTCATCGCTTAAATGAGGTGTGCCATAAATTAAATCGGCACTGATATCTTTAAAGCCTGCAGCCTGCACAATTTTTATAGCTTCATGAGACTGTTCAACAGTATGTGCTCTATTCATCCAAGCAAGAGAGTCTGCTTGAAAACTTTGAATACCAATGCTGAGCCTGTTCACGCCTAAAGCCAACCAATCCGCAGCAATGTCTGGGTTAATATCATCTGGATTGGCCTCTATGGTAAACTCAAAATGAGGGGCCAAATTAAAATTTGCTTGAATAGCTTCTATAATCATTGCTAATTCCTGTTTCTTCAATAAAGAGGGGGTGCCTCCACCAAAGTAGAGCGTTTCAATGGGCCCCTTCAAGTAATTTTTTTGCAGGGCAATTTCTGCAACTAGTGCAGATGTAAATTCTTGAATGTGCTGGGTTTGTGTAGAGAAATGGAAATTGCAATAATGGCAAGCTTTTTTGCAAAAAGGAATATGAATATAGATGCCTGCCATAATAAGAGTTAAAGAACAAAGCTAGTTATTAGTTACTAATTATGCATCAGGATACTTATTTTTGCAGTAGATGATTTTAAATCTCCATAAAGCTTTTTTTATACTAGGGTGTATATTTCTAGGTGCTATGCTACCTCTAAATACCTATGCGCAAAAGCCCACTGCTTTAGCTGTCAAAGATACCAGTCAATTAGTCGCGGACTCCTTGCTTAAAAAGGATACTTTAATGATAAAACATATTCAGGCTTTGCCTAGCACTTATCAAAAAGCCGATGCTTGGTTTATGCAAGAGCAGTTAGAATTAAAAAAGGATAGTTTGGTGGATTTTGTAAAATCTTATAAAGCTTATTATAGTAATAAGAAAAATGCATTTAAGTTATATAATCAAAATTCATTAACCAATAAAGGCACGCAAATTATTTATAAAATTGAACAGCGTTATGCGGTTTCGGATAAAGACTGGTTATTTTATTTAATAGTGGGTATTATATTTATTTATGGTTTCATAAATAATATGTATCCGCAGTATTTTCAAAAATTATTTAGTCAATTTAGTCAGTCCTCCATGCGCATGATGCAAAATAGAGAACAGCTATTAAATAATAGTGTTGCTTCTTTATTATTGAACCTTTGTTTTATTTTAAGCTTTTCTTTAATGGCATCCTTGCTTATTTATAATCGTCATTTATTGCCCATTTCTTTTTGGCTTGTTTACTTATATATTTGCCTTTTTTTTACAAGCCTATACCTAGGAAAATATATCTGTTTAGAAATAGCAGGCGCTATATTTAGTACGAAGGAATTAGTAAAGACCTATGTATTCGTGGTATTCATGATAAACAAAGTACTTGGCATATTGCTCTTGCCCTTTATTCTCATTTTGGCATTCGCTAAGCCTATTTATTTTCCAGCGGCTATTATAGGGGCTGGAGGCCTTTCAGTGCTGCTTTTCCTATATCGTTATTTGTTTTCACTTACCTCTGTAAGAAACAAATTACATATATCTTCCTTTCATTTTTTTCTTTACCTTTGTGCATTCGAAATACTGCCTATTATGATCTTGTATAAACTGGTGGTGCAGTATTTTGGCGGAACGTATTAAAAGCTGAATGATAAAAATGGCCATTAAAAAAATTCTTATTTCGCAAGCGCGTCCAGAAAGTGAAAAATCGCCTTATTTTGATTTGGAAAAAAAGCATAAAGTAGCACTACATTTTCATCCATTGATTCAACTAGTGCCCATTGCTGCAAAAGACTTCAGAAAAAACAAAATAGACATTACTGTTTTCACCGCTGTTGTTTTCACAAGCAAACATGCTATTGACCATTTTTTCAGAACCTGTGATGAATTAAAAGTAAGCATCAATCAGGATACAAAATATTTCTGTGTCACTGAATCGGTAGCACTTTATTTACAGAAGTTTATTATGTACCGCAAGCGCAAGGTATTTTTTGGTGCAGATGGAACGAATAAAAAATTATTCGATGTTTTAAACAAACATAAGAGTAATGAAAACTTCTTATATGTGTGTAGCGAAAACCAACAAGACAATGAAATTGTGAATTGGTTAAAAGACCATGAATGTAAATTTGATTTAGGCTACATGTACAGAACAGAGTTTAGCGATATTAAAAAAGTACTTGCTGAACATAGTTTTGATGTTATATGTTTATTTACACCAAGTGGTTTGAAAAGTTTATACCAGAACATGCCGAACTTTAAACAAAATGGAACTGCCATTGGTGCCTTTGGTTCTAGTACCTGTAAAGCGGTAGAAGAGGCAGGCCTTCAATTACATATTAAAGTACCTAGTCCTCAGACACCTAGTATGATTGCTGGCTTGGAACAATTTCTTTCCTCTAATAGTAAAAAGAAATAAATAAATTGCATTCAAATGAATGCAAATCCTAAGCACACCAATAGTCTAATACACGAGACCAGCCCTTATTTATTGCAACACGCGCATAATCCAGTTCAATGGGAACCTTGGTCTGAACAGGTTTTGGCCTTAGCCAAACAAAAGAATCAACCTATTTTATTAAGTATTGGCTATGCTGCCTGTCATTGGTGCCATGTGATGGAAAGAGAAAGTTTTGAGTCTGAAACAGTGGCCGACTTTATGAATGCGCATTTTATTTGCATTAAAGTAGATAGAGAAGAAAGGCCCGATATTGATCACATATATATGGACGCCTTACAAGCCATGACAGGTTCAGGTGGCTGGCCTTTAAATATTTTTTTATTACCTGATGGAAAACCATTTTATGGGGGCACTTATTTTCCGCCTATAGCCATGCCCCAAAGAGCTTCCTGGATGGATGTTTTACAAGGCGTTAAAAATGCATTTGAAAATAATTATGAAAAATTAGTAGAACAAGCGAATGAACTTACTAATCATATTGTAAGAAATGTTGTTGTACCTGTGAAAGCGAATACAGTTATTAGTTCAGGCGATAATACTTCAGGCGTTGTAGATAATAATGAAGAACCGCTTGCTACTAAAGAAGAAATTGAAATAATGGCTGGGCGTATTTTACAACAGGCCGATACCCAGTGGGGTGGATTTGGCAATGCGCCTAAGTTTCCACAAACATTTGTATTACAAATGCTTTTTAGAAATTATTATTTGAATAAACAGGATGCTTCACTTGTACATGCTATTCGCTCTATTGATAAAATGATACAAGGGGGTATTTATGATCATATAGCAGGAGGCTTTGCAAGATATAGCACCGATGCGCAGTGGCAGGCGCCCCACTTTGAAAAAATGTTATACGATAATGCTTTACTCATTACTGTAATTTCTGAAGCCTATCAAATCACGCAAAAGCAATCTTATAAAAAAGTAATTGATCAAACCATTCATTTTCTACATACAGAATTATGTAATGAGCAAGGGGCCTACTATGCAGCCCTAGATGCGGATAGCGAAGGCGTGGAAGGAAAATTTTATACATGGTCTTACGCAGAAATAAAAACTTTATTGGACGATTCTATTTTTGAAGACTTTTGTAAATATTACCAAATAACAGAAGCGGGCAATTGGGAGCATACCAATATTTTATGGACTGTAGATGCTATGGAGCTAGGCATGCAAGATGGTTTTGAAAAAGCAAGGCAAACACTTTTGCAAGCAAGAGCTAAAAAAATAAGACCAGCGCTTGATTATAAAATTATTTTAGCTTGGAATAATTTAATGATTATAGGACTTTGTAAAGCCTATGAAGCATTAGGTAATAATGCTTATAAGCAAAAGGCCATTGATACAATGCTTTGGATAGAAGAAAATATGTTGAATGAAAAAGAAAATTATTTTTATCATACCCATACCAAGGGGGTGAATAAATCTTTTGCATTTTTAGACGACTATGCAAGTTTAATACAAGCTTATATTCATTTGCAAGAAATTACTGGCGATATTGCTTATGTAGAAAAAGCAAAAAATTGGATGGACTATGTGCAAGCTCATTTTCTTTCAGAAGACAAACTTTTTTACTATTACACCGCAGACTATCAAAAAGATATCATTGTTAGAAAAAAAGAAACCTATGATGGGGCTCAACCAAGTGGCAATGCAATGATTTGCTCCAGTTTGTATTATTTGGGCACCCTGTTTGAAATTGATCATTGGACTAGTCAGGCAGAGCAAATGATCAGGTCTATGCGTAAATTGATATTACAATATCCATCGGCCTATAGCTATTGGGCCCAAAGTTTTTCGATTATGACCGAAGGGTATCAGTCTTTGGTCGCGGTGGGTCCGACAGTCAGAACTGATATTGAAAGCTTAGTTTCTAGGTTTTTACCTCAGAAAATGCTTCTTTTCATACCTAGAAATTTCTCTAGTATACCCATGTCGTTATCAAAGCAAGGCAATGACAATCAATTCTTTATATGTAAGAATAAAACCTGCTATCCGCCAGTATCCGGTCTAATCGAATTTTTAGCAAAAGTCTAACAACTAATGTTATAATTTGCATTTCCTATTTATGCAGTGAGAATCAATACTTTCTGCAAAAAAAAGTCCTATTTTTTTTGTTTAAAATGAAATTTAATTGAAAAAAAATCGTTCTTAAGGAGATAAGAACCGGTAAAATTAAAATATGATTACAAGATTGAAGAAATTGCCCTTTAAACTGCCCTTGGTATTAACTGCTATTATACTAGGTTCTATTGGTGTTTTATCATTCAAGCCTCCTAAATTTCGTGCCGATCCTAATATGGTTCAAATACCTGGAGGGTCCTTTCATATGGGTCCAAGTGATGAACAGGTGGATATGGCCATGGTCAATAGAAAAAAATTAGTGTCCATTACTGGTTTTTGGATGGACCGTACTGAAGTAACCAATCAACAATATCGCAAATTTGTAAAGTATGTATCTGATTCTCTTAAATATCTAGCGGTTTATGCAGGTGGTGTAAATCAACCAGAAGATACAGTGAAAGTGGATTGGAATAGAGCGCTTCGTATTAATTCCAACAATAAGGCTGTGATTGAAAAATTAAATGAACTTTTGTTAAGCCCTGATAATCGAATTCAAGGTAAAGTAGAAATAGATCCTACTAAATTAATCTACAGGTACTCTTATGTTGATTTAAAAGCGGCTGCTAGAACTTCAAAAGGATTAGAGCAACCCTTGAGTAATTTTTTAGTTTCTCAAACAGAAGCAGTCTATCCTGATTCGCTTGTATGGATGAGAGATTTCTCTTATTCTTATAACGAACCTTTTACGCGTTTATACTTTTCACACCCTTCTTATAATCAGTATCCGGTGGTCGGTGTTACCTGGAAGCAAGCAGTTGCTTTCTGTCATTGGAGAACAAATAATAGTAATTTTTATTTAGACAAGGGGAATAAAAGAGACGAAAAAATTGATGGTATTTACAGACTACCAACAGAAGCAGAGTGGGAATATGCTGCAAGAGGCAATTCTAAAACGAACAATATGTATCCATGGGGTTCGCCTTATACAAGAACAAAAGAAGGAAGACTCTTAGCTAATTTTAAACCAGGCAGAGGAGATTATTTTGGATCAGACACAAAGAATGATAATATTTATACAAGTAAGGTTCAATCTTATCCAGAAAATGGGTATAAATTATTTGATATGGCAGGCAATGTCGCTGAATGGACTAGCTCTGTATATTATGAGGGCGGTAATAATTTTATAGGAGATTTTAGCCCGGATTTACAATACAATGCAAAAGAGGATGACCCAATTTCTATGAAAAGAAAAGTAGTGAGAGGAGGTTCTTGGAAGGATATTGCTTACAATATTCAAGTAAGTACTAGAAATTATGAATATCAAGATACAGCCAAATCTTATATTGGATTTAGATGTGTACTTTCTATGGCGCCAAGAATAAATTAAAACTTTTCTATTTATAATAATCATTTTATAATTATCGTTTCGAATTAAATAGTATCATATAAAATTTATAAATTTTTCAAATGTCAAATTCCATTTCGCCCAAAACCAATAAGATCGTAAACGTAGTTTTCTCTTTAGGAGCTGCGGTAGTTATTATAGCTACATTGGCAAAAATCTTACATCTAGCATGGGCCGATTATGCATTAATACTTGGTTTTGTCACAGAGGCTGTGATTTTTACCATTTATGCATTCTTGCCACCGCCAGAAGTAGGAGACTCAACGCATGCGCCACAAGCAGGTGCCGTGGATTCGGTGATGGCGCATTTGGAAGCAGCTAAATTGGATGGCGCTGCTTTTGAAAAATTAAGCAAAAGCTTTCAGCGTTTAAATGACACTGCCATGTACTTAGGTGACTTAGCAGATATGTCAAAAGCAAGTAAAGACTTCACGCATAATACAAAGGATGCAGCTATTGCATTAGGTTCTATCAAGGATGCAGTGGGTTCAGTTTCTAATAATTTAGGAAGCTTTGCCTCGGCTACAGATGGTGTTAAAAACTTAAATGAACAATTTGCAATGATGAGTAAGAGCATGGAAGCCATGAATACTTATTATGCTAAGTTAACGGAAGCTTCTAATGCTATGTCAAGCTCTGCGCAAGATGCGATTAGAGCGAAAGAACAAATTGCATTACTGGCCGATAACCTTACTCAATTAAACAAAGTGTATGGCAATATGATTATTGCAATGCAAGGACGTTAATTTAATTATTCAAATTTTCATTTTTTAAAATCTAGTATACATGTCATTACCTAAGGAGCCAAGGCAGAAGATGATTAACATTATGTATATAGTGTTAACAGCGCTATTGGCATTAAATGTATCTAGTGAAATTCTCAATGCATTTAAAACCATTGAGCAAAGCTTAAATAGTGCAAGTAATATTATAGAAAGAAAGAATGCCGATATCTATAAATCTTTGAAGACAAAATTAAATGATCCAAAATCGGCAGAAAAAGCGGCTATTTGGGCGCCTAAGGCTGAAAAGGCGCATGCCTTTGCCGATGCAATGTATACATATGTTGAATCATTGAAGCAAGAGCTAAAAGTAGAATCTGGATTAAAAACAAAAGACGGTAAAGAAGAATATAAAGAAGATGATTTAGATGCTACTACAAGATTATTTTTAAACAGTAAATCAGGAGAATCAAAAGGAAAGGATTTATATAATAAGTTAGTTCAATTTAAAGCCGATTTAGCGGCCATTGATCCTATTATTGCAAAAGAAGTAATTCCTAATTTACCCTTGGATTTATCTATACCAAGCACTACAAGTATTGCAGGTAAAGACGATTGGGCATATGCTTATTTTCACATGACGCCTAGTGTTGCGGCCATTACTATTTTAACTAAGTTTCAAAATGATATTCGTAATAGTGAAGCACAGGTAGCAGAATTTTGCCATAAAGAAATTGGAGAAGTAGAATTAATATATGATCAGTTCAATGCCTTTGCGGCCTCTAATTCTCAATACTTAATGCAAGGTGAAGAATTAGTGATTACGGCAGGAGTGGGTGCATTTAGTAGTGCAGCCAAACCTTCAATATCTATTGATGGAGTGAATCTACCTATCACTGCTGATGGTTCTGCAATTTATAAATCAACAGCTGGTGCGCCAGGCATCAATTCAAAAAGAGTAAGAATATCTTTTTTAAAGCCTAATGGAGAAACAGCTATCGTAGAAAAGGATGTTAGGTTTACTGTAGGTACACCATCAGGCTTGGTGGTGTCAACAGACAAAACAAGAGTATTTTATAAAGGTTTAGATAATCCATTAAGTGTAACAGGTGGTGGTGGTGCTGAAAAAATAAATGTAACAGTGGAAGGAACCGGTGCTACAGTAAGTAAAGCAGGGGCAGGCCAATACATTGTAAAGTGTACCCAGCTTGGTAATGTAATGGTGAATGTGAATGATGGTAAACTATCTCAAAAAATTAATATTCCAGTGAAGCGTGTTCCAGATCCAATTGCGATTGTGGGCGGAAGCGCAGGAGGTAATATGACTGCTAATAAATTCAGAGTACAACAAGGGGTCATTGCCGATTTAAGAGACTTTGTATTTGAAGGTATTCGATTCAATGTAGTTTCCTTTATTGTCATTGCTACTGGAAAAGGTTTTGATGAACCAGAAGTAGCGGAAGTAAATGGAGCAGCTTTTGCAAACGGGGCAAAGGATTTAGTAAGAAGATGTCAGGCGGGAACCACAGTGACCATTGGTGAAATTAAAGTCACTGAGCCAGGTGGAGGCACTAGAAAATTAGATCAAACCATTACTTTTATATTACAGTAATAGTCAGCCATTTTTGAAAATCACTTTTCAAAAACCTTGATAAAAAAACTCGTAATAAAGTAAAAAATAATAAGACATGAAAAAATTAATATCCCCTACTTTGTTTTTAGTGCTAGCACTAACCATAGTCAATAGTGCTCAAGCTCAGTTTAACTATAAGAAAAAAGCAGGTCCTGCAAAGGATACAGTTGCCGCTAAACCTGTAGAAGCGGCAGTAGTAGCGCCAGTTGTTTCAACGGTGGTTATAGATACCAATATCAAATCGACTAAAACTATTGACACCACCATGGTGGGCGGTTTTAATGCAAATAATAGAAGAAGCCTAAGACCTAATTATGGTTTCTTTTCTGAGAATAATTCAAGAAAAGCAGTTCAACAAAGAACACCAATGGCTTATGAAAACTTAAGAGAAGAAGACGCCTTATTTAGTGAGTTTGTTTGGGAAGAAATTGACGGCAGAGAAAAAATTAACCGACCTTTTATATATCAAGCTTATGATGATAGTGGAGACCAACGCTTTTTCGCTCTATTGTTAAGGGCTATTGAAAAAGACGGGGTAGTGCCATTTTCTGCTGAAGGAGGAGATGATCGTTTTACTAAACCATTAGGAGTGGATGAAGTGAATGCCATGTTAAAAGGAAGTTTAGATACACAGTTGGTACAAAATATTAATAATCCCAATATATTTGATACCAGTATTATATACAACACCAAACTCGCGCCGAATCCAGATTCCATTTATACATTCAGATTAAAAGAGCAGTTTATTTTTGATAATAGAACTAGCAGAATGTATTGCAGAATTATTGGTATTGCACCGGTGGCAACTATTGTCATTAATAATAAACCTATTAAACGTACTTTATTTTGGATTTACTATCCTGAATTAAGAGCCACGCTAGCCAAGAATCAAGTATATAATCCTAAAAATATTTCTAATAGAATTACTTGGGAAGAACTTTTTGAAAGCAGGTACTTTAATGGCTATGTTATAAAGTCAACGCTAGACAATTACAATGATAAGATGTTAAATGCCATGTATAAGGACCCCAATAAAAGATTGTTAGAAGGAGAAAAAATTAGACAAAGAATTTTTGATTACGAGCAGGACAGATGGGTGTATTAATATGGGTGTATTTATCCTAGGTTATTGATTGGTTGAATCCTCTGTTTTTTCAAAAGCAGCCTTTAATATTCTAGCCTTACTAGGTCCTATAATTTCTGAAAGCAACTCAAGCTTGGCTTCCTTTATTTTCTGTACCGATTTAAAATAAATCAATAATAAGTCCTTGGTTTTAGGACCTATGCCTTCAATTTCATCCAAGCTATTTTCAAGCGCCCCTTTAGATCTCTTACTTCTATGAAACTGAATGCCAAAACGGTGTACTTCATCTCTTATATTTCTTATCAATCGGTGTGCATCGGACTGCCAGTTTAATTTCATAGAGTCTTTATCGCCTACAAAGAAAATTTCCTCTAAATTTTTAGCAAGTCCTACGGTGGTAAGCTGCTGTTGAATACCTAGTTCTGTTAAAGCTTCTATAGCTGCATTTAATTGACCCTTACCACCATCAATGATGACAAGCTGAGGAAGTGTCTGCTTTTTTTCAAGCACCGATTTATACCTTCTATAGACCGATTCCTTCATGCTGGCAAAATCATTAATGCCCACTACTGTTTTAATATTAAACTTTCTGTAGTCCGATTTACTAGGCTGACCATTTTTAAAACAAACCATGGCCGATACAGGAAAGGCTCCTTGTATATTAGAGTTATCAAAACATTCTATATGAACAGGCAGTTCACCCAGGTGTAGTTGTTCCTTAAGTTCCTGTAAAACGCTATCGTCCTTAATAGGATTCACTTGTACTAGCTTTTGTTTATATTCCCAATCCTTTAAAGCATAGTCGGCATTTTTTTGAGACAGGGCTAAAAGTTGTTCTTTATCTCCTTGTAAGGGAATCGTATATTTTACACCTGGTAATTTATCTTCAAAATCAAAAGGAACAATCATTTCCTTGGCAGAAGAGCTAAGATTTGTTCTGAAATAATGAATCGCAAAAGACAATATAGTTTCTTTGTTTTCTTCTAAGGGCACCGTTAAGGGTAGTATATGTGTTTGTATAATTCTACCTTCTTGAATCATTAAATAACTTACATAGGCCTGGTCTTCCTTATGTGCAATACTAAATACATCCATGGGGTGTTGATGTTTTGTATACACTACCGATTTAGTTTGGTAGCTTTCTAACTCTTCTATTTTTCTTTTGGTAAATCCTGCTTTTTCAAATTGCATCGCTGCGGCCTGCTCTTGCATTTTTGTTTGCAATTCTTGAACCACGGGTTTGATATTGCCTTTCAATAAATTTTGCACCTGCTCTATTGATTCATTATAAGAAGCTTCTGACTGAAAATTTTGACAAGGCCCCAAACAATTGCCAATATGATATTCTAGACAAACTTTAAACTTACCTAGTTCAATATTTTTTTTAGTGAGGGGTAGGGTACAAGTTCTTAAAGGAATAGTTTGTTTAATATGATTCATTAATTCTCTTACCGCAAGTGGATGCGTAAAAGGGCCTATGTAAGTAGAACCATCTTTAATTTTTCTTCTTGTAATATACACCCTAGGAAAGGACTCATTTTTAATTATAATATAAGGATAGGTTTTATCGTCTTTTAAATTAATATTATACTTGGGCTGATAATTTTTAATGAGTTCATTCTCGAGAATAAAGGCATCGTGTTCCGAGTTCACAATGGTAAATTGGATATCCTTGATTTTCTCTACTAGTTCAATTGTTTTTTGATTTTCTTGATTGGAAAAGAAATAGGAGCTTACCCTTTTTCTTAGGTCTTTAGCCTTGCCTACATATAATAAAGCCCCCTTGCCATCAAAATATTGATAGATGCCCGGTTCATGGGGGATACTTGACTGAATTTCCTTAAACTGCTCTTTTTCCATATAGCCGCTGTGGTCGTAAAAATACTAACTAATTAGACATTCTTCTTTCTCCAATTTGTTGTCTCCACATAGCATAGTACAAGCCCTTCTCTGATAAGAGTGAATCATGTGTGCCTTTTTCAATGACTTGCCCCTTCTCTAATACATAAATTCTGGTCGCATGAATAATGGTAGATAACCTATGCGCAATCATAATAGTAATTTGCTCTCTTTCTGCAGATAACTGTCTAATGGTATCGGTAATTGATTCTTCTGTGATACTATCTAAAGAAGAAGTGGCTTCGTCAAATATCAATAAATGAGGATGTCTTAATAATGCCCTCGCAATGGATAATCTTTGTTTTTCTCCGCCACTTAATTTTAAACCACCTTCTCCAATTAAGGTAGCTAGTCCACTACCCCCTTTGTCTAAAATATTGGAACAGCTTGCCTTGGTAAGGGCCACTAACATATCTTCTTCGGTTGCATTTGGTGCTACAAAGGCTAAGTTTTCTTTAATAGTACCTGCAAATAATTGAGTGTCCTGGGTGACAAAACTAATTTGATTGCGAAGCCCCGTCATGTCAATATTTTTTGAATGCACATTATTGACTAATATTTCTCCCTCCTGTGGTTCATATAATCCCACTAATAATTTTACTAAGGTACTTTTGCCTGCTCCTGAAGGACCTACAAAGGCAACGGTTTCGCCCTTCTTTGCTTCAAAGCTAATATTATCAATGGCCTTAAAATTAGCGGTTTGATGTTGAAAGCCCACTTGATGAAATGCCAATTGTTGAATATCTCCAACAGCAATGGGGTTGCTAGGGGTTTGTTCGATAGGCTTTTTCATTAAGGCATCGAAATTATTTAAAGAGGCTTCTGTTTCTCTGTAGCTTAAAATAATACTTCCAATTTCTTGAAGTGGTCCAAATATAAAAAAGCTATAAAACTGTAAAGAGATTAATTGACCTACTGTTAAAATTTCTTTGAAGATGAGCCACATTAAAGTAAAAGTAATGACCTGTCTTAAAAAATTCACCATGGTGCCTTGGATGAAACTTAAGGAACGCACATTTTTTACTTTTTTTAATTCGAGTGCTAAAATTTTATAGGTATTATTATTTAATCTTTGAATTTCTTGAGTGGTTAAGCCCAAACTTTTAATTAATTCAATATTGCGTAAACTTTCTGTGGTCGTACCTGCTAATGAAGTGGTTTCCTTCACAATATTTTTTTGTATGACCTTAATTTTCTTACTTAACAAATTGGTAACATAGGCAATCAAGCTTGCTCCGCCAATATATATAGGAATAATAGACCAATGTAATCTAGTGGCATAAATAGACACAAAGATGACACTTACAATGATGCCAAATAATACGT
>JBILDC010000007.1:0-102564 GCA_044352855.1 Sediminibacterium sp. | reverse complement strand
CCACTGACTTACCTGCCCGCCTACGCACCCTTTAAACCCAGTGAATCCGGATAACGCTTGCACCCTCCGTATTACCGCGGCTGCTGGCACGGAGTTAGCCGGTGCTTATTCATATGGTACCGTCAAGGGGTCTAGAAAGACCTTTTTTCGTCCCATATAAAAGAAGTTTACAATCCAGAGGACCTTAATCCTTCACGCGGCATGGCTGGTTCAGACTTGCGTCCATTGACCAATATTCCTTACTGCTGCCTCCCGTAGGAGTCGGGCCCGTGTCTCAGTGCCCGTGTGGCTGATCATGCTCTCACATCAGCTAATGATCGTAGACTTGGTGAGCCGTTACCTCGCCAACTATCTAATCATACGCACACCCATCATCTAGCGCCGAAGCTATAATAACAATGTGATGCCACATCGTTATGTTACGGGGTATTAATCCAAATTTCTCTGGGCTATTCCCCACTAAAAGGAAGGTTGTGTACGTGTTCCGCACCCGTTTGCCGGTCGCCATCAAAGTATTGCTACTTCATGCTGCCCCTCGACTTGCATGTATTAAGCTTGCCGCTAGCGTTCATCCTGAGCCAGGATCAAACTCTCCATTGTAAATGTTGTTTGATCTGACTATCAATCTCAATAAAATTAAAATTAACGTCTGATATAATTCTTGTTGATGCTTAAACCTTTACCTGTATTTTATCAAGAATACAGTTACTATTGTTTCCAAACTTTCAAAGATCTTTTGTGCTTTTTTTGCGCCCTATTATTCGTAGGGGGTGCAAAGGTAGGCACATTTATATTTATAGCCAAACTTTATGGTGAAAAAAATAAATTAATAATAAATTAATCATTCATAAAATAGGCAATATAATTTCGAAGAGCTACTCTTTTTTTGAAGAGGGACGGCAAAGATACAGCTGTTATTTAGTTCCACCAATTATTGGTAGAAGTATTTTAAAGTATTTTGGACTTTATTTTGCTGGAAAATTACCTCATAGAACAATCCGTTTTACGAGCTTTTCTCGCTAGCGGGCGGCAAAGATAAGCAGCCTTAGCTACTATCCAAATATATTGTATACTATTTTGTAATTTTTTACGTTCAAAGGGTTCAAAATCTGTGCTTTAGCACCTTAAACCCAATACTAGTATGCATTCTAGACTAGACTATTTTTTTCAAAAAAGGAGGGTATTCTATTAGAGATAAATATAATCCGTGGGCCGGAGTAGAGAAATCGGCCAGTTGTTCGTTATTAGATAGTACAATCTCATGCCATTTTTCTAGGCTAATTTGGCCTCGGCCCACCTGTAAAAGGGTGCCCACTAGGCCGCGAATCATGCCTCTTAAGAAGCGGTTGGACTCAATATGAAAGGTATAACCGTCCTCTGTCATCTCCCAGACGGCCTTTGTAATATGGCATTCAAAGGTATTTACCTGGGTACTTTTCTTTGAAAAAGTCTCAAAATGAGTATAGGTTAATAGGCTTTGCGCAGCGGTTTGCATTAGTTCCATGTTCACAGGAAATGGATAATACCAGGATCTTCCCTCTAAAAAAGGGTTTTTCTGGGTATGTATCTTATAGATATAGGCTCTTTTAATTGCATTAAACCTTGCATGTGCATCCAAAGGGACAGCATAAATGTTCTTTACTACGATGGTTTTAGGCAAAAGCGCATTCATATTATATATATGCTTTGACTCTATTTGCAGATCGGTATCAAAATGAAAAAAGTTTTGTAATCCGTGCACCCCTGCATCGGTTCTAGAAGCACCGCTTAATGCAAGAGGTGCTCTGTATATGGTTTCTAGGGCTTTTTCTATTTCACCTTGAATGGTTTGATGATTGGCCTGAATTTGAAATCCACCAAAGGAACTACCATCATAGGAAACTTCAAGAAAATACCTGGCCATTGATTATGAATTATACCGCTAAGCTAGTTATTTTTTATAAGTTTATTTTAACGATTCTATTTGATAGGTATTGTAACTTAGTTGCATCAAATAAGAAGCAGAGAAGATGCAAAAAAATAGAACGATGAGAAAAATTTTAATTTTTAATTTACTAGTAATTGCGATTAGCTTAAACGCTACAGCGCAGGACAAGCAAGACTCTAAAGAGATTGAAGACACTAGTTGGAAAAGTATTTATCGAGACATTCCTGTAAAAGAAAATGAATTAGTACATACTAAAATGGTAGCTAATTTAAATTACACAAAATCAGCATTAAATGGAGAAGCTTGGTTGAATCTTCGTCCGTATTTAAAGGCAACCAATTCTGTAAGCCTTGATGCGAAAGGCATGGACATTCATCAAGTGGGTTTAATGATGAATAAAAAAATGACTGCTCTTAAATATACTTATGACGGACTTATTATTAAAATACAATTAGACAAGACTTACAAGCCTGCTGAAAACTATACTGTCTATATTAAATATACTGCTAAGCCCAATGAATACAAGGCGAAGGGCAGCGCAGCGATTAACGAGGCTAAAGGTTTATACTTTATTAATCCATTAGGCAAAGACAGCACTAAGCCTATTCAAATTTGGACCCAAGGTGAAACCGAAGGCACTTCTGTATGGTTACCCATTATTGATAAGCCCAATCAAAAAAGTACACAAGAATTTCAATTAACGGTACCAAGTAAATATGTAAGTCTCTCTAATGGTTTATTGACAAAACAAATTGATAATAAAAATGGCACGCGTGTAGATATTTGGAAGATGGATTTACCCCACGCACCTTATTTATTTTTCTTTGCAGTGGGCGACTACGCTATAGTGAAAGATACTTATAAAGGTAAAGAGGTTAGTTATTATATAGAGAAAGAGTATGAAAAACAAGCCCGCCAAATTTATGGCAAGACCCCTGCAATGATGGCCTATTATGAAAAAATATTAGGTATTGATTTTCCTTGGGCCAAGTATGCACAAATTAGTGGTAGAGAGTTTGTAAGTGGAGCCATGGAAAATACTACAGCTACCATGCATAATGAAATGGTGCTGCAAGATGCCCGTGAATTAAAAGATGGCAATGGTTGGGAGAGTACTATTGCACATGAATTATTTCATCATTGGTTTGGAGACTTCGTAACAGCTGAGAGCTGGAGTAATATAACCGTGAATGAAAGCTTTGCCGATTATAGCCAAACCCTATGGCTAGAACATAGCAAGGGTAAGGATGCAGGTGCTTATGAAAATTATACTGGACTAAGATATTATTTAAGCAGCCCCGCTGACGCAGAAAAAGATTTAGTTCGTTTTTTTTATAAAGAACGCGAAGATGTTTTTGATTTAGTGAGCTATCAAAAAGGAGGAAGGATATTGAATATGCTACGCCACTTAGTGGGCGATAAAGCTTTCTTTGGCGCTTTACATACTTATTTAGTAGAAAACAAGTTCGGTACCGGCACTGCCGTTAAATTAAAAGAATCTTTTGAAAAAGAAACCGGCAAGAATTTGGACTGGTTTTTCAACCAATGGTATTTTGGTAGCGGCCACCCTTATGTGCGTATAGAACAAAAGTATATTGATACTGTAAAAAAGGTATTAATTATTGTACAACAAAATCAATTACAAAATAAAATCTTTACCCTTCCTATTGGCATTGATGTGTATGTAGCAGGACAAAGAAATCATTATGAGGTTTGGAATAAAAATAGAATTGATAGTTTTTACTTTGATGCGGCTACACAGCCCGACAATGTGAATGTAGATAATGATAAAACCTTATTATGGTTTAAGGATGAATCAAAAACAATGAGCCAGTATGCCTTTCAATATTTTAATGCGAGAAATTTTATAGACAGATTAGAAGCCATTAATGAAGCAGCTGAAAATTTAACAGATCCTAAAGCACTGGCTGTATTAAAAGCAGCCTTGCAGGATAGTTTTTATGTGATTAGAGCAAGGGCCATTCAAACTTATAATCCTAGTTTATTAGACGAAGCCACAGAAAATACATTTGTGCAATTAGCCCGCCAGGACCCTTCTAGCGAAGTCAGAGAACAAGCCATTGACGCTTTATCAGGCTTATACAATGAAGATTATTTAGAACTTTTTACAACTTTAACTAAGGACTCTTCTTATACAGTCAGTGGCGCTGCCTTAGATGCACTAGAGAAAATTGATTCTAGCGCTGCATTATCTATTGCCACAACCGCTTCCACTCAAAAAATTAAAAAGAGATTAAATACTTCCGTTACAGCCATTCTTGCAAAATATGGAGATGAAAGTATTTTTGATTTTATTGCCAAGCAATTTATAAGCTTGAACGACCAGTCTGCTGAGAAATTTTATATGACAGTGGCCTTTGGGCAATTGCTGCATAAAGTAAATAGTCCTAGTAAATTTAAAAAGGGAATAGATTTAATTGTAAAATTTAGAGAAAGCATTCCTAAGGAATATCGAAGTCAATCGGACCCTTATTTTAACACCAAGGTATTGGCAGAAATTTTAAAAGCAAAGAAGGCTAAAGGACAACAAGATTTAGTGGATATGGTAATTGCAGTTATTCCAAGTATGTAAGAGTTCTTTTTAAAAGCTAAACTCAAACAAAAAGGTCCCGAAAAAATCAGGACCTTTTTTTATAAAATCATTAGATTAAAATCATCAGAGTATTTTTAAATTAGATTTTACATTCTTTAAAAATCTAATTTAAACACTACCATCCGCCTGAGGCTCCACCGCCACCAGAACTTCCACCACCAAAGCCGCCGAATCCACCTCCGCCGCCACTGAATCCGCCGCCGCCACCGCGACCACCGCCGCCTAATAAAGAACCTAATAACATACCTGTGGCAATATCACTGAAACCGCCACCACCAATATTGGAACCACCGCCACCACCTTTCTTACCAAGGATGGCCACGATAATAAATAATATTAATACAAAGAGTAAGGGATTGCTACCCTTCCCTTTTGCACGTCTTTCGCGCTTCTCATTATATTCACCCACCGCAGCTTTTGCAATATCATCTGTGGCTTTATCAATGCCTTCATAATAAGCTTGCTGTCTAAAGGCTGGCTTGATATCGTTGTCAATAATACTATTAGCAGTAATATCAGGAAGGGCACCTTCTAATCCATAACCAACTTCAATGCGAATTTTTTTATCTTGAATAGCAATTAATAACAAAACACCATTTCTTGATTTTTTATTCCCAATTCCCCAAGTTCTAAAAAGTTTATTGGCATATTCTTCAATAGGATTATCCTCTAATGTTGGAAGAATAACCACCGCAATTTGATTCGAACTTGCATCGTCAATAGCTACTAATTTATTCTCCAAGGCTTGTTTTTGCTCAGGGCTTAATACACCCGCTAAGTCTGTTACTAGAACAGGGGGATTAGGCCTTTCAATAACATTTTGCCCATTCACAATTGTAAAAGAGAAAAATGTAATTATAAAAACAATAAACAGCTTGGTTAATTTCATAGTATCTACTTGCTTAATGATTATTTACCCATCATGATTTCATCCGATAATTCATTTGAATCTGAAACGCGATCATAAGGGAAATGTTGGGTAAGCGCTTTACCAATTGCTGCAATGACAACAGACATGCCTTGCACGTAATTTTCATTTTTAAACTGCGCTGTCATTTCTTGCACCTGACTATACCAAAATTCAACACCTACTTTATCGTAAATGCCTTGATCGGCATAGATAGCTAACTTTCTATCTTCTACTGCTACATATACTAAAACACCATTGCGCTCTTTAGTTTCATGCATCTTTTCTTTGTGAAATATTTCTGTGGCCCTTGTAAGTGCGTCGCCTTTTTTTGTTCTGCTTTCAACATGCACACGAATTTCTCCGCTGGTTGTTTTTTCAGCAGCTTGAATAGCCTGGACAAGCATTTGCTTGTCCGAGGTATTCAATAATTTGTCTGTATTAGATTTAAAAAGCGAAAAGGGATTCCACATAAATTAGATTAAAGAATGGCGATAAACAGATGCGTTAAAATTTAACTTCAGGTGCTTTAGAAGCACCTTCCTCTGCTTTAAATCCTTCTTTAGTTTTGAATCCAAAAACGTTTGCTAATAAGTTAATAGGGAATGATCTTGCTTTTTTGTTGTAGTCAGCTACAGCACCGTTAAAATCATTTCTAGAAACTTTAATTCTATTTTCAGTTCCTTCTAATTGAGCTTGTAATCCACGGAAAGCATCATTGGCTCTTAGGTTAGGATAGTTTTCAGAAACTACCATTAAACGACCTAAGGCTTGAGATAACTGTCCTTGATTGGCTTGGAATTGTTGTAATTTTTCTGGCGTTAAATCCTTGGCATCTACTTTCATTTGTGTAGCGCTTGCACGTGCAGCAATTACATTTTGTAAAGTAGTTTGTTCAAAACTAGCTTCTCCTTTAACAGAGGCCACTAAATTAGGAATTAAGTCGGCTCTACGTTGATAGTCACTTTGAACATTGTTCCAAGTTTGGTTTACATTCTCGTCTTGGTTTACTAATCCGTTATAACCATTGCATCCCATTCCAAATAAGATAACAATGACTCCTAAGAAAATAAATAAACCTAAATTTTTGCGTAACATATTTTTGTATTTGTTTATAAAGATAATGCAAAGCAGATGCCAAACTTTGCGTATGACGGAATTACATGACAAAAAAATCCCCCCAGCGAGGCTGAAGGGAAGAATTTAACATGTTTTTAGGCTTAATTCTAGGTTTACCGACCATTTAACCTTGAATAGCTGCTATTCCTGGAAGTGTTTTGCCTTCAAAATATTCTAGCATGGCTCCACCGCCAGTGCTTACATAACTTACTTTGTCATTAAAACCAAACTGGTTAACGGCTGACACACTGTCGCCACCCCCTACTAAACTGAATGCCCCTTTCTGAGTAGCTTCTGCCACAGCCACTGCAATTGCCTTGGTTCCTGCTTGGAAATTTTCCATTTCAAAAACGCCCATCGGACCATTCCATAATATTGTTTTACTTGCTAAAATTACTTTGGCAAATTGTTCTCTTGATTTTTCTCCTACATCTAAACCTTCCCATCCATCTGGAATTTCACCACTCGCGCAAGTTTGTGTATTAGCGGTATTGCTAAAATCATCGGCCACCACATTATCTACAGGCAAATGAATATTAACACCCTTCGCTTTTGCTTTGGCTAAAATTTCTAAAGCCAGTGGCATACGGTCGTCTTCATGAATTGACTTTCCAATTTTTCCACCCTGTGCTTTAAAGAAAGTATAGGCCATTCCCCCACCAATAATAATATCAGTAGCGCGCTCTAATAAATTTTCAATGATTAAAATTTTATCAGAAACTTTTGCTCCACCAATAATGGCTGTAAATGGTTTTTGTGCTGCATGCATTACTTTTTCCGCGCTCATTACTTCTCCTTCCATCACTAGTCCAAAGGTTCTATTTTCTTTTGAAAAGAATTCTGCAATTATAGCCGTTGATGCGTGCGCACGGTGTGCGGTTCCAAATGCATCATTCACATATACATCTGCTAATTTTGATAATTTTTCAGAAAAGGCTATATCTCCTTTTTCTTCTTCTTTATAAAAACGTAAGTTCTCTAATAATAATACTTCACCTGCTTTTAAAGTAGCTGCTTTATCGGTTGCTTCTGCTCCAATGCAATCATTGGCAAACTGAACATTTGTTCCACCTAATAATTCAGATAAATGTTTTACAATATGCTTTAAAGAATATTTTTCAGTAGGCCCATCCTTAGGACGACCTAAATGACTCATTAAAATAACACTACCACCGTCTTTTAAAATTTTTGTAATAGTAGCAATAGTGGCGCGCATACGATTGTCGTCGGTAATTTCAAAGGCATCATTTAAAGGCACATTAAAATCAACTCTAATTAAGGCCTTCTTGCCTGCGAACGAAAAATTATTAAATAAACTCATACTAATTATTTATTGCTTTGTAATTTACTACTATTGGAACTAAATTAAAAATGCCCCCGAAAAATCGGAGGCATTATATAAAAAAATCTTATTTTATTTTGCTTGCGAAATACTTCACTGTGCGCACTAACTGGCTTACATAGCTCATTTCGTTATCATACCAGCTTACGGTTTTCACCATTTGTACATCTCCCTGTGTCATTACTTTAGTTTGTGTTGCATCAAATAATGAACCATAAGTAATTCCAATAATATCAGAGCTTACAATTTCATCTTCTGTATAACCAAAAGACTCATTCGCTGCTGCTTTCATGGCTGCGTTTATCTCTTCGGCAGTTACTTTCTTAGATAAAATAGTGGTTAATTCTGTCAATGAACCAGTGATGGTTGGAACGCGTTGCGCAGATCCGTCTAATTTTCCTTTTAAAGAAGGCAATACTAAACCAATTGCTTTTGCTGCACCTGTACTATTAGGAACAATGTTCGCAGCAGCTGCACGAGCACGACGTAAATCACCTTTAGGATGTGGTCCGTCTAAAGTGTTTTGATCGTTGGTATAAGCGTGTACTGTTAACATTAAACCTGTAAGAATACCGAATTTATCTTCTAATACTTTAGCCATAGGCGCTAAACAGTTGGTAGTACAAGATGCACCAGAGATAACTGTTTCAGTACCATCTAAAATTTCGTGGTTGGTATTAAATACCACTGTTTTCATATCGCCAGTAGCTGGAGCAGAAATAACTACTCTCTTCGCACCTGCTTTAATATGTAATTCTGCTTTTTCTTTATCGGTGAAAAATCCAGTTGATTCAATGACTACATCTACATTATGCGCGCCCCAAGGAATTTGAGAAGGGTCACGTTGAGCATATATTTTTACGGCATGTCCGTTTACGACTATAGAATCTTCAGTTGATTTTACATCGGCGTTAAAACGACCTTGTGCACTATCATACTTTAATAAATGTGCCAAAACTGCTGGAGAAGTAAGGTCATTGATAGCCACTACCTCAATACCTTCCATGTTATAAATTTGGCGGAAAACCAAACGACCAATACGACCAAAACCATTGATTGCAACTTTAACTGAACTCATTGTATTAATTTTTATTTTCAATAGGAGATGCAAAGGTACCATCTTTTTAAAAAATATGGGGCAAATAACTAAGAAGAAATGAACAAAATCAAGGATTTATACAAACAATTGATCGTATTTGGGGATGCTTGCTACGATTTCAGCTATTGGCATGGGTATAATTAAAACCCGCTAGGGCATTGATATTCACTAAAAAAGCCAAAAACTTTTGGCAGTAAAGCGTTTGCGACCTATTTTTGCGACCCTAATAACATAGTGAACATGGAGCGTTCGACTAAGGGTTAGGTCACCTCCCTTTCACGGAGGTAATACGGGTTCGAATCCCGTACGCTCTACAAAGCCTATCACAAAGTGATAGGCTTTTTTAATGCGACACAACGACGAAAGCTCGCTTTCGAGAGTTGGGGAGCGTTAAAAAAGCCAAACAAACGCTTCGCGTTTGTTTGAAAGGCTTTGGGTAAGGAGCCCTTTTGGGATGACAATGCGTAGCATTGGCAATCCCGAACTAGAGCGTATTTATACTTAAAATTCAAACCTTACAATTTATTAAACTAGATATAAAAATTAAAATTTACATCTAAAACTGTCCTAATTTCAGCTGCCAATTCTTCCAAACCAGCTCCTAAAGTGGCTAAAAAGCCTCTCCTGCAAATAATTATAAACGCTCAAACGCCTTCATCATAAAATTGGCTGTTTCTCCGAATTCTTTGCCTTTGTTCATTCTATCCAAAGCTGCCCTTTCATAAGCTAGCTCTTCATTTTGTACAGTTAAAATACCAAATATGATAGGTGTTGTATGCAATGCTGAAAGTTGACTAATACCATTGGTTACATATTGACAAACGTATTCGTAATGATCTGTGTCTCCTTTAATGATGGCGCCAATGACAATGATTGATTTAAACTTTCCACCTTGAATTAATTTATTGGCATACACCACTGTTTCAACAGCACCAGGGCATTCAAAAATTGTAAATGGCAATTGTTGCTCCACTAAATAATTAGTACAACCTAATTCCAACAAGTCTGTGATCTCTGGGTTGAATTGTGATTTTATAATTGCAATCATTGTAATTAGTTGTAAATTAATTTAATTAAATTTTATAGTATGCTTACCTAATTCAATTTTATCAGATAGATATTGTTGATTATGGATTGTAGAATTGATGCCAACTTGCAAAATATTAAATGAAAATGCAGCCTTGGATAAAGCATTTATTTTTTCAGGATTATTACTTATTAAATAAAAATTATCAATATGTAATGCTTTTAAGATCCAAATAGCATCTATATAATTTCGATTATCTCTAGGGAGCCCTAAGTTTTCATTGGCTTCATAAGTATTCATTCCTTGTTCTTGTAATGCATAGGCTGCAATTTTATTTCCAATCCCAATACCTCTGCCCTCCTGCCCTTTTAAGTATACTATATACCCATGTCCATTTTCTGCAATAAGCTTTAAGGCGCTATGTAATTGTTGTTGGCAATCACATCTTAAGCTACCAAAAATATCGCCCGTTAAACATTCACTATGAATTCTAACAATAGGTTTGTTCTCAGATTTTTTCATTGAAATAATTACCTGCTCTTTACCCGTTAAAATGTTTTCAAATACTTCAATTTCAAATTCTCCGAATGAAGTGGGAAGTGCAGCCTTTGAAACAAATAGTAAATGATTTTCGGTTTGATTACGATAATCCACAATTTGCTGAATGCTAATAACCATCAACTCTAGTCTTTTTGCTAATTCAAAAAGCCCATTTCTGCGCATCATATTACCTTCCAGGTCCATTACCTCACAAATAATGGCGGCAGGCTCCTGTGCTGTTAATTTGCATAAATCCACTGCAGCTTCAGTATGCCCTTGTCTTACCAAGACTCCATTTGTTTTAGCAACCACTGGAAATAAATGACCAGGTTTAATAAAATCGGATGGCTTACTATTAGGGTTAGCTATATGCACAGCTGTAATTGCCCTTTCTTTAGCAGATATACCTGTTGTAATGCGTAAATGAGGGACTGCGTCTATTGAATCATAAAATGCGGTATGAAATGGATCCAAATGATTGGAAGAAACCGGGGATAGGTTTAATCTTTTTGCAATGGAAGAATCTATTGCAATGCAAACCAAACCTTTTGCTTGACTTGCACATAAATTAATTTTTTCCTGGGTAGCAGCAGCTGCAGGAAAAATAATATCCCCTTCATTTTCTCTAGATTCATCATCTACTACTAAAATGGGATTGCCATTTTTGAATGCTAATAATGCTTCCTCTATGGTATTAAACATTTTTTACCTCTCTTTTATTTAATAACTGTTCGGTGTATTTTGCTAAAATATCAAATTCAATATTGACTAAATCATGAACATTTAATAATGACATATTTGTTTTTTCAATGGTCACTGGTATAATGCATAACTCAATATTATTGTCAATAACTTTATTAATTGTTAAGCTAATGCCATTAATGGCAACAGACCCTTTATAAACAACATATTTAACAAAATGTTCAGGAACGGCTATTGTAAAAAACCATGCTTTTTCACCAGGCAATACTTTTATCACTTCTGCAGTAGTATCTACATGGCCTAAAACATAATGACCCCCTAAATACCCAGTAGGTTGCATGGGTAGTTCCATATTTATTTTACTGCCTGCTTTATAATATTTGATAATGGTTTTATCAATACTTTCTGTTGAAACATAAAATGACAAATTATGACCCTCTATTTTAGTTACAGATAAACATGCCCCATCAATGGCAACGCTGTCTCCAATATGCACAATTGATGCAAACTTTGGCGCCTCCACTGCAAGCTCCCAACCTTGCGCATCAGGCAAAATAGAAACAATTAATCCGTCTGTTACAATTCCTGTAAACATATGCTAATTTCAAAGTAATTTTGAGATGCAAAGATAATCCAAATGAAATCCGCAGACTACTTACATACCGCATTTTTATTAGCAAAAAGAGCAAATTTTAGAGATATAAGACCGAACCCGTTTGTAGGCGCTATTGTTGTGGATAAAAATGGGGTGATTATTGGGGAAGGCTACCACAAAAAGGCTGGAGAAGCACATGCAGAAGTGTTGGCCATAAATAATGCCTTGGAAAAAACCAGTGATTTATCAAATGCCACCCTATATGTAACCCTAGAACCCTGCTCCCATATAGGCAAAACACCCCCTTGTACTAATTTAATCCTTGAAAAAAGAATACCAAGGGTGGTGATAGGTTCCATGGACCCCAACCCTTTAGTGTCTGGGGCAAAACAATTATCTGAAGCGGGGGTAAATGTGGAGATTTGTATCCTTCCTGAAATTGTTGAATTAAATAACACATTTAATATTAATCAAAAAAATAGAAGACCTAAATATATTTTAAAGGCGGCCACTACAGTTAATGGAAAAATTGCTGACAGACTGGGCAATAGCAAATGGATTTCTAATGAAAAAAGCAGAGCCTATGTTCATACTACTTTAAGATCCAATGTTGATGCTATTTTAACCACTGCAAAAACACTTATTAAGGATAATGCAAGTATGAACATTAGAATTCCCCCATCGGACCCGAAGGAATTAAACCTAATTATTATTGATAAACATTTAGATATTTTAAAAGAAGAAAACAAAGCATTAAATATTTTTTATAAGCGCAGTCATACCAAAATATACTTGGTAACAGATAAAACTTACAATAATTCATTACCTGAAAATGTAGAAATTATAAATGTACATTTAACTGAAGGAGTAATAAATTTTACTGAATTAAATGAAATATTATTAAAGAAAAATATTTGCGAAGTACTTATAGAAGCAGGAGGCAAATTAAATGCCTCTATGATGAAAGAAAAAATAGTAGATGAAATGAATTTATTTATTTGTCCAAGTGTAATTATAGATACTAATGGAATAAATGTATTTGATTCATTAGCATTACATGAAATTGAGAATAGCATACAACTTAAATTAGTAGAGACTAAAGAATTTGATAATGATGTACTGCTAAAGTATACTCAATTAAGCTCCCAGGCATCTAGCAAATTAGAGGGATTACCCATAGAATTTTTTGAAAGACTTGTATAATTTTAACTTGTGTTAAATAGAGCTTCTTAGTAAGGATTTTATATAAAAATTCTTAATTTGCAGGGAAGATTATTCAAAAAATTTATGTGTTACGTCATTGGCATTAAAATTCCTAAAAAGCAAACTATTAAAGTAGGAGACACTGTATTGGATTTAGATGCCATTGATATACCCATGCAGTCGGGCTTTGCTTATGACCAGTGGCCGGTAATTTTTAAAGAACCTTTGTTAAGACCAGGCCTTATGCACTGGGAACTTATCCCCCACTGGGTGCGCAATGAAAAAGAGTTAAGCGAATCGAGGAAAAAATATACCACCCTTAATATTAAGGCGGAAACAATTTTAAGCAATAAAGTAGCTCAAACTAGCATTCATACCAACAGGTGTTTGGTATTGGCTTCTCATTTTTTTGAATGGCAGCAAATTGAAAAAGAAAAATACCCGCACTGTATTTCATTGAATGAAATACCCCTTTTTTATATAGCAGGAGTTTGGAATACTTGGACCAACCAAAATACAGGAGAAACTAAAAATAGCTTTGGTATAATAACTACAGAAGCCAATGGCTTAATGGGTAAGATTCATAATATCAAAAAAAGAATGCCCACTATTTTAGAAGAAGATGCAGCCAACAGCTGGGTAAATGAAAATTTAAACGATACACAAATATTAGAATTAGCTAAGCACCAAATGGATGATCATAAAATGAGCGCTTATACGGTGGCTAAGAATTTTCAACAAAGCACGAACCCATGCGAGAAAGTGGAATACAAGATATTCACGCCCCAAACTTTGTTTTAGCTAGCAGCTAATAGGCTTCTCTATAAAAAAGAATCTACTCACTTTAAAACTAATATAGAGCTATTTAAACAATAGCCACTGTCTCGTGCATTTCAGGAGCGATTACTTCTTTAAAACCTTTTTTGCGTAATCTCTCTGCAAAATGATCCTGCACATCAGCTTCTCCATGCACTACAAAAATTTGCTTCACTAAATCGGGACTTTGGCATCCTAAAAATTGCATAAGGTCCTCGTAATCGCCATGCGCACTCATACTTCTAATTGAACCCACTTTAGCTATTACAGAATACTCTTCACTATATATTTTAACCACCTTAGCGCCATTCATTAATCTTCCACCTAAAGAATGCGGCTCGCAATAACCAACTAGTAAAATTGTATTCTTCGCATTGCTAATATTATTTTTAATATGATGCTTAACCCTACCCGCATCGGCCATACCAGAAGCTGATATAATAACCTTCGGATGCAAGTCCTCATTCAAGGCCTTACTTTCTTCCACCGATTTGATATAACGAAGGCCCTCAAAATCAAAAGGGTCATCATCTACCTCCAATATTTTTTGAATTTTTTTATTGAAGTATTTTGGAAACATTTTAACTACATCGGTAGCTTCAATACTTAAAGGACTATCTACATAAACAGGAATATGAGGTAGCCTTTTTTCTAAGGACAACTGATTCAGTTCAAATAAAATTTCTTGAGTCCTACCTACACTAAATGCTGGAATAATTAAATTTCCTTTTTGCTCCACACAGGTTTTTTCAATCCACTTTAATATATCATCGGGTGTGGTATGAATAAGGTCATGTAGTTTATCTCCATAAGTGCTTTCAATAATAATGGTATCTGCTTGAGGGAAAGTAGCAGGTGAACGCAAAATCATATCGCGATACCTTCCTATATCACCACTAAATGTGAGTGTTTTAGTTTCACCCCCTTCTTTAATTTTTAAACTAACGGCAGCACTTCCAATAATATGACCAGCATCGGTAAATATTAATTCTACTGAATTAGAAATTTTAGTGGGCTGATTGTATTCAACAATGGTTAAAAGTGGTAATACAATATTGACATCATCCATATCATACAAGGGTTCAATAGGAGGCAGGCCCTGTCTAGCTCTGCGCTTATTGCCATACTTAGCATCGTCTCTTTGAATCATGGCAGAGTCTTCCAATAAAATTTCTGTAAGCGCCTTGGTGGCTGGTGTGCAATAAATATTTCCTTTGAAGCCTTCTTTGGCTAATTTAGGAAGTAAGCCAGAATGGTCGATATGTGCATGTGATAGGATAACAAAATTTACTTTAGTGGCATCAAAGCCAAAACTAGCATTCAATGAATCGGTTTCTCTACCCATTCCTTGAAACAATCCGCAGTCTAATAAAAAATTTTCGCCATTATCTAACTGCACTAAATGTTTGGATCCTGTAACGGTTCTGGCAGCGCCATGAAAGCTTATTTTCATTCTATAAATTTGTTCTACTAAGTTAACTTAAATAGCAATGGCAGCTACTAAATAATCGGCAATGAGAATAAGTATACAACTTACCACCACCGACTGCGTGCCTGCTTTTCCAATTTCTAGTGCCCCTCCTTTTACATTGTAACCAAAATAACAAGGCACTGTGCTTATAATAAATGAGAATATAAACGATTTATAAAAGGCAATTGTTACATAATGCGCCTCAAAACCTTTCCTGATACCCATAATAAAAATTTCAGGAGCAACTGAACCAGTAAGCCCACCTACAAAATAACCACCCCAAACACCAATCACAGCAGACACTCCTACTAACAGAGGTACAATGGTAAAGCAGGATAGTATTTTGGGAAGTATTAAATAGTTCTTGGTATTGATACCCATAATTTCAAGTGCGTCTATTTGCTCGCTAATGCGCATATTGCCTAATTCACTCGCAATCTTAGAGCCTACCACACCTGCTAAAACAATACTTAAAAAAGAAGGGGCAAACTCAAGTAGCATACTATCTCTAACAACAATACCCACTGTAGTAATAGGAATTAAGGGATTCACAAACTGAGCAGCCGTTTGTACTGTAATAACTGCACCTAAAAAAAAGGAAATAATGATAACAATGGGTAAGGATCCAAACCCAATATCCATACATTGTTTGATATACTCATTCCAAAACATTTTTTTGTTTTCGGTTTTTGTAAACATTCCTTTTAACATCAAAAGGAAGTAGCCAAAATGAGTAAAAATATTCATGCCACAAAAATAACCTATTTCTTTCTCTTTTTCATACGCTTCCACCAACTTACTCTTTGCACTTCTAAATTTGTGTCTACCCTGGTTTTTAACTGAGCATCTACCACAGCTACTGTGGCCATATTTATGATATTTCTCACCCCAGAGCCTAACTGAAGAACATTCACTGGTTTTTTCAAACCAAGTAAGATAGGACCAATAATATCCACCCCACCTACTTCTTTTAATAAATGATAGGCTATGTTTCCAGAAGTTAAATTCGGGAAGATTAATACATTCACTTGCGCATCTACTAAATCGCTGAATGGATAATTTTCTTTTAAAATTTCTTTATTAAAGGCCATCATCCCTTGCATTTCTCCATCCACTATTAAAGAAGGGTTTTTTTGTTTTATTATTCTAGTGGCTTCTGCAACCATTTGCGCTTCTGGTGTATCGCTACTTCCAAAATTGGAATAACTTAACATAGCAATTCTTGGTTCCATATTAAAATTGCGCACTTCTTTAGCCACCAGTAAAGCAATGTCTGCAAGTTCCTCCGCATTCGGATTTATATTCACTGTAGTATCTGCTAAAAACAAAGGACCTTTTTTAGTCAACAACAAATACATACCTGCAATTTTCTTTACCCCTTCTTCTGTTCCTATAATATGAAGTGCTGGCTTAATACCATCGGTATAATTTCTAGTTAAACCAGATAACATTGCATCGGCCTCGCCGGTTTCCACCATCATGGCACCAAAATAATTTTGTGTGCGCATTAGTTTTAAACTCTCGTATTTATTAATACCCTTGCGTTGTCTTTTTTGAAATAAGATAGAACCGAAAAATTCTCTTTTCTCTTCCATCTCATCGCTTCTTACATCAATAATAGGTAAATCGCTAATATCAATATTATTAGCTTCTGCCATATTCTTTATTCTGTTTTCATTACCTAATAAAATAGGATAAGCAATGCCATCGTCATATACAATACTGGCAGCTTTTAATATTTTAATATTTTCTGCATCGGCAAATACCAAACGTTTTGGATCGCGGCGTGCTTTATTACTAATTAAACGCATTAATTGATTATCTAAACCTAAACGCTTATTTAATTGTAATTCATATTCCTCCCAATTTGAAATTGGCTGTTGCGCTACACCCGATGCTACGGCTGCTTTTGCCACAGCGGGCGCAAGTGTGCTTAATAATCTTGGATCTAATGGTTTGGGAATAATATATTCTGGACCAAAACATAAACTTTGTTGATTATAGGCCATGTTCACCGAATCAGGTACAGCCGATTTTGCTAAATCTGCAAGCGCATTTACCGCCGCTAATTTCATTGCTTCGTTAATAGATTTTGCACGCACGTCTAAGGCACCTCTAAATATATAAGGGAAACCTAAAACATTATTCACCTGATTAGGGAAATCGGACCTACCGGTAGCCATGATAATATCTTTTCTTGCTGAAGTAGCAGCGGCATAATCAATTTCAGGATCGGGATTCGCTAAAGCAAATACAATCGGATTTTTTGGCATAGAGGCTACCATTTCTACAGTTACAATATTACCCACGCTTAAGCCTAAAAACACATCGGCTGTTTTAAAGGCTTGCGCCAAGGTCATGTTCTCTGCTTTAATGGCAAATGGTTTTCTGTCTTCTCCTAAATCGGTTCTGCCTGTATGCAGTACACCATCTTTATCAAACAAAATAAAGTTTTCATATCTAGCACCTAAGGATACATATAATTTAATACAAGCCATGGCTGCAGCACCTGCGCCACTGACTACAAACTTGGCTTTCTCAATTTTTTTCTTTTGTAATTCTAATGCATTTAATAAAGCAGCACTACTAATAATGGCTGTTCCATGTTGGTCATCATGCATTACCGGAATAGACATGGATTCTTTTAATTTCTTTTCAATATAAAAACATTCAGGCGCTTTTATATCTTCTAAATTTATACCACCGAATGTGGGCTCTAAAGATTTTACAATTTCTACAAATTTATCCGGGTCGGTTTCGTTGATCTCAATATCAAATACATCGATGTCTGCGAAAATTTTAAAAAGTACGGCCTTTCCTTCCATCACCGGCTTACTGGCTAAGGGCCCAATATTGCCTAAACCTAAAACAGCGGTTCCATTGGTAATCACACCTACTAAATTTCCTTTCGCTGTATACTTAAATACATCGGATGGATTGTTTTTTATCTCTGTACATGGAATGGCTACCCCTGGGCTGTAGGCAAGAGATAAGTCTTTTTGCGTTTTAGCTTCCTTGGTAGGAACCACTTCAATTTTACCTGGTCTGCCATTAGCATGGTATTCTAAAGCCTGTTCCTTTCTTGAGTTTTCTTTATTCGACATGTAATAAATTTATAACGAGTGTTAGTTTTCGACTTTTACAAAGCTACTGAATATATACAAAACGAGGTTTTTGTAGTATATATTGTTGAAATATAGTGCTTTATGCAAATAATTGAGTGCCCAACCAGGCCATCATGCCCACTCCATTTTCAATGGATTCTTCCTCAATATTAAAGTTAGGGGTATGTACATTATGTATAATGCCTTTAGATTCATTGCGAACACCTAATCTAAAAAAGCAACCTGGAATGACTTGAGAATAATAACCAAAATCTTCGGCGCCCATTCTTTTTTCTGTTTCTTCTACATTGCTGGCACCCATATAAGTATCTGCTAATTTCCAAGCAGCTTCTGTAATCACAGGTTCATTATCGACAGTAGGATAACCTACATCTACTTTAAAATCTATTTCTGCACCGGTAGCTAATGATAAACCTTTTGCTTGTTGCATCATTAATTCATGTGCTTTAAAACGCCATACTTCATCCATGGCTCTGAAAGTGCCCATTAGTTTTACTTCAGTTGGAATGACATTGGTTGTATTACCACCATGCACAGAACAAATAGATAGTACAGATGGATTTTGTGGATCGCGATTGCGCGCAATAATAGTTTGTAAACTAGTAATTAATTGTGCAGCTACTAAAACAGTATCCACAGTTTGATGTGGTGTGGCAGCATGTCCACCTGGACCTTTAATAGAAACATATAATTCATCGGCACTGGCCATCACACGTCCTTTTCTAAAACTTAGTTTTCCATTATTCAATCCTGGATGCACATGCAAGCCTATAATGCCTGCTGGCACTGGGTTTTTAAGCGCTCCATCACGAATCATATAACTTGCGCCTCCCGGATTTTTTTCTTCTCCAGGTTGAAATAATAATTTTATAGTACCTTCAAATTCTTCACGCAAAGTCCATAAAATTTTTGCAGCGCCTAATAAAATGGTGGTATGCACATCATGTCCGCAGGCATGCATCACTCCTTCTTTAGTAGAAATATAATCGACTTTGTTTTCTTCGATAATAGGAAGGGCATCCATATCGGCACGAAGTGCCACCACTCGCTTGCTTGGATTTTTTCCTTCAATAATACCTAGTATACCTGTAGTCGCAATAACAGTAAAAGGAATACCAATAGCTTTTAATTGCGCTTGCACATATTTACTCGTTTCAAATTCTTGATAACTTAATTCAGGATTGGCATGCAGATGTCTACGTATAGAAACGTTTTCTGCTTGATGCTGCTTGGCTAATGATTTTATTCTCTCTAGTAACATGATAATAGTAAAGTTAATAATTTGATTTTACATTATCTGTATTCGCGCCCGATACTATGGCCACCCCCGCGCTACAACCTATGCGCGTAGCACCTGCGTCTATCATTAATTGCGCAGTGGCATAGTCTCTAATACCGCCTGAAGCTTTTATTTGTACTTGATCTGGTAAATGTTTTCTAAATAATTTAACGGCTTCTACACTGGCCCCTTTTTCTGCATAGCCGGTAGATGTTTTTAAATAATCAATGCCTGCTATTCCATAAATATCACAACACTTAATAATTTCATCATCGGTTAATACACCCGACTCTATAATTATTTTTACCACTTTACCCTTAGAACGAATAATGGGCATGATATGATTGATTTCATCTGCAATAGCAGACCAATCGCCGTTTTTAATGGCAGAGATATTCGCGACCACATCTAATTCATCGGCGCCATCCACCATGGCTAAAATAATTTCTGCAATTTTGGCTTCGGTAGCACTGTATCCAAAAGGAAATCCAATCACGGTGGCTACTTGTACGGTTGAGCCAACCAATTTTTCTTTCGCTAATTTCACAAAATTAGGAGGCACGCATACTGCTGCAAAATCATACTGCTTGGCTTCAGCACATAATTTTTCAATGTCCGACACTAAACAAGTGGGTTTTAAAATAGTATGGTCGATGTATTTATTAAGCGACCTCTTTTCCATGACAAGCTTTGAATTTTTTTCCGCTACCACAAGGACAAGGATCGTTGCGTCCTGTTTTAGGACCTACTTGAATAGGCGCTTGCTTTATATCACTTGGATCGTTGTAAGCATTACCACCTGCATCCTCTGTTCTATTGGCACTTAATTTACTTAAGTCTGTTTTTTGTTGACGTCCTTCTTTCACTGCATCTTCTAAAGGCAAATGCGCATGACATAAAAATTGAACCAGCTTTTGATTAATTTCTAAATCCATTTTTCTAAATAATTCAAAAGCTTCCATCTTATAAATAACTAGCGGATCTTTTTGTTCATAGGTAGCAGTTTGAACTGATTGCTTTAAGTCGTCCATGGCTCTTAAATGCTCTTTCCATGCGTCATCAATAAAGCTTAGGGAAATATTTTTTTCTGCTTGAGCAGCTAATGTGGCACCTTCTGTGCTTACATTTTTATCAAGATTCACCAGTACATTGTAGGCAATTTTTCCATCTCCCACAGGCACTATCACATTCTCAATATGTGCACCTTGATTTTTTCTAATATTTTTGAAAACAGGAATGCTTTGTTTCATCATCTCCTTTTTCTTATACTCATAATGCGCTATAGCTTCTTGATAAACTAATTCAACTAGTGCAGCATCATTGGTAGACTTAAATTCATCTTGCGTTATTTTAGTATCGAAACCTGTTTGAACAATTAAGGATAATTTAAGCCCTTCGTAATCGTTGCTCAATTTATAGTTTGTCACCACGCCTTCGATCACTTGGTAAAAGGCATTATCTAAATCCAAGGCTAGTCTTTCTCCAAACAAAGCATGATTTCTTTTTTTGTAAATCACGGTTCTTTGCTTGTTCATTACATCATCATATTCTAATAAACGCTTTCTTACACCAAAGTTATTTTCTTCCACTTTTTTCTGTGCACGCTCAATAGAGTTTGTAATCATACTGTGCTGAATCACTTCCCCTTCTTTATAACCCGCGAAGTCCATCACTTTAGCAATACGCTCACTTCCAAACATGCGCATTAAATCATCTTCCAAAGAAATAAAGAATTGAGAAGATCCTGGATCTCCTTGTCTACCCGCACGTCCACGTAACTGTCTGTCTACACGACGAGACTCGTGACGCTCTGTACCCAATATGGCTAAGCCACCTGCAGCTTTTACTTCAGGACTTAATTTAATATCGGTTCCACGACCTGCCATGTTGGTGGCAATCGTAACCGCTCCAGTTAAACCTGCTTCCGCTACTACTTGCGCTTCACGCGCATGTTGTTTTGCGTTTAATACATTATGCGGAATATTTTGCTGACGCAACATTCTACTTAATAATTCACTTACCTCTACTGAAGTAGTACCGCATAAAACAGGACGCCCTTGATCTCTTAATTCAACAATAGCTTCAATTACCGCTCCTAATTTTTCACGCTTGGTTTTATATACTAAATCTTGTTCGTCTTTTCTAATGGCAGGAATATTGGTAGGAATAGAAACCACATCTAATTTATAAATACTCCAAAACTCTGAAGCCTCTGTTTCTGCAGTACCTGTCATACCCGCTAACTTATGGTACATTCTAAAAAAGTTCTGCAAAGTAATAGTGGCATAAGTTTGTGTAGATGCTTCAATTTTTACATTCTCTTTGGCTTCAATGGCTTGGTGCAATCCGTCTGAATAACGGCGCCCTTCCATAATACGACCTGTTTGTTCATCTACAATTTTTACTTGTCCTTCAATGACTACATACTCCACATCGTTGTCAAATAAAGTATAGGCTTTTAGTAATTGATTCACTGTGTGAATACGATCGGCCTTAATACTATAGTCGCTAATGATGCTTTCTTTTTGTTGGAATTTTTCTTCCGCCATTAAATTGGCGTTTTGATCAATCGCATTTAAGGCCACACTAATATCGGGTAGTAAAAAGAAATTAGGGTCTTCTCCTTGCTTGGTAATTAATTGTAAACCCTTGTCGGTTAATTCTACTGAATTATTTTTTTCATCAATATGGAAAAATAAGTCTACATCTACATGAGGCATTTCTCTTTGCTGATCGGCCAAATAATGGTTTTCTGCTTTTTGTAATTTCACTCTCACCCCAGGCTCACTTAAATATTTAATAATAGCACTGTTTTTAGGCAAGCCTCTAAACGCAGTATACAAAGCCTTTCCGCCATCCGTAGGATCGTCGTTGCCTTCTGCTATTTTCTTTTTAGCCTCAATTAAAAATTGATTCACCGTTTTCTTTTGCATCTCCACCAATTTTTCAATTCTTGGTTTCAATTCAAAAAATTGTTGCTCTCCTGTTTGATAACCAATAGGACCAGATATAATTAAAGGAGTACGCGCATCATCTATTAAGACACTATCCACCTCATCCACCATCGCATAATGATGTTTGCGTTGCACCATCTCTTCAGGTGTGTGCACCATATTATCTCTTAGATAATCAAATCCAAATTCGTTATTGGTTCCGTAAGTTATACCCGCACGGTATGCATTACGACGCTCTTCTGAATTCGGCTGATGCTTATCAATACAATCTACAGTAATACCCAACCACTCAAATAAAGTACCATTCCATTCACTATCTCTTTTAGCTAAGTAATCGTTCACAGTTACAATGTGCACTCCTTCTCCGGCTAATGCATTTAAATAAGCGGGTAAAGTAGAAACTAAAGTTTTACCCTCACCCGTTGACATTTCGGCAATCTTACCTTGGTGTAAAACAATACCTCCCAATAATTGCACATCGTAGTGCACCATATTCCAAGTAATGGGTGTACCTGCCGCCTTCCAAGTAGTTTGGAATACCGACTGGTCGCCCTTAATACTGATATATTCTTTTTTGACAGATAAATCCCTGTCCAATTGGGTAGCTGTTGCCAACAACTCCTCTTCTTCGGTAAATCTGCGGGCAGCTTCTTTCACCACAGCAAAGGCTTCTGGCAAAATGTCCCATAGGACCTTTTCCAAGGTGCTGTCCTTCTCTTTTTTAAGTAAATCCACTTGCTCATACAAACTATCTCTACCCATAAAATCGCTAATAGGCAGGGCTTCCGCCTCGGCTTGAAGGGCTTCAATTTGACTATCGGTATCGGCTAAATAGGCCTTAATTCTAGCCTTAAATTCAGTGGTTTTAGCTCTTAATTCATCGTTGGAAAGGCCTTTATAGCTATTAAAATGGCCGTTAATAACAGCCACTAAATGGTCTATTTTTTTAACGTCCTTTTCGCTTTTCGAACCTCCAAATAATTTACTTATAATTTGCAACATATTCTTGCTTGATAATTGTGTTATTTCCTATACTCAATAGGCGTGCCAAAGTTAAGTAATTGGGGTGAGTTTGAGGGTTTTAAGGGGGGTCCAATATAAAAAATAACATGAATGGCCTTAAAATTGAAAAATGGACGAAAAAATGATACCTTTGCTCGCCTTTGGAGCCCTAGTATTTAGAGGGGCTTCTACTTGAACATCAGAAACTAAAAAATGCTATGGCAGGTCAATTAAACGAAGTAAGAAATAGGATTAAAAGTACACAGAGTACACAGCAGTTAACCAAGGCCATGAAAATGGTAAGTGCTGCTAAATTACGCCGTGCGCAAGACGCGATCACTCAAATGAGACCTTATACGCGTAAGTTGCAAGAAATGTTAAGCAATATTATTGGAAGCTTGGATGGTGACATGAATTTAGCTTTAGCTGAAACACGTCCAGTGAATAATGTTTTAATTATTGTGATTACTTCAGACAGAGGTTTATGCGGTGGATACAATGCCAACTTAGTAAAATTAGCAAAGACTACGATTGCTGAAAAATACGCGAATAAAAATATCACTATTTGGAATATTGGAAAGAAAGGATACGAGAGTTTAACCAAAACAGGATATAAAACCAATGCCGATTTCAAAGATATTTTCTTGAATTTAAAATTTGAAAATGTTCAAACAGCAGCAAAAGCAGCGATGACTGCATTTTCAAATAAAGAATTTGATGCGATAGAAATTATTTACAGTGAGTTTAAAAATGCTGCCACTCAATTACCTACTGCAGAAGCTTTCTTACCTATTCCTACTTTGGCTAAAAAAGGAAACAAGAAAAAAACTGATTTTATTTTTGAACCACAGAAAGAAGTGTTGGTTGCAGAGTTAATGCCTAAAATTTTAAATACCCAATTATTTAAAGCAGTGCTAGACGCGAATGCAAGTGAGCATGGTGCAAGAATGACTGCGATGGATAAGGCAAGTGAAAACGCCAACGAATTATTAAAATCATTGAAATTATCATATAACCGTGCACGTCAAGCAGCTATTACAACCGAATTAACGGAGATTGTAAGTGGTGCCGCAGCATTAAACGGTTAAGACCCAACCCCTATGGAAATTAGTCAAATTATACCTCATATTGAAGCGCTTATTTTTGCAAGTGAAAAAGCATTGAATGCGAATGATATTACCGAACTTATTAATAATGCTTTTGGATTTTTAGAAGAGCGTATTAGTTTAGATCAAGTGGAGAGTGCTTTGGAGGGTATTGAAGAAAAATACAGTACTGAATTTTATCCTTTTGAATTAAAACAAAGCGGCGGTGGCTGGCAGTTTTTAACCAAGCCCGATTTTCATAAAACCATCGCTCAATTAAATGGAGATAAATTTTTAAAACGCCTTTCCAATGCGGCTTTAGAATCTTTAGCCATTATTGCTTATAAGCAACCTATTACTAAAGGTGAAGTGGAAGCTATTAGAGGTGTGAACAGCGATTATTCTATTCAAAAATTATTAGAGAAGGAATTAATTACCATTAGTGGTCGTAACGAGCATTTACCAGGTAAGCCTTTAGTATATTCTACTTCTAAAAACTTCATGGATTATTTCGGTATTAATTCAACCGATGACTTACCAAAAATTAGAGAGGTGCTTGCGGATCAATTGGTAGAAGCCACTGTCATTAAGCCTGAAGACTTCACAGACAACAGTGTTTTAGAACAAATTGAAGAGGAAGAAACACCGAACTTACCTGAAGAAACTGACGGTTACGAGGCTGAATCTAACGAGGAAGATGAGACCCCTGAAAGTCCGGTTCATTAGGCTATCACAGACAGTACTTACTTCTATTTTTTTTCAAAATTATACACTTGTTATAACGACTGAACCTAGTTCTCATTGTATCTTTGTGGGATGAATCCAAGTATATCTTACGAAGAGCTTAATAAAGCGGCCAGTACCTATGGCACGCCTTTGTATTTGTATCATGGCGAAAAAATTGAAAGCCAATATCAAAATTTATTGACTCATTTTTCAAATAAGTCTACACGGTTTTTTTATGCTTGCAAATCACTTACTAATATTCATATTTTAAACCTTGTTAAAAAGGCAGGCTGCAATATTGACTGTAGTTCTATTAACGAAGTTAAATTAGCCATCCATGTTGGATTCGATGTTGAAAATATTTTATATACCAGCAATAGTGTTGCTTTCGAAGAAATAAAGGAAGCCGTAAGCTTAGGTGTGCATGTCAATATTGATAGCCTTTCTAATTTAGAAAAATTTGGGGCTGCCTTAGGCGGTAGATATCCAGTAGGTATTAGAATTAGACCCGATATTATGGCAGGAGGAAATTTAAAAATTTCCACAGGACATGATAAAAGTAAGTTTGGTATTCCTTTCACAGAAAAAGAAGCATTAAAAAATATTCAAAATAAGTATGGCATTAAAATTTCTGCTTTACATATACATACAGGTAGTGAAATTAAAGATGTAGCTGTGTTTTTACAATCGGCCAAAGTGTTTGAAGCATTATTACCCGATTTTCCAACAGTGAATATATTAGATTTTGGAGGTGGCTTTAAAGTGCCTTATATGCCAGAAGAAAAAGGAACAGATATTGCTTTGCTGGGTGCGGAGGTGAATAAAATTATGGAGAAACTGTCGGCTATGATGGGGCGCAACTTAACCGCATGGTTTGAACCAGGAAAATATTTAGTGAGTGAAGCCGGCTATTTTATTACACAGGTAAATGTTTTAAAAAAATCGGGCGATATTGAATTTGCAGGTATTAATAGTGGCTTAAACCATTTAATAAGGCCTATGTTTTATGATGCCTACCATCATATTGTAAATAGTAGCGCTCCTAGTAAAGAATTGAAAAAATATGCAGTGGTAGGTAATATTTGCGAGACCGACACCTTTGCCTGGGACCGCCCTATTGCTAGTATTGAAGAAGGCGATTACTTAGTATTTTTTAATGCAGGGGCTTATGGTTATGAGATGTCTAGTAATTATAATGCCAGATACAAGCCTGCACAGGTTTTATATAAAAACGGGAAGGCTACATTAATTAGCAGGGCCGATAATTTTGAAGACTTACTTCGATTACAAACACCTTTAAGCTAATTATCATGATTGAAATACAAAATATTAGCAAAAAATTTGGGGATAAGGTTGTCATTGATGATATCAGCGCCCAATTCAAACCTGGTATATGTAATTTAATTATAGGCACTAGCGGAAGTGGTAAAACGGTTCTAGTAAAATGCATTGTCGATTTATTAAAAGCCGACAAGGGTGAAATAATATTCGATAAAATGCATTTGTCTAAGATGGACAAAGAAGAGCGAAAAGATTTAAGACAGAACCTGGGTATGCTCTTTCAAGGCAATGCTTTATTTGATTCTTTAACGGTGGAAGACAATGTAAAATTTCCTTTAGATATGTTTTCTAACTTGCCTGTCGAGGAGAAAAAAATAAAAGTAAACGAAATTTTAGCCCGTGTAAAATTAGAAGGCGTGAATAATAAATTTCCTGCTGAATTAAGTGGTGGAATGAAAAAAAGAGTAGGATTAGCACGCGCCTTAGTGATGAAACCCAAGTATTTATTTTGTGATGAACCCAACTCAGGCTTAGATCCTCAGACATCGATGGTTATTGATAAACTCATTGAAGAGCTAACGGTTGAATTCAATATCACTACCATTGTAGTTACCCATGACATGAATAGTGTAATGGAAATAGGGAATCATATTATTTATTTGCACCAAGGCAAAAAAGAATGGGAAGGCTCTAATAAAGACATTATTTACAGCCAGAATAAACTACTCAATGATTTTATTTTCGCTTCTGATTTTTTACAAGATGCCAAGGCCATGCGCATGCAATCCAACCCCTCTCAATAATTTAATCAAGACAATTCATTAAAATTCCAAAATAAACAAACCTTAAAATCATAGTATGAAACACATTTTTGCAACCCTACTTAGTTTTTTACTTATAAGTCAATTGGAGGCTCAAATAAGCGGTGATCCAGGCGCTCCCTATTTAAAGAATAATAAAATTCCTCCCTTCTCTATTACTTCAGTGAATGGCAAGGAAATTACGAATAAGCAAATGCCTACTTATCCTTTCACTTGCATTATTATTTTTAGCCCAGACTGTCCTCATTGTGAAAAAGAGGCAGGTGACATTAATAAGTATGCAGATAAGTTTAAAAACGTATTGTTTATTTGGGATAGCTACCGCGATATGGAATCAATCAAGAAATTTGCTGCTAAGTACAATTTAGTAAATAAGCCCAATGTAATTATTGGCCGTGACCCTAATTTTACCCTACCTACTTTTTACCGTCCAAGAATGACGCCCTTTATGGCACTATACAAAAAAGGGGTATTGTTAAAAGTATATGAAGAAGGGGCAGATGTTTTCGAATTGATTAAAATAATAGAAGGTAAATAACTAACTTTGTCCCGTAAAAATAAAACACTTAAATAAAAATTACATTATATGAAAGTTACCGTAGTGGGCGCAGGAGCAGTAGGTGCAACATGCGCAGACAATATTGCCCGCAAAGAATTAGCCCAAGAATTAGTCTTATTAGATATTAAAGAAGGATTTGCAGAAGGCAAGGCACAGGATATGATGCAGACCGCTGCTTTATTAGGTTTTGATACAAAAATTAGTGGAAGCACAAACGACTACAGCAAAACAGCAAATTCTGATGTAGTAGTTATTACTTCTGGTTTACCTCGTAAGCCAGGTATGACGCGTGAAGAATTAATTGGCACGAATGCAGGTATTGTAAAAGGCGTTTGTGAGAATATATTAAAGCATTCTCCTAATGCTATAATTATTGTTATTAGTAATCCAATGGACACGATGACTTATTTAGCTTTACAATCTACTGGTTTACCTAAGAATAGAATTATTGGTATGGGTGGTACTTTAGATAGTGCTCGTTTCAAATATCAATTAAGCACTACTTTAGATTGCAGCCCTGCTGACATAAATGCCATTGTTGTAGGTGGACACGGAGATACTACAATGATTCCTTTAATTAAGCATGCAACTTGGAATAGCATTCCGGTTACTCAATTTTTAGATGCAGCAGCACAAGAAAAAATAGTAAATGATACCATGGTGGGCGGTGCAACTCTTACTAAATTATTAGGCACTTCTGCTTGGTATGCACCAGGTGCAGCAGGGGCAGCCCTTGTAGAAAGTATTGTAAGAGATGAGAAGAAATTATTTACATGTTGCGTAAGCTTGAATGGCGAATATGGACAAAAAGATATTTGTTTAGGTGTTCCTGTAGTGATTGGCAAGAATGGTTGGGAGAAAATTGTTGCCATGGATTTATCTGCAGATGAACAAGCAGCCTTTAACAAAAGCGCAGACGCTGTAAGAAGTATGAATGATGTTTTAAAAACATTATAATAAACTCGTAATTATTTATACAAAAGCCTTCTACTTTATTGTAGAAGGCTTTTTTTATACCGCCTTATAAAACTCATTTGCCTTAGTGGCGATGGTATTCATATTTTGTAGTCGCATACAAGCAAAATGACCTTGTGGACATTTACTCTCCCCTTGCTTCGAACAAGGTTGGCAATTTAAGTTAGGCACTATTGAATTATAATGAGGAGTTTTAGCGTCAGCCGGATAATAAGCTTCAAATTGTAAGGCCGGACTAGTTGCACCCCAAATAGTAATAGTAGGTTTATTAAAGGCAGCAGCTACATGCAAAAAGCCAGTATCGTGTGAAACCACCACTTGGGCCATTTGAATAATACTAGCCGATTCCTTTAAATCATATTTGCCTGTCGCATTATAAATAAAATTGGGAACCGCAGCTGCTATTTCATTAGCGCTCGCCGCGTCCTGCTTGCCTCCAATAAGCACTATGGGTTTATTAACTTGCTTTGCAAGTTCAATCCATTTTTGTACAGGCATTTTTTTATTAAAATAAGAAGCCCCAATTACAAAAGCAATAAAACCCGCCTGATGGCTTGTAGGTAAATTAGCTGCTTTAAAACTATAGTCCTTTGGGAAAAAATAATCTAAGCCTTTGCCATCATTACTTACTTTGAAATATTGAAGGGTATCAATATACCTATCGCAAACATGGGTATTGGGTAAAAAATTAAGTTTCAGTTTTGCATACAACCATTTTTGCAGGCTCAATTTTTTATAAGAAAATGCAGGGACCCCTAAGGCTTTTTTAATTTTCCAAGTTCTAATATTATGGTGCAAGTCTATAATATAATCAAAGGGTATTTCTTTTAAACCAGCAATCGTCTGGTCTATATTATCATCTAGAAAATGGAAATGATCTATGTTCGGATTGCCTATCACCAAATCTTTCATAGAAAGCTTGGTTAAAAAATGTATTTCAACACCCGGTATTTGATTTTTAGCGCAGCGAATCGCCGGCGTGGTTAAAACAATATCACCAATAGAAGAAAAACGGATAAATAAAAATTTCATTGAGGGAATTATTTAATTAGTCCAGTTCCATATAATCCAAGTCTTTATGGAATGTTTCTTCGGTAAAAGTGTAAGCTATAAAAGCAACGGACATAACAATAACACCCGTTACTATGCCGCTATATACAATGGACCACTGCCATGATTTTTGAAATAAATCTAAAAACAACATATTAATTAAAGGAAGCGCACCCCTTACCATATTAGGAATGGTGGTGGCTGCCGTAGCCCTTAAATTGGTACCAAACTGCTCGGCACCCATGGTTACAAATATGGCCCAAAAGCCAGTACTAAAGCCAAGCCATAGGGCAATTAAATACATGGTGGTATCCGAATTATTGAAACCGCTAAAATATAAGATTAAACCAAGCAGCGTAAAGCCATAAAATAAAAGCAATGCTTTTTTTCGACTCTTAAAATACTGACTTATGAGTCCAATTACAATATCACCAACGGAGATACCTACATATCCAAACATAATGGCTCTTCCAGAGTCGATAGTGGTGCTTGCAAACATGGCTTTCCCAAAACGATCACTTTGATTAAGCAATATGCCTATTACATACCAGGTAGGCAACCCAATTAAAATAGCAACAAGATATTTTTTAAACCGCTTACCATTATTAATGAGCATGAAAAAATTTCCTTTTACAACTTCGGAAGCTTTTGCTGTAGCAAACATACCTGACTCCGCTACTTTAACACGTAAAAGTAAAAGGCAAATACCAAGCACACCACCAATTTTGTAACAAAGGCGCCAATCCTGTGTGTACTGATAGGTAAAGTAAGCAGCTACTGCACCAAAGAGTCCAATACCCGCAACAAGAGACGTACCAATACCCCTTTTATTTTTTGGAAGGAGTTCGCTTACTAGCGTAATACCGGCACCGAGCTCGCCAGCTAATCCTAAACCACCAATAAATCTAGCCCATGCATATTGGTCTACAGTAGTCACAAAACCAGTTGCAAAATTGGCGGTAGAATATAAAATGATAGAACCAAAAAGTACACTTAACCTTCCCTTTTTATCAGCGAGAACACCCCAAATAATGCCCCCTAATAAAAGGCCCGTCATTTGCCAATTGATCACACGCGTACTATCTACTAAAAGTGTGGCTTCTGTAGCACCTACACCCAGCATACTTGTTTTTTTAACAATCGTAAATAATAATAAATCGTAAATATCAACGAAGTAACCAAGTGCTGCTACAATAACAGGTAAAGAGAATATTGATACTTTTTTATCTGAGGTCATATGCTTTTAATTTTATAGCCTTCTTCTTTATTTTTGAGCCCTATGTTTAATGACTTGAAAAATAACAGGTGCGGTTGTTACAAATACAATAACTAATACAATTATTTCTAAATGCTTTTTTAAATCGAATTGAAATTGATTTAAAATATAAGATTGTAAAAAATGTCCAGCACAAAGCATCGAAGCTACCCAAGCCAAGCAACCTACCACATTAAAATAAGTAAACTTAGCCTTATCCATTTTAACAATGCCTGCCACAATAGGCGCAAATGTTCTTATTATAGGAATAAACCTAGCAATTACAATAGCACGCCCTCCATGTTTTTCATAAAAAGCTTGGGCCTGTGCTAAATATTTTTTCTTAAAAAAGAGATTCTCTTTCCAATCATACATAGCGGGGCCCACCTTACTGCCAATTTGATAGCCCACATAATTGCCTAAGATACCAGCCACTGAGATAAAAGAAAATATAATAAATAAATTAAGCCATTCATTATCACTTGCAAAAATTTGGGCAGCTAGTGGCGCACTATAAATACCCGCTACAAAAAGCAAGCTGTCTCCGGGTAAGAAAAAACCAAAGAATAAACCGGTTTCTGCAAACACCACAAATAATAATAGCCAAAGCCCTCCGTTTTCAATATAATATTGAGGTTGTAATAATTGGCTCCAATGAAACGCTTCTAATAATGTAATCATCAAATATAATTTTTAAGCTTGCGCCGGATTTTCAAGTGCACCTTCCCATTTGCTCACCACAGTGGTAGCTAAGCTATTACCAAGTACATTGGTAGTAGAACGGAACATATCGCAAAAATGATCGATAGGTAGAATTAAAGCAATGCCTTCTGGAGGAATATTAAACATAGCACATGTAGCAGTGACAACTATTAAAGAAGCACGCGGCACACCTGCAATACCTTTACTGGTTAACATTAATACAAGCAGCATGGTTAACTGAGTAGGAATATCTATATGAACACCATAGGCTTGTGCAATGGCCAAACTTGCAAAAGTCATATACATCATACTTCCATCTAAATTAAAAGAATAACCTAATGGAAGAATAAAAGAAACAATTTTGTCCTTACAACCAAAGCGCACTAACTCTTCAGATAATTTAGGAAATACCGCCTCACTACTAGTGGTACTAAAAGCAATTACTAAGGGAGAAGTTATATGTCTTAATAAAGAAGGAACTCTTTTGCCTAAAACTAAAAATCCAACCCCTAATAAGAAAATCCATAGCACCCCAATACCCATTAAAAAGTATAATAAATATTTACCATAAAAAGCAAAAATGGCTAAGCCCTTACTTGCAATAACTGCAGCAATAGCGCCAAAAACACCCAGTGGGGCAAAGTTCATCACATAGCCCACCATTTTTAAAATAATATGCGAAACAGTTTCTAATGCTTTGATAAAACCTTTGGCAGCATCTCCAATAGCAGCTGCTGCTACTCCAAAGAAAATACTGAAAATAACAATTTGCAATATTTCATTATTAGACATGGCCTCAAACATACTTTTTGGAAAAACATGTTCTACAAAATTGATTAAACTAAAGGACTTCGTGTTCCCCAGTAAATCCTTGGCACCGCTAGTATCGGCATTGCTTAGTGCTATGCCTTCTCCTGGTTTAAAAATATTTACTAGCACCAGTCCAATTAACAAACTCACAAGCGATGCAGTAATAAACCATAACATGGCCTTACCCCCCACACGACCTACTGTTTTTAAGTCGCCTAATTTTGCAATACCCACTACCAAAGTACTAAACACAAGTGGGGCAATAATCATTTGCACCAATCGCAAGAAAATGGTCGTTAATAATTTGCTGTTTTTAGAAAAAGAAGCAATAGTCTCTTCATTATAATTTTCGTGAATATAATAGCCTAGAATAGCCCCAGCAATCATGGCAATAACAATGTAAATAGTAAGTTTATTCGATTTTTTCATGCGATAGTAATTACTGCAATATAAGACTTAAGTGTTAAAAAAATAAGCAAAAAAAAGGGCCATTTTCCTTGAAATTATAGCCTGATTTTGCAAAAAAAGTGCTATTTTCCAAGATAAATTGAAACCACAACAAACCAATTATTTATGAGTTTATTTAGAAAGAAAGATTTGTCCGCCATGTTAGCTCAGGCAGATGATGGAGGCAAAGGATTAAAGCGCACTTTAGGTGCTGGTAATTTAGTGGCTCTTGGCGTGGGTGCCATCATTGGAGCAGGCTTATTTGTAAGAACTGCCGCTGCTGCAGGACAAGCTGCAGGACCAGGCGTTACTTTATCTTTTATAGTAGCAGCCGTAGGTTGCGCTTTTGCAGGTTTATGTTATGCAGAATTTGCTGCCATGATTCCTATTTCAGGTAGTGCTTATGCCTACTCTTATGTAACCATGGGAGAAACAGTTGCTTGGATTATTGGATGGGCATTAATTATGGAATATGCATTAGGTGCTGCCACCGTTTCTATTGCTTGGAGTGAATATTTAAACAAGCTGCTGGGAGGAGCCATACCTTATGAATGGAGCCACTCTCCGCTCGAAAGTGTCACCGATTCAGCTGGCGTTCTTCATCATGGTTTTATGAATGCGCCCGCACTAGTAATATTATTATTGTTAACCTTATTATTAATTAAAGGAACACAAGAGTCTGCTGTAGTCAATGCCATTATTGTATTTATTAAAGTAGCCATTGTTGTATTGTTTATTATTTTAGGCTGGCAGTTTATTCGTCCAGAAAATCATACCCCTTATTTAATTCCTGCTAACCAACCACCAGTAATTGACGCCTCTGGTAAAGTCATTGCAGACTACTCTAGCGTATTCAAACATGGCTGGGGTGGTGTATTAGGTGGTGCGGCAATTGTGTTTTTTGCTTTCATTGGTTTTGATGCAGTATCTACAGCGGCACAAGAAGCAAAAAATCCTAAAAGAGATATGCCTATTGGTATTTTAGGTTCATTAGTAGTTTGTACTATTTTATACATCTTATTTGGTCACGTATTAACTGGGGTTGCTAACTGGAAAGATTTCGTTGATCCACTAAAAGGTCGCGAAGCTTCTGTTGCTTATGCAATTTCAACTTATATGACAGGCTATGGCTGGTTAGCCACTGCTGTAACAGTTGCTATTTTAGCAGGATTTAGTTCTGTTATTTTAGTAATGTTAATGGGTCAATCACGCGTATTCTATTCAATGGCCAATGACGGATTACTTCCAAAAATATTCTCCGACTTACATCCTAAGTTTAGAACGCCGTATAAATCAAACTGGATTTTATTTATTTTCGTTGGAGGATTTGCCGCATTCGTACCAGGTAATGTGGCAGGTGATTTAACCTCTTTTGGTACCCTATTTGCCTTCGTATTAGTGAGTTTAGGTATTTGGATATTAAGACGTAAATCACCAGATATGGATCGTCCATTTAAAACGCCATTAGTACCATTGGTACCTATTTTAGGAGCGGTTATCTGCTTAGCGATGATCTTTGCCTTAGATGCGCAAACATTGAAAGTAGCCTTTGCCTGGATGGCTTTAGGCCTAGTGGTTTACTTCGTTTACAGTCGTAAACATAGTAAATTGAATGATTAATTTTATTTCAGCATAAATTAGAAAAGTCCTCTCGATTACTCGGGGGGACTTTTTTTTCTTATTTTTGCAACTCTTAATACATACAACTATGGGAAGAATATTTGAAGTTAGAAAAGCCACCATGTTCAAAAGATTTGATCGTATGGCAAAGCAGTTTACCCGCATAGGTAAAGAAATAGTCATTGCTGTAAAAGCAAGTGGCCCTAACCCAGATGACAACCCTGCCTTAAGAAGATGTTACCAGAATGCAAGAAGCGTAGGTATGCCCAAGGATCGTGTGGAAGCGGCTATTAAAAGAGCCATGGGAAAAGACACTAGCAACTACGAAGAAATTTTATACGAAGGGTATGCACCCCATGGTGTGGCTTTATTAGTAGAAACAGCTACCGATAACCATGTAAGAACCGTGGCGAATGTAAAAAGTCATTTCAATAAAGGTCATGGCACATTGGGTAATTCAGGAAGTGTAAGTTTTCAATTTAAAAAAATGGGTGTGTTTAATTTAAAACCAGATGGTTTAAATATGGACGACCTTGAATTAGATTTAATTGATCACGGCTTAGATGAATTAGGAGAAAGTAATGATGATAATGGAAATTCAATTATTGTACTTCGTTGCGCCTTCACCGATTTTGGAAATTTACAAAAAGCATTAGAAGATAAAAATATTCAACCCATTAGTGCAGAGCTAGAGTGGATTCCAACCACCACGGTACCTGTTACCGATGAACAAGCTGAGGATATTAGTAAATTAATTGAACGCTTGGAAGAAGACGAAGACGTGAACAAAGTTTTCCATAATATGGGGTAATCGAAATATGCGAATTATTCAAACCATATTATTAGCAGGCTTTCTTTTACCAATCATAAAAGATACTAGCCAATTGAAACCCAACTATTATAGTCTTAGTGCAGATTTAAAATTGGCGCCCAATTACTATACCACCAAAACAGGATTTTTTTGCAACACTGAAAGGTTATTGGAAAAAAGAACAAAGCTAGCGGTAAAATTTAGATTGGGATCGGTAGAACAAACGCAGAAACTAGAGGGCTATAATTTATCTAGAAACACGCAGTATTAGATTAGATTAGATTTTCTTAGTATCAATAGCTTAGTCTAAGCTATTCACTCAACTACTCTCTCATTTATTCAGCCATCATTTCATTGATGACATTTATTATTTCCTCCGTATTAGGTTTAGAAAAATAATCTCCATCGCTACCAAATGCAGGACGGTGTGCTTTTGAACTGAGTGTGCGTGCGGCTACATCCAACCAACGATAGCCTCCTTGTATTTCAATTACCTGTTGGTACATATAAGCACTTGCGCCCCCTGGCACATCTTCATCTACAAATAAAATTCTATTGGTTTTCTTTAAGGAAGCCACTATTTGATGATTAATATCAAAGGGTAATAAAGTTTGTACATCTATAATTTCACAATCAATACCCATGGTTAATAATCTAGCAGCAGCGTCTTCTACAATTCTTAAAGTTGAACCATAAGATACAATCGTTACATCCTCTCCTGCTTTTAAAATTTCAGGCTTGCCTAAGGGTACTGTAAATTCAGTAATATTCGAAGGCATTTTTTCTTTTAAACGGTAGCCATTCAAACACTCAATTAATAAAGCAGGGTCGTTCCCTTTTAATAAGGTATTATACATACCCACTGCTTGCACCATATTTCTGGGCACACAAACAAACATACCTCTCAATGCATTTACAATAACGCCCATGGGTGAACCACTGTGAAATATACCTTCTAAACGGTGTCCTCTTGTTCTAATAATCACTGGACTACTTTGTATACCATTACTACGATAATGAATAGTGGCAATATCATCACTCAATGTTTGAAGCCCATATAATAAATAATCCAAGTATTGAATTTCAGCAATAGGTCTTAAACCACGAAGTGCCATACCATGCGCCTGTCCCATAATAGACTGTTCTCTTATACCGGTATCAAAAATTCTATCGATACCATGTTTATTTTGAAGGCCAGCAAAACCTTGGTTCACATCTCCAATTCCACCTAGGTCTTCTCCAAAAGCATAGACCTTAGGATTTTCTTCAAATAATTTATCAAAATAATGATTCAATACTTCATAGCCATTAATGGTTTCAGCCTCCTTCGCATATTCAGCATCCACTACTGAAACATTGAGTGCGCTCTTAGGACCTTCGTTGTATAAATGCTTACTATAAAAAGGCGCTTCTAGCTCATTGTATTTTCTTAGAAAAGATTGAATCGCCAATTTATTGGCATGTGTTGGAATTTTTTCCAATATTAAATTAACAGTTCTAAAAATATCTCTTTTTAAAGGCTCTTTACTTTGTACTAATTCTTGTAAAAAAATATTCGAGGTATTTAAATCCGTTTCGTTTAAACCTTCTTGTACTAATACAACCGCTTCTTTTATTTTTTCTTTAATCGGAGCAATATATTTTTCCCAAGCTGCTAATTTATCGGCACGCACTAATTGCTTTGCTGTATTTTCAACTTCTTGTAATACTTCATCCGTTGCCAACTCATTGGCAATAAGCCATTCTCTCATTTGCTTATTGCAATCCCAATTTCTTTCCCATTCTAATCTTTCTAGTGGCTTGTATCTTTCATGACTACCACTAGTAGAATGGCCTTGTGGTTGTGTTAATTCTTGCACATGAAATACAACGGGTGTATGCGTCTCTCTAGTATATCGAATACCTTCTTCAAAGGTTTCACATAAGGCTGCATAGTCCCAGCCCTTTACTGTGTAAATTTTTATTCCGTTGGTATTTTTTTCTTTTTGAAAACCTTTCAATACTTCAGAAATAGATCCCTTGGTAGTTTGTAAAGAAATAGGTACAGAAATACCATAGCCATCATCATACACAAAAACAGCTAAGGGTACTTGTAAAACGCCGGCTGCGTTTATGGCTTCCCAAAAATGTCCTTCAGAAGTACTAGCATCGCCAATGGTACAAAAACAAACTTCATTACCATTATTACTTAAATGTTTAAAGGGCTCTTTGTTTTTTGCATTTCTAAAACAATTAGATGCAAAGGCTAAACCTAGACCACGCATCATTTGTCCTGCGGTAGGTGCAATGTCTGCAGATACATTATAGCTTTGCGTTAATTCATTCCAATCTCCCTTTTCATTGACAAAGGCTGTAGCAAAATGCGCATTCATATTTTTACCGCCACTAAAGGGATCATTGTGCACATCGGAATATAATTGTGAAAAATAATCTTCGACATTGGACACCCCTAAAGCAAACATAAATGTTTGGTCTCTGTAATAACCGCTTCTAAAATCGCCTTTTTGAAAAAATTTGGATAGCGCAATTTGTGCTACTTCTTTACCATCTCCGAAAATACCAAACTTGGCCTTCCCTGTTAATACTTCCCTTCTTCCTAATAAGCTTACTTCCCTACTCATTATGGCCAATTTATAGTCGGCAATAACGGAGTTCCGAAATGCCTCAAAAGAGAGCATGTCTTGGGCAGATACAGCTTCAAGGGTGGATTCCATTAGACAAAAATAGGGGTCAGAATGCATAAAAAGTACATTCATAACTAAAATCAGCTAATTAGTGAAAATTCAATAAATTCGTAAGCCTATTTGGGCAAAAAGGCAGTAAAAATCAAACAAACAATTACCCTAAAACCTTATACCATGAAAACCAGATTACTCATTCTAAGTTTATTATTTGCAGCCACTAGTTTTGCACAATCAGCTGTCAAGTTCAATCAAACTAGCTATAATTATGGCAAAATAAAAAAGGGCATTCATAAATCTGTTATTTTCAGCTATACCAATGAAGGGGCTAAACCTGCCGTAATTGAACTTGCCACTGCAGAATGCGGATGTACTCAACCCGAGTATAATCAAAGCCCTGTTTTGAAAGGGCAGAAAGGAACCATTAAAGTAACTTATACCGCACCTAATGAAGGTCTGTTTAAAAAAAGAGTCTCTATTAAGTTTGCAGGTGAAAAAGCAGTAACAGAATTAGTGATTGAAGGAGAGGTAGTTAAATAACTAAGTATCTAAAAAAGAATACTAGTTCAATACTAACTATAGTAAAAAGTTAATATTCAAAAAAAATCCACTCATAAAAAAACCCTCTACCGAATTCGGCAGAGGGTTTTTTATATCTTAACTAGTAAGCTAACTATACACTAGTCAACATCCCAGAAAATACGTGTAGCTAAAGGATCGATTGTTCCTTGTGCATTTACGTTCGCACCATTAGAACCTAATTCAGTTCCAGGATACCATAAACGTAATGGACGAGCTGTACCTACATAGTTCTTAGAGTTAGGAGTAACTGGATAGTTATTCTTACGATACTCAGACCATGCTTCTAATCCATTGAAATAACCAAGTGCTACCCATTTTTGGTAAGCAATAGTATTTAATTTATTAGTAGAGGCAGTGAAATCACAATCTTCCATACCATTAGTTACTAAAGCAGTCACATTATTTGTGCTTGCTCCAATAGCGCGGAAGTTTTGTTTTACTCCTTCTTCGTAATAGGCTTGAGCTGTTCCTGTTAAGCTTACAGCAGAACCATAACGTTGTTTCGCTTCTGCTAAACAGAATTGAACTTCAGCTGCAGTCATAAGAACAATAGGTCTGTTGTATTGTCCTCTTACTAATAATACTGGACCTACTGCAGAACTAGCTCCAGGTAAATATCCTGAACTTGAACCAAAAGGTATACCAATATAGTTAGCTGCAATTTCAGGCTTAACACTCACACCTGGATTCGCTAAATCTTCATTACCTGGCGCATAAGCAAAACGCTTTAAACGAAAAGTATCTGAATTTTTAAGCAATTCCGTTACCATGAAATCGGTAATTCTTGGCCAGTTATTATTACCTACTCTAGCACCTGTTTCAGTATAACCGTATTGGTTATAGATTGGGTTAATTTGACCAGCAGAAGCAACATAACCAGGGTTTGAACCTACTTCAGCTCCAGTAATAAAACCAGAACCTTCAGTGACGATTTTGTTAATCTCAGCAGTGATATAAGCATCTCTTCCGCTTACTCTTGACTGACGCATTAAAATACGCAATTTCATAGAGTTCGCGAATTTGATCCAACTAGCATTGCTTCCTTTGAAAACGATATCAGAACCTGAGTAAGTGCTTGCAAAAGCATTTGCTTTTAAGTCCTTAATAGCATCATCTAATAAAACAATCAAGCCTTCGTAAACCGCTTTTTGATCATCAAATTTTGGTGCTAAGCTGCTCACCCCTTTTAAAGCTTCTGAAAATGGAATATTGCCATATAAGTCTACCAATTTTTGGTAGTTATAAGCCTTCATTACTTTTGCAGGACCTTTTAAATATTCTTGATCATACTTAGTAGCATTATCAATTACATATTGATAATCGTAAAGGTTATCATAAGTGCCATCCCAATAGTTAAAATCACCATTGGTAAAGGCATAAGCAAATAAAGTAGTAGAAATGATATAACCATTGGATTGAGTCCAATGACCAGACCAGAACATACCTACTTCATTAGGAGACACCATGCTTGCAGCAGAAGTGTTCAATGCATTCGCTAAAACGTATGCAGGTGTTGCGGTTGGAAGTGAGTTAGGGTTGGTATTGACATCGAGATAGTCTTTTTTACAACCTGTTCCCACAAGTACCAAAAACGCAGCGATATATAATTTATTTAGTTTCATATCTAATGTTTTAGTGTGTGGTTATTAAAAAACAAAATTTATATTAACACCAAATTGACGAACTGGAGGCGTTTGCAAGGTATTAGAAATACCTGAACCGTTTCCTGCTGTATAACTGAACTCTGGGTCAGTAAATTGGTTTTTGCTGTCAATAATGGTGAATAAGTTTCTACCGTATAATGCTACGTTAGCTGCGCTGAAAACTTTTGTTTTCTTAACCATTGCGCTAGGTAGTGTATACGATAAATTAACATCTCTTAATTTAATAAACCAGGCTGGCGTAACGAAGTTCTCAGAAATCAAACGGTAGTTGTTTACCCAAAGTGCATACTCTGGTTCACGAACTTTAATCGTTGTATTGGCTACATCTTTTCCAGAAGCTGCATCTATATAATAAGAATTTTGGAAGATTTGGTCTGTTCTATCTGAAGTCCAAGCACCAGAACCTGTGAAGGTCATTTGACGACCAAGGTCAGAATACATTACGTTTCCACCACGGTATTCAAAGTTAAATGCTAGACGGAAATCATTGTAAGTGAAAGTAGAACCTAATCCCACCATATCACGAGGCAATGTACCACCGCGAGCAGAAAGAGCTGTATTTTGAACTGGATAACCAGTTGCAGGATTTATTCTTCTCATACCAGAACCATCTTTTGAATAATAATAACCATTGGTTTTAAGTATAGGGAAACGTTCTCCTAAGATAACGTTTGAAGTAGCGTAAGAGTATCCACCATAAGCGAATTCTTTAATACCAGGGAATAAATCAACCACTTTGTTGTCGTTGAATGAATATCTAAGATTCACATCCCATTTGATTTTAGTCTCGCGTAAGACTTGCACTTTTAAGTCTGCTTCATAACCCCAGTTGTCTACTTGACCTACGTTAATTAACAAGTTAGAGAAACCTGTCGAATTAGGTACTTTTACTGTTAATACTTGACCAATTGAATTTTGCTTGTACCAAGAAACGTCTAAGTTTACTCTGTTTTTAAACATACTTAACTCAGCACCTATTTCCATAGCGGTAACAAACTCTGGTGTTAAATTAGCATCAGGTAAAGTATTTCCTACTGATAAACCTACGTTGTTTCCATAAGGAAAATTCGAACCGTTATTGTAAGAAAGATCTAAACCATATAAAGGAATATTGTCATTACCGTTTTTGTTATAAGAAGTACGCAATTTAGCATAGCTCAAAGTATTGCTCTTTAAACCAGGAAAGGCGTCTGTTACAACAAAGGCTAAGGCAGCTCCATAATACAAATAAGAATATTGATCTGCGGCTCTTGTTTGTTTGAAGAAACGAGAGGTTGCATCATAACGAGCAGTCAAGTTTAAATTTAACCACTCCATGTTTTTCAAATTCGTGTTCATATCGGCGTAGTAACCAAATCTACGTTCTGTAGTATTTGATTCACCACCCCCTAAGTTACCTTGTCTGTTAGCTACGTTATACACATCTGGTACCACAATTGAACTTGAAGAAACAGAGATTGCTTTCGTATAGCGTTGGTAGATACTATAACCTAAAGTCAATTTGTTTTGAACATTTGCGATATCTTTTTGAATACGTAATTGGAATTCATTGTTGACTACGTTCTCTGTAGATGAATAATCAGATACACCACCTAAGACATCACCGATAGCACGGTAGATACCAGGATAGTCATCATAACTCTGCCATGGTGCAGGAATATCTGCATCATACTTAGCCCAGTCGGTATAATTAAACTTCTCAGTAGTGTTTTTACCAGTACGAGAGTTATTCATAATTCCTAATCTGTTATAAATTTGCAACCAAGGAAGCGCACGATAAGTGATATCGAAGTTTCCAGAAATGTTGGCATCTTTATATTTTGCACGCTGAATATCTTTATTAAAATAAGGGTTATTATAATAGTCATTATAGTAACCATTTGGATTCGCAAAAGGATTTGTTCTCCAGTTTCTCATCGTCGTTAAATCTACCCAAGAAGCTGTATTGATAACATCATTTTGAAAATCTGAATTTGTTCTATCATAATAAGCTTGTGTTAATGCAGCATTGAAGCTGGTAGAGATTTTGCCATATTCCTTAGTTGATTTAACACGAACACCTGTTCTATCACTTAAATCACCAGGAATAATTCCATTGATTTTATTATTCTCTACTGATAAGTAATAACTAGATGTTTCGTCACCACCTTGGAAACTAGCTTGATGATTTTGAGATGTACCCATATCGAAGCTATTTCTTCGAACGTTTGCAACGTCTGCATAAGGTACGATCAAAGCAGATCCATCTTCTAACCTACGACCTGCAATACGTTTACTTCCATCATAAGCGTCACCAAATTGTTGGTTTTCATATGAACGCCAGTTTGCTTTGGAACGGTTTACAGCACTAGGATCATAACCAGCTTGGCCATAAGAAATAGGATAGTATGCAGAACCAGAACCATATTTATTTTGAAAAGCAGGCAAGAAACTTACTTGTTCAAAGTTGGTGGTGTTGGAGTAAGCAACTTTTAATTTTCCTTTTGAACCTTGTTTAGTGGTAATAACTAAGGCACCGTTTACACCCGCAGAACCATATAATGTTGCCGCTTGACCACCCTTAAGGACAGACACGTTTTCAACATCAACAGGATTGATAAGGGCTAAAGCAGTTGCGGTAGTTTGCATACCATCAATAACTACTAAGGCTTCGTTGTTTCCAGTTAGTGAACGATAACCACGTAAAACCACTTTCACTGCAGGGTCAACGCTGTTATTCACAGTATAGACAGCCAAACCAGAAACCTTACCCGCAAGGGCTTGTGTTAACTGAGGTGAGCGACCTACTGTAATTTCTTCACTTGTAACTTTAGCATAAGAATACCCGATTTCTTTTGATTTCTTGCGGATACCTTGTGCGGTAACTACTACGTCTTCAAGCTCATCTGCTTGACGATTCAAAGTAATGCTTAAGGTAGTTGCAGTTGCTCTCACTTCTGTTGAAGCGAAACCAGTGGCACTTACTTGCAAAGTTGCGTTTGCAGCAGCATTAATTTTGAAGTTACCTTGTTCATCAGCCACTACAGCTGAGGCTTGGCCCTTTACTTTAACTGTTGCATAAGATACAGCTACGCCTTTATCATCTTTCACCGTACCGGTTACTGAACGAACTTGGGCATTTGCTGTAATCAAACTGCATAAAACAGCTAAGAAGAGCGAGGATAGAATTTTCTTCATTTGCTTAAATTTTAATTTGCTTAGCTGGTAAGCTACGACTTATTTCTACCTTTGTTAAATAATAGTTAACAAATCTTTAATAAAATGTAAACAAACTATGTATTATTCTAATTTATAGATATAAATGATTTTTTTATATATTATGATTTATTTATATAAATAAAAAATTTAATGAAAATTTGGGCTCTAAATAGGTAGAAAATTTTAAAACCTAGTACTTTAAACTGCTTTTTTCAATAAGCCTAGCCAATTGCCATGCATGATTTTTTCACAATCCTGCTCCGAATAACCACGCTTCAAAAGTAAGTTGGGTAATTTTTGTAAATCTGAAATGGTCTCAATGTCATAAGGACACTGCTCTTTACCAAAGGCGCCATCTAAATCAGATCCGATGCCAATATGATTCGTATTTCCTGCTAATTGGCATATATGATCTATATGATTAATTATTTTCTCAAGATTACAATTTGTATTTGTTGGAGTAGAGACACCTCTTTCCCAATTAGGTACTATCATCCAAGCATCAAAAGCGGCACCAATAACTGCCTTTTTTTGAATGAGTGCTTTAATCATATCATCACTGAGTTGTCGGTTATGATTCACTAGTGACCTACAATTATGATGACTGGCCCAAATAGTACCGTTAAATATTTCAAGTGCTTCCCAAAATGCTTCATCACATAAATGCGTAACATCTAAAATCATATTTAAAGAGTCCATCTCTTTTATTAATGCCTTGCCCTGTTCATTTAATTTACTAGTTGCATTGGTGCCATGGGCATACCTGCCAGGGCCATAATGTGCAGGTCCTACTGCACGCAGTCCGTAATTATATGCTGTATGTAAGTAATCAATATTTACTAATGAATCGGCGCCTTCTAAACTAAGAATATATCCAATTGGTTTTTTATCATTCGGCAAACCATTATTCCATAATAATAAATGCGCCTCTAATGCTTGCTTATTTTTTATTTGAAACATTTCGCCCTCGGCTTCCATGGCCTGGTACCATGCTAATTGGCCTTGTGTATGCGCCCAAGCTTGTTCTGCTGTTTGCCAACCTTTAATACCAGTGCCAGCTGTTTCTACTCTTGCAATTTGAGTAGCAACTACTAATCCAATATTTCCTTGTCTAAGTTGTGGAAGTGAAACAGTACCATGGGTTCTGTCGGGCTTATCCGTCATGCCTTTTTCCAATTGCCTTAATTCCAAAACAGATTTTCTCAAATCTCGATTCCACTCCATGGCATTCATGGCTAAATCTAAATGAGCATCAATTATAAACATATTGGATGGCTATTGATTAAATAGTAATTTTTCTTTTCCTTGCCACTACTTCCCAATTGTCCACTACTTTATTATCATTTACAATAATAGCAGTATCATACAATGCCACTGTAGGACAAATATGCACAGGCACTCCGTACCAAACATCTCCTACTTTATAGTTTGAAGCGTCTTGTACTTTTACCACCAAATGCTCTTCACTTTGTCCTATTGGCTCTACATTGGGTGCATTTAAAAAATGGACCCTAGGCATGGGGTTTTCTGCAGCCACTGCTTTATGGCCTAAATCGGTACAAACAGTATGTTCATCAATAATGGAAATAATTCTTGTTACCACTAAGCAGGCAAATTCAAAAGGTAAATCGGGAAATAAATTTTTATAGCCCCAATCCCAAAAAACAAAAGTTCCTGGGCTTACTTGAATATCTTTTCTTTTAATATGGCCAGAGAATGAACAAGAACCTGCCATAATAACTTCTAAACTGGAAGAAGCAATTGCTTCTAATTTTTTTCTAAGTATATCGGCATCCTCAAAGACAGCATCGGCCTGCGCGTTTCTAATATTAATATCGGTTTCTCTAATATGCCCATCGTAACAATGCAATCCTATGATTTTAATATTAGAAAGAGATGCAGCTGCTTTAAATAATGTGGTGGCTTTATCTGTTATAATACCAGAACGGTTCATGCCAATATTGACATCTATGTATGCGTCAATAGTGAAGCCTTCTTGAACCATTATTTTTGAAATAGCAGTGGCGGTTTCTATATTATCCACTAAACAAGAAAATTTTGTAGTAGGGAATTTTTTGATAAGTGAAACTAATCTATTCAATTTAGGACCCATTAACTGATGCGCAATTAAAACATTCGGTATTTTTAATATGCCTAACATTTCTGCTTCAGCAATAGTGGCGCACTTATAATTACGAATGCCTTTATCCATCATCTTCTGACAGACTTCAGCAATCTTATTGGTTTTAACATGGGGCCTTAACTGGTCTACGTTACCGTCTACCATTTTAATAAGACTATCAATATTCTCTTTGGCTCTTGAGGCGTATACAATTAAAGAGGGCGAATCTATTTTTTCTATTGAATCTATTTCATACCACTGCATAAAAATACTTTTATTAATTAAGTTCAAACATGGCTTCAATTTCAACTGGAATATTTCCAGGAAGAGAACCCATGCCTACTGCACTTCTTACACCCACCCCATTGTCTGGCCCCCAAATAGCAGCAAATAATTCACTGCAACCATTAATAACATAGGGATGTTTTTCAAAATCACTGGTGCAGCTTACCATACCCAATACTTTTATAACTCTTTTGATTTTATCAAGGGAACCTAAATTTGCTTTGATGGTAGCTAGAATAGCAAGTCCCACTTGTCTTGCTGCTAGCTTTCCTTCTTCCATGGTCATATTATCGCCCACTCTTCCAATAATAAGTGTGCCATTTTCTTGAACTGTACCATGTCCAGAAACAAAACAATGATTACCATCTACTAATAAAGGCTTGTATACACCTGATGGTTTTGGAGCTGGTGGTAAAACCAATCCTAATTTGGCAAAATTTTCTTCGGGAGTACTCATAATTGTATTTTTTAATTATATAAAATAGTTTAAAATAAAAACACCTGCTAAACCCGCTACAGAAACAATTGTTTCCATTGTGCTCCAGGTTTTAAATGTTTCTTTGACCGTTAAGTTAAAGTATTCTTTAAACATCCAAAAACCTGGATCATTTACATGGGAGAAAAAGACACTACCTGCTCCCGTAGCTAAAACCATTAAACAAGGGTTCACACCACTAGTGGCAATTAAAGGAGCTACTATGCCCGCTGTGGTTAAACCCGCCACAGTAGCAGAGCCAATACTTACTCTTAATATAGCTGCAATGAACCATGCTAAGAATAAAGGATGCAAGGATAAATTTGACAATGGCTTTATTAGTTCAATGCTCATGCCTGTATCTAATAAAATTTGTTTTAAAGCCCCTGCCCCTGCAATAATGAGTAAAATGCTAGATACTTCTTTCACAGAATCGCCAATGGGCCCCATCATATTTTTAATGGTCTTTCCTTGTGCTATTCCTAATGTATATAATGAAATTAATAAAGAGATAAGCATGGCCACAGAGGGATCGCCAATAATATGTATTATTTGGGTGGCAGTATTTTTCTCTGTTACTGTTAAACTAATAATAGTATCTAGGCCAATTAATAAAACGGGTAAAAAAGCAGCCATTAAACTAGCACCCATACTTGGCGACTCCTCCTCTGAAATAGCAGCACTTGAAAAAATAGCCAAGGGCTTGCTGGTATATTTTTTTAAAGTAACAGAAAAAATGGGGCCCGCAATGATAATAGTAGGAATAGCAATGATGACGCCATAAAAAAGTGTAAGGCCAATATTGGCATTGAATTGTTGTGCCAAAGCAACAGGAGATGGATGCGGTGGTAAAAAACCATGCGTAACAGATAATGCCGCTAAGGTAGGCAGGCCTAAATACACTGCAGGTAAATTATATCTTGCAGCCACCGTTATAACTAATGGAACTAATAATACAAAGCCTACACCATAAAATAAAGGAATGCCTACAATAAATGCTGTGAGCACCAAGGCCCACTGAATATATTTTATGCCAAATAACTGAATTAAACCAGTTGCAATTTTATTGGCAGCGCCACTATCTGCAATCAGTTTTCCTAGCATAGCGCCCACACATAAAATAATCATTAACGATCCCACCACATCGCCAATACCTTTTTGAATAGAACTCATTAAAGCGGTAACAGCCATGCCTTTTACTAAGCCTGTAATAATACAAACTATTAAAAAAGAAATAAATGGATGCAGTTTAACTACTGTAATAAGTAGTACTAGAAAAACAACAGCCAATATTAGCAATAAAAGTGTCATGAGTTAGTTATAGCTTAGTTCGAAAGGTAGAAAGGACTAGTTTTTAAAGTGTTTTTATCATTATATTTTTAAAGTAAATAGGCGCCCCTGCATGCTTACCTTGTAAACCAATATAACCATGCAAACCCAAGGTGGACATAGGGTTATACAACCAAGCCGGTACTTTTGTACCATCTGGATTTATTTTACTAGAAGTAAAATCGTCCATATTACATTCATTCACTAAAGTACCATTCAATTCTATCTTAATATTTTTACCAATACAAGTAATAGTATAATGATTCCACTCACCTGGTCTTTTTAAACTTTTATTGGTAGCAGGCTTATGCCCGAAAACGGCGCCACATTGCCAACTAGGATCGGCCTTGCTCCACCTTGGAGAATAGTCATCGGCAATTTGTATTTCTACTGAATGGGGTATCCATTCTTTTATATCTGTGGCATGCACTATTACGCCGCTATTCGTTCCATCTGCGTTTTGAAAATCTAAATCTAAAATAAAATCATCGTACATATCTTTACTCCAAATAGCTGAATCCCTTGATGCAGTTAAGACCCCACTTGAATCTTTCCAAATGGCTGGATCAAATTGAGCAGTTTCTAAATTTTTTCCAAATAAACTTTTCCAACCTTTTTTATTTGTGTTGGGATAATTATTTTGAGCATACCCGTTTGTATTGGATAAAATAAATAGAGCTAAAAAAAGGCTTAAGAAAAATTTCATTTTGATTTTTTTTATTAACAACTTTTATAAAAAACAGGTGGATTCTCTTCCAATAATGCTTCAATTTTTTTAGCAGTACTAGTTATAGACAGGCCGCCCAAGTTCGTGCAACGTAAGGTATGATGAATTTGATCGCCTACGGCTTTCATTGTCTCTATAACTTCGTCTAATGGAATAAGATGCTCGTAATTAGATAAGGCCATATTAGCGCAAGAAATAGCATTGGTTGCTGCCATCACATTTCTACCAAGACAAGGCGCTTCCACTCTATTGCCAATAGGATCACAAATAATACCTAAGGAATTTTGTAAGGCTAAAGAGGCAGCAGCAATAGATTGCTCTAATGATCCTCCCTTCATTTCTACAAGCGCCGCTGCAGCCATGCCACCTCCTGAACCCGTTTCGGCCATACAGCCTCCCACTTCTGCAGCAAATGTAGCATGCGCAGCAATAAACACCCCTATAAGACCAGCCGACAACATGGCTTTAATAATAGCTTCTTCATTATTATTGATACAATGTGCAGTTCCAAACACAACGCCTGGTAAACCACCACAAGAGCCTGCAGTAGGTGCTGCTACAATAACACCCATGGAACTTTTTACTTCCATAATAGCAGACACATACATAATAGTTGTATTAAGCACATCACCTCCTATTAATTCATTTGCATCGTAGCTTTTTTTAAACTGTGGGGACTGACTTCCTAAAATTCGATCCTTATATGTTGTACCCTTTAATCCGGTTTCAATTGCATTACCCATAATATGAATAATAGATTTCATCTTTTCCATTACTTGCTCAGGGCTAATATTGCCTCTAATACTTTCATAGTCCACTGCTAATTCCCATAGTGCTTTATTTTGACCCTTATTATATTGCATCATTTCATTGCAAGTAATAAAAGGAACGGTCATTCCTTTTCTGGCCATAATAGGCAGTACAGGTTTTATACTTTTAATGGAATGTACAGAATGCATTTGCATCATCTCCTTACAAATGGTTTCAGAGATAGCAGCTGGCGATTTTATTTCTATAAATGAATTAGTTCCTTTATGAAAAATAATTTCATCATAAGCTATAGTTGATTTTAAATACTGAATAATATTATCTGCATCAGTACAATAAACTAATGTTTCATAATAATCACCTGCCATAGAAACCTTATTACCATCAATATTAATTACTTCTATCATGCCTCCACCCGTAGAAATAGCAATTAATTCTTTAGTTTCTTTTTCATTAGATAAACGAATTTTATAAGTGTTGGGATGTTTTTCTTCTAAGGGGCAAATAGTAATGGTATAATTTATGCCAGCGGTGGCTAAATGTTTTTCTGAGTCTGGCAAACGTTCATCAAATGCCTCCCAACCTAAAAAGCCTCCGAATAAGCCCATATCAGAGCCCTGACTTTTATGTGTAGTGGCTAAAGAACCATTTGGGTCAAATTCAATAACAATGTCTTTTATTTGTTCATCCATTAAATCGCGACATATTCTAGCAATTCGGAGTGAGGCAGCACAGTGGGAACTAGAAGGGCCCCTCATGACTGGACCAATCACATCATTGAATATACTAGGATAATTAGACATCTAAAGCTTGTTTAAGGATATTAAATTTACTAAATAAAACTTAAGTTTTATTTGTTTTTTATGGTCGTCCAAAACATGGAAACAGAGGTGTATACTATAATTATCAGCACCAGCCATCTTAATGTATCCAATGGCATTGATTTTATAATGAAAGCGGCTATTAACACAGCCAATATACTTGGAATAGCCATGCCTAATGCTGCCTTTTTATTATAGGCACCCGATTTGATAAATTTATAAGACGCAGGCGGCATTAAAAAAGCACAAGAACCCATCATAATGGGAAAGGCCACTTGAGGAGATAGTCCCAATAAATATACTAAAGCCATACAAGGTGCATACAAGCCTACTCCGGCAGTCATCATGGCACCTAATATAAAATTAACCACCCCTGCTATGACCAACTTCCAACCATGAATGCCAATGGCTACTCCTTCTCCCTGTATCCATTGCCTTTTATTAGCAAACATAAAACCAGCCGTAATCAATAAAGCAACACTAATGGTTAGTCTAATATTTCTTTCCGAAAGTTTACCAATAATATCGGCACCTAAAATAGCACCACCCATAGCAGTTAAAAACATCACAATTAAAGTGAGCGGCTCCACCTCTACGACTTGAATAAAAATAATGGCTTGAATTAAAACAGGTAATGTATTGGCCACATTCATGGTGCCAGGAATTAATTTGTCTTCCGTTTGCTTCGTGAATTTTAGTAAGGCTGTTTGTGGTGCAAATGCACCAATACCCAATACATCAAAAAAATTAACTACAAAACCAATGATGCCAGTTTTGACCCAACTTACTTTTTCTAAATTGTTTTTGTGCTTAATAATATCTGCTCCCAAAACATAAATAAACCAAATTGCAAACAGTACTAAAATAATCCAAATAATATTCACCATAAAACTTGTATTTACAAGTTAAGTTAATACAAAAAAGGGGGATATTTATTTTATAATTTAATAGTACTCATACCTCCGTCAATGGATAAAATTTGACCTGTCACCCAGCTAGACTTATCGGTTAATAAAAATTCTACCGCATTGGCAATATCCAATGGCGTTCCGACTCTTTTAAGGGCATGCCTTTGTGCATTGGCATCTATTTTCTGCTCGGAGTTCAATAAACTAGCGGCAAGGGGTGTATTGGTTAAAGAAGGTGCAATACAGTTTACTCTAATAGTGGGCGCTAACTCAGCAGCTAAAGCCTTTGTTAAACCTTCAATGGCTCCTTTAGAACTTGCCACTAATGAATGAAAATTTAAACCCAATTGAACGGCCACTGTGGAAAATAAAACAATAGAACCGTTTTTACTTTCTTTTAATTTTAGTAGTGCTGCTTGAATTACTTTAATAGCGCCTACTACTTGTAAATTATAGTCTTTTATAAAATCGTCTGCGGGTATTCGATTGAAGGGCCTGAGGCTAATAGCACCTGGGCAATACACAATACCTTCAATGGATGCAGGTAAAAAATCTAAATTAAAACTTTCATCCAACACATTTAATGCATGATAATGAATATTGCCTACTGATTCCACTACATGTGTATTATATGTTGCATACACTGTATGTCCTGCTGCCGCTAATTGATTTGTTACTTGTAAACCTATACCTGATGAACCTCCTACTACTAAAAATGTTGCCATAGAAAATTTAAATTATTAATTACTTGTTAAACTTTGTTATTGGGTATTATTCCTTCCATTCAATAGGAATAGAAATTTCATTTTTACGACCAAAAAATTCAAAAGGCGCATTGTAGCCTAAGAAATTAAAGCCACCGATAATTTTGATATTTTTCTTATTTAAAAGGGCTACTAATTTATTGGTATGTTCTTTAATTTTTTCATCATTGGCGTAACCACCAAAAGCAATCACTGCCTCATAACTTTCTTTTGATTCTTTAATTTGTACAGTAGCATCTTTGGGTTTAGGCAAATTGGACGCATCATATTTTTCAGGCATGACGAAACTCATAGCTGAGCCCTTATCACTCATCTCCATTCTAACGGGAGCTGTCATGGCAATACTTTTACTTTGATCATTGCCTCCAAAAATATAGCCTGCTAATTTTCTGAAGCCGCTACTGGCCACTTGCTTATAATTTATGCCATTAGACTGAATGGTTGCAAACATTGCTTTGGGATAAAAGCGAATCTCAAAGCCCTCTTCAATCTTAACTAGCCTGTACTTCTGCTTTTCAACTTTAGCTGCAGAAATGCTTCTAAATGATTGAAATACAATAAAAACAAGAGCAAGTCCAATAAATAGATATACTAATTTCATAATAATAGTGTTAATACAAATAATAACATAGAAAGTCCAAAAAAGTTTGAAAAAGGCTTATTCCATATACGCCTATTCTATATACTTCACTACGCGCGTTAATCTTCCATTAGCATTCATGCCCTCTAATACAATTTGTAGTTTTTTGCTAATATCGTTATTGTAAAATTCTAATCTTACTCTTGGGCTTCTTTTATTGGTTAAGACAAAGGGGTTCCAATATAGGGTGGTGCGATTATCTGCTTCAAAACTAGCAGTGGGTTTATCATATTCTGGATGAAAGAATTCCTTAAATACAGAATAACCTCCCAAGACCACATTTTCCATGCCTTTACTATTAATATTAGTTCCATTATTTGAGCCGCCTCGTTTGGTATAAATAGCAATGGCTCCTCCGCTACCCCCGCTACTTCCACTTGATGAACCGAAGAAAGGAGGTCTTATGGCTTTGATAAAGGCGATATCTGCAATATTCATATTCTGAACTTGTTCAATAGGTGTAAAAAACTCATTGATAAAAAAATCTGTTTTAGACCCTCTCCAACTGGCAGAGGCTTGTGCACCCGTCATTGAAATACTTAAACCAGGTACTCTTGATTGCAAAAAACTAAGCACATCCATAGCTCCTATAGCTAGGCCATCGGATGATAAATCAAAAGAAGTGCCATCTGTGCCTGAAAAAAGGCCTCTGACATATTTCTCTTCTAATAGCTGAATAGGTGTTTTAACCCTGGACTTCACTACTACTTCTGTCAAAGTCATTGAGGCTAATAATTTTCTTTGCTTTTCTTGTTCTAAAAAAAATAAATTCAGTTTAGCTCTGGCTATACTATCGGTGGTATAAGGCTGAAAAGTTCCGGGGTCTAGTTGTAATTTATTGAAAGAGGGTTTTATTAAACCGTTTTCAAATTGAACGACTGATTGATTCTCTTGTTTTGATTTACCATTTATTGAATAGTAAACTCTTGAAGTATCATAAAAGAACACCGATTTATCTTCAAAACTTCCATCTGCTGCTACTGGCACAAATAGCATCTTCTTTGTGCTATCCTTTCCTTGTATAATTAAATTTAATAAAAGATTTTCAGTAGATTTTGTCAAAGCACTACCATAATATTTACCTGTCAGCTTCATCATCTCCGTTTCTCTAGGATATTTTAATGTAGGTAAAATACCTGCTTTAATTTTACTCCAGTCAAACCTGCGCCATCCGTTGGTAAGCATGACTAAATCTAAATGTGCTGCTACAGAATCTGCATCGCTTGAAAAATAATAAGCAGGATTATACACTTTGCCTCTAATATCACCACTTAAAAGAAAATCGGAATAGATAGTTTGCTGCTCGGGCATCACAATGGAGGCATCGGTGATAGAAATAGACATATTCGTGGCCGAGGTATCTTTCACCATTATTTCAATTACATTCTTTCCTCTTTTATTTAAATTAGCAATGCCCACGGTTACATTGGTATTAAACTCGTGTAAGCGATTATTCACAAGCATAATTCTTTCAGCAATGGGTAGCCAATCATTGGTAAATAATGTAAACTGTACAATACCTGTAAGAAGTTCATCAATAGGCAAAGCCACTTTTTGCACTTGACGCTCTTCTCCTTTAAATTCTACGGTATAAATTAAATGTTGATTCTGATGCACCAATAATCTCATATGCTTATAATTGGCAGGCACTTCAAAGGTTCTTTCTACTTGCGCATAGGCCTTTTCATTGTCCATGCTCAATTTTAAAATGACCCCTTGCTTGCTAGCCGCTGCAATGGGAGTCGTTCCTTTTTGACCGTTCTCGTCAGTCCAATTTAATTGATACTTTTCTCCTTGGTTAGGTCTTAATTTAAATACCCCCATGCCATCATGTTGCACTTTTAAAGTATCTACCACTTTGTTTTTATCATTGACTAAAAAGCCTTTAATAAAAACAGGGGTACCAAAATTATTTGTAGCCTTAAATGCTAATTTATTAATAAGCCCCTCCACAAATGTGCCCCCTTCCGGAAAAACATCTACCCTAGTTTTAGGGCTTATACTATTTTTTGTTTTGGAAGCAACAGCAATATTAATAGGAATATTTTTTTCATATAAAAAAACACTGTCATCATTCAACATCCAACGCGTAAAGGCTTTAACCTTTAAAAAATCGCCTTTATAATTTGCGGGAATTTCAAAACTACCTTTAGCCGATGATTGAAATAAAGGAGCTACTGTTTGTTTTATATAATTGCCATTGTTGTCATACCAACTAACATATACATTCTTACTGGGGCTGGGCCATTCTAATCCAGACATAACATAGAGCTTATAAAAAATAGTCTCTCCTGTATTATACATGGTTCTATCAGATTGAATATGAATTTTTTCACGAGGATAGTCTTCTTCATAAATGTTTAATAAAGAATCAAATACTTGTGCATTGGACTTTATGGAGAAAATGGTTATGAAGAAAAAAAGTATAGTAAGGACTTTACTTAATTGAACAGATTGAAATTTATTATTGCGCATGGTATTAAAAAGGTGTGTGATAAACTAATTTATTTTTGGTCAGGCTGAATATTATTTGTTTTGAAATAATTTATGCTAAGTACAATAAGAATAATCACTAAGCCAAAAAATTCTCTGGACTCTTCTATCCAAGGCTTTTCTGCTTTCATCGTACTTGCAATATTAGAGGCATTATGGAATTGTATCCAATCTATGATGCCATTGGTGTCAAACATTTTATAAATGGCATATACACCAAATACCAAAAAACCAGCCCCATAAGCCATTTTATGTATAGGCTTCTGCATTACTTTAAAATAACAAAGAAGTGCAGGATACAAATAAATAGGTACCCATAAATAAGGATCGGGATCGTTATATTGCACCCCTGCAAATAAAACAAAAACAATACAGAAAAAGATATTAAAAAATTTCATTTAGGCAAAAGCGTTAACTGTTTAATTAATTATTATAAAGTTAATAATAATTAAATTTCTACACTCTTCTTATTTATGTATTTTTACTGATAATTTGCCCTCAAGCCTATTTTTGGCAATTAAACTTTGGTACTTACCCCTGGTTCAATGTTAAAATAATAGATTTTAAATCATATATTATCAAATATATAATTGGGATTGGCTGTTAATAATATATTTAAGAATTATTTGATTGGGACAAAGTAATGAAATTGAGTAATTTTATATAGTAAAATTTAAAAAAAGTAAAATTTAAATATGTACACTTACAAATAGAGTCATGAGTATTAAAAGAAATTCGATTGTTATAATCATATTGACTGTGTTTTTTATCAATGCAAATGCACAAAATACAGATACGAGCTACAAAACATTAGAGTATAAAACATTAGAGTCAATTACAGTAGTGAGCAGAAATTTAAAAATTACTGAAAAAGCAAGTCCTTATTCAATTACCAAATTAGATCAACGCCAAATAGCTTCAAGCGCATTTAGAACGACGCCTGAGGCTTTAATGGGATCAAGTGGCGTATTTATACAAAAAACAAATCATGGAGGCGGTTCCCCTTTTATTAGAGGCTTAACAGGTAACCAAACTTTAATGCTGGTTGATGGCATTAGACTTAATAATTCCACATTCAGGTATGGCCCCAATCAATACTTAAACACCATTGATATGTTTACGATTGATAAAATTGAGGTAGCCAAAGGCATTGGTGCCATTGAATACGGGTCAGATGCCATGGGTGGGGTTATTAACCTTTCAACCAAAGAAAATGAGTATAGCAGCCGTCCTAATTTACATGCAAGTACCTTAGGTAAATTCATTTCCAGCAATATGGAACAAACTAGCAGAAGTGAAATAAGTTTCTCCAATGCAAAGTTAGCTATACAAGGAGGACTTAGTTTTAGAAATTATGGCAACCTAAGGGGTGGTGGAAATATAGGAGTTCAAAATCCAACAGGGTATAATGAAAACAATATTGATTTGAAGGTAAAATTAAAAATTACAAAGCAAGACGAAATAATTATTGCAACGCAAAATACTAGTCAAAATAATGTTCCCATTTATCATAAAATTGTATTAGAAAATTATACAATAAATGAGGTAGAAAAACAAGCACGTAGTTTAAACTATATCAAGTATAAGCATGTAAATAACAATAAATGGATTGCTGAATTTTTAATGACCGCTTCCTCACAACGTAGCATTGAGCAAAGGTCCTTGCAAAGAAATAATTCAACCATTTATAGAAAGGAAGCTGATACGGTTCATACCATTGGATTGACTAGCGAAATTATTTCAAAGCCAAGCAAGTATTGGACCTTTAATACTGGTTTTGATTATTATCAGGATAATATATATAGCAGCGCTAAGGAAATAAATCAACAAACAAATACAATAGTATTTAAAAGAGGATTATACCCCAATGCTGCAAAATACAATAACAGTTCTGTTTTTAATTTACATCATTTTCAACTAGGTCGCTTATTTATAGAAACTGGCTTAAGATATAATTTTTTAAAAATAAATATTGATGATATTACTATTGGAAAAATTGTTGTGAGACCATCGGCACTAGTTCAAAATTTAGGCATCAGTTATGCCCTCACAAAAAACAACTTCATCTATAGCTCCTTCACTACCGGCTATCGAGCGCCCAATATTGACGATATGGGTACTTTAGGCATTGTAGATTTTAGATATGAAATTCCAAGTTATGATTTGAAGCCTGAAAAATCATTCAATACTGAATTGGGTTATAAATATACAAGCAAAGAAACGAGTGTAAATCTGGCTGTATTTAATATGCAGTTATCAGATATTATAACAAGGGTAAAAGTAGACGGGCAAGTAATGAATGGATATAATGTTTATAATAAAAAAAATGTGGAATCCTCTTATATCAAAGGATTTGAAATTTCATTTAGCAAAATGATACATCAATATTTCAATTGGACTTCTAACCTTACTTATACTTATGGCCAAAATATAACCAAGAACGAGCCTATGAGAAGAATACCTCCACTATTTGGTCAAAATAAATTAGCATGGAAAAAGGGTAAGGCTGGACTTGCATTTACACATGTATTTGCTGGTAAACAAGATAGATTAGCACAGGGCGATATGGACGATAATCGAATTGGCAAGCTGGGTACCCCCAATTGGAATTTAATAAATTTCGATGCATCCATTCAATTCAAACACTTAAACCTACATACAAGTTTAATAAATATATTAAACGAAAAATATAAAACCCATGGATCTGGCGTATATGGAATGGGTCGAGCCATTGGATTTTCTGTTCAGTGGGTATTGTAGGCTTATAAAATAAATACTTTACTTCTTAAAAGATAGAGGCCTCTAAAATTAGAGGCCTCTATCGTATTTATTAATTCTTTGGAGCCACTGGACCTGTGCGCATTGCTTTTACTTGAACTGGCCATTGTATTGGTTGTCCTGTAAGCTTATTGGTTCCAATATCTGCTTTGTCTCTTGGAAAGGTGGCGTTATCTTCACAAGCCATGTAAACCATAATGGCAGTTAGAATGGCATTACTTTTTAAATCATCAAATATGACTTTATCATAAGTATCTCTATTGGTATGCCAAGTATAATTAAAATAAGACCAGTTCAAAGCACCTAAAGAAAAACCAGGCGCGCCCACTGCTACAAAAGAAGCAAAGTCACTACCCCCACCCCCTGGCATTCCGGGAAATGTAGTTTTAATAGAATCTTTTAAATAACTAGGAGCTGCCGCTAACCATCTTGTTAGAAATTCACCGGCATATTGAAAGCCTTGTCCAGAAATATTTACAATTCTTCCTGTTCCATTATCTTGATTAAATAAAGCTTGTAGTTTACTTACAATTTCAGGATGGTCTTCTACAAAGGATCTAGATCCATTCAAGCCTTGTTCTTCACTACCCCAATGCCCCACTAAAATGGTACGTTTAGGATTAGGGTAAACCAATTTTAAAATGCGCATGGCTTCCATCATGGTAAGTGTACCAGTTCCATTATCTGTGGCACCTTGTGCACCATCCCAAGAATCAAAATGTGCCGAAAGCATTACATATTCGTCGGGCTTTTCTATGCCTTTAATTTCAGCAATGGTATTAAAGGAAGGTACCATGCCTAAATCTTTAGAAGCTGTTTCTATACTAATAATAGGATTATCACCAGACTCCACTAAGCGGTATAAAGTTCCATAGTCTTCCAAAGCAATATCTACTGTTGGAATTTTGGATGTGTAGGCATTAAAAATTTTATTTACACCAAAACCACTCGACCAGTTACTTGTTAAAATACCCACCGCACCTGCTTTCTCTAATATGATAGGAAGCATTCTTGACGAGTACCCTGTTTTACTTAAGCGCTTTCTCCAAGCATCGGTTTGTTCGCTGCGCTGCTTTTTTAATTTATCAAAAGATGCCGAGGTGGCAAATTGTTGCCAGTTATCATCAGGTCTGCCTGTGGGTTGATGCATTGAAATCATTACAAATTTTCCCTTTACAGTAGGTAACCAGTTTTGAAAGGCAAGTGAATCTTGTAGTTCTGGAATAATAACTATTTCTGCTTTCACTGCTTTTCCTTTGGTAGAAGGGCTCCAAGATAATTGAGTTCCTTCTAAACTTTTTACTCTAGGAGAAAGCATATCTATATGTGTAATACCACGCTCCCATCCTTTCCATTCACCCCACTTTTCGTTACGCGCAGTAATACCCCAGCCAGTATATTTATCAACCGCCCAATCGTTGGCTTTTTGCATTTGTGGTGTACCCACTAATCTTGGCCCAATTTTATCAAACAACTCGTGTGCTAATGTTTGCAGTTGAGAATGACTATTTTCTTCTTGAATAATTTTATCTACCACTGATTGTGCAGATAAATTACTTACTGAAAAAATGCAGGCAAGAAGTAGAAATTTAGTTATACATCCTGTGTAACTAAAGTGTAGGGTTTTATCTTTTTTCATATACTTAAATGTAAGTAAAAAAATTCATGCAGAAAATAAGAAAGGACCTACGAATTAACGTAAGTCCTTGATTTTCAAATAGATTACAATGAATTCTATCCTCTTAAAATTATTGCAAATGCTCTATTCGAAAAATTTCACCTCACCAGAACTGATATCATGTACCCCTCCAACAATGGTAATTTCTTCATTTTTAACCATCTCAGCTATAATTGGGCTTTTCAATAATATATTTTTTACCGACAAGCTCACATTTAACTCAGCCACATTTTCAACAAAACTAGCATTACTTGAATTTCTATTTTCAGTGGTTGTCGTTTCTTGATTTACTGCAGGTTTTATTTTTTCAATAAGTCCTGTTAAATTACCTAGTACAACATTATCACAGGCTCCTTTTACGGCACCACATTTTGTATGACCTAAAACAACAATAATTTTCGCACCTGCCACTTTACATCCAAACTCCATACTACCTAAAATATCCTCATTTACAATATTACCGGCAATTCTAGCACTGAATATGTCGCCTAAGCCTTGGTCAAAAATTAATTCAGCCGAAGTTCTACTGTCAATACAACTTAAAATAACAGCAAAAGGATGCTGACCATCGGATGTATCGTTGGCTTGTTGTAATAAGTTTCTGTTTATTTTTAAATTATTAACAAAACGTTTATTGCCGTCTTTTAATAAATTTAAAGCCATTGTAGGCGTTATAGCGCTTTGCATTTCCTTCGTTAATGTTTTCATATAATATTTTTTTAATAGTTTTTAATACTTAATAATCTAGAATGATAAATTGTTATATACAATTAATTGAAATTGTCCCCTAGTACTATTTTTTTGAGATTGGATAAGATAGCCTGTCTCCAGTCTTATATCATTCGTTACCCCATAACCCATACCCGCAAAAAGTCTGTTACGATCAAATTTTTGATTACTAATATCAATAAACAATTCATTAAAACCAGAAGCGTATAGAGACCTTCTATTCAAGAGCTTCCCATTCAATGGCTTTTGAACATATAAAAAATATCTAGACCTTAAAGCAAAATCATTCGCTATAAACCTCTCTTCCAATCTTACTCTATGGGTAAGAAACCAATTATTTCTTTTTTGCTTATATAAGTACTGCTGATAAATTCTCTTCTCATTCGAAGTTGAAACTGTTTCATCCCCTTCTTCCCTATTCGACTCAACATAGGCTAAGCCTAATAATATATTATTGTTCGCTTCAGTCAGATTATAGCCTATACCCGCTCTTAACAAGAGCTGACTCTTTTGATCGGGTATTTGATTAAGTCTGTATTGTACATCGGATTGCAATAACCACTTACTTCTTATTTTTTGGTTTCCAAAATATACAAACCACTTTCCATAATTTTCGTCTTGAGCCAAAACGGCATCAAGTGAACTTATTACAAGCAATAAACAAAGAATATATTTTTTAAACGAAAACATATTAGGGCTTAAAGTTTATTTTTTCCACCTCTATTGATTTTGTTTTTGCGTTTAATTCAAAATCTTTAATTATTTCAATGACATCATAGGCAATTGACTTTGAATTCGTGCAATCAATAATTACTTTACTATTGTTTGGAAAAGATTCAAAAGTGCTTAATAAGCTAGCTTTATTGAAAAATGAAACTTCTTCAGCAAGTACTAAATGATGCACTGTTTTACCATCTTGATCGCTTACATTGTCCTTCACATAGTGAGAATTGCGGTAGCTATGTCTTAGTGTATAAAATATACCAAATAAGATACCTACTGTAATTCCTTTTAATAAGTCGGTTGCAATAATGGCCACAACGGTTGCTGTAAATGGAATAAATTGCTCCCAACCCATTTTATACATTTGTTGGAATAAACTTGGCTTTGCTAATTTATATCCCACCATTAATAATATGGCAGCCAAAGATGCTAAGGGAATTAAATTTAATAAGCCAGCTATAAATATGGCACTGAATAATAAGAAAAACCCATGCAAAATGGTAGATAATTTTGATTTACCTCCGAAATTAATATTGGCAGAGCTTCTTACAATTACTTGAGTCACTGGCAATCCTCCAATTAAGCCAGATACTATATTACCCAAACCTTGTGCTTTTAATTCTCTATTAGTAGGTGTAACTCTTTTATCTGGATCTAATTTATCTGTAGCTTCTACACTTAATAAAGTTTCTAAACTAGCGACTATAGCTAGTACAATGGCAATTTTCCAAACTTCAAAATTACTAATGGCCGAAAAATCTGGGAAGGTAAATTGACCAAAGAAATCTCCAATAGAATTAGGTACAGGAACTGATACAATTTGTTGCGCATTTAAACTAAAAGGTAAAATTCCATTGGTATAAGCAAGGTTAAAAAATATACCCAATACTACTACTACGATGGGCCCTTGAATAAGTTGAAATATTTTATGCTTTTTAGTAAGAACGGTATCCCATAAAATTAATATAGCAAGTGAAACCCCTGCAATTAATAAGGCACCAGGTGTTATAAATTCATAGGCTCTCATTATTTCAGAAAAAGTATTTTGACCATCTGCTTGTAAAAATGCGTCATCGCCAATAGCGTCCTTGTCCCAACCTAATGCATGCGGTATTTGTTTTAATATAATTAATAGACCAATACCCGTAAGCATACCTTTAATGACTGAGCTTGGAAAAAAGTAAGCGATAAACCCAGCTTTAGCAAAACCCAAAGCCAATTGAATCAATCCGGCAATCACCACTGCGGTTAAAAATGCTTGATAAGAACCTCCTAAAGTTGCAATGGAGCTTAGTACAATAACGGCTAAACCGGCAGCTGGACCACTTACCCCTAATGAAGATCCACTAGCCATTCCACAAACTATACCACCTACTATACCCGCAATAATACCGGCAAATAAAGGGGCGCCAGAAGCAAGCGCAATCCCTAAACATAAGGGTACGGCTACAAAAAATACCACAATACTAGCTGGCAAATCGTTTTTGATGTGTTTAAATAGACTCATTTTGGTTAAATTTTAAATATATACAACAAAAATAGTAATATTATTTTAAATAATAGTATTACTATCTTAAATAATTGTAACTATTTTAACTATTTTTGTAAAAATTAGGGGTAGACCCAAGTATATGAAGCTAGAATTACAAATAAAAATGAACCCTTCCCTGTATTTGAGGGACCCAGAACAGTCGGAATTGGGCAAAAATATCATTAAACACAGCATTCAATTAATACATGACAATGGCTTTGAAGCATTTACATTTAAAAAACTAGCAGAATCTATTGGAACGACCGAGGCCGGCGTATATAGGTATTTTGAAAATAAACATAAGCTCTTAGTATATATTATTTCTTGGTATTGGGGTTGGATTCAGTTTCAATTGAGCTACCAAACCAATAATATTCTAGACCCTACCGTCAAATTAAAAAAAGTGATTACGCTTTTATCTAAGAACGTGGAAGATGATATTACTACAGGACATGTAGACGAAGCACAATTACATCAAATACTTATTTCAGAAGGATCTAAAGCCTACTTAACAAATCATGTAGGAAAAGATAATAATCAACAGTTTTTTCAACCCTATAAAGATTTATGTAACGCTGTGGGTGAAATTATTTTAGAATGCAATCCAAAATATAAATACCCGCATTCGCTTGCTTCTACCATTATTGAAATGGCGCATTTGCAAAACTTTTTCATGAATCATCTACCCTCCTTAACCGATTTTTCTAAATCTAAGGATGAATCTGAAATCATAAAATATTTAGAAGAGCTTGTATTTAATACCATTCGTGATTAAGTCAGCAGTATTAATCTGGTTTCAACTTAATTTTTGTAAAAATCTGTAAATGCGGAAGTGCTAATACAGATAAGCTAATAAATAGCAGTGTAAAAATACCTGAAGCATCTTCACTATTCAGTGTTAAAAAAGTAATATACACAAAACCGAACCAGGCCATGATGGAAAAGGGCGCTGCTTTAATAAGCAGGTTCTTCCACCCATTAAAATCATTGGGCATATTAAACGTGATTCTTATTTTATCAAATGATAATAAAGAATGCCAGAAACCAAAGTAAAAGGCAAAACAAAGCCATAAAGGCATATAAAGAGCGAAACTAATAAGTATGGCTTGTTGTAAAATTAAATAGTAGTAGTATTTATTATTTGAAAAGAAATAGGCTTTGAAAAAGAATAAAATAAAATAAATAGCAGCTAAGCCAATAAGTGTGATGGGGTAAATTTGATGGGCAAGTCCTATCCATTGGGTTTCATTAAAAGCAGAGCGCTCCATTCGAATGAAAATTTGCAAGGCAAAATGAATGTTCTTAGAAAGCAATAATAATATCCATAATAGTCCAATAATGGAATAGGCTAATTTATGAATAAAGTTTTCTGTTTTACCCAACCAATCTATTTCTCCAAAATGATAAGCCGTAATAAGAATAAATATAATTAAAGCCGCAATGGGGAAAAAATACCAAACCAAGGCATAGCCAATAATATTAGCTATATATTTTAAAAGAAATAATTTTTGATTACTTCCTGATTTGTTCAAATGTTGGTCTATATATAAATCAAGGGCTCCATGGGGCACTCCAAACAAAATAAGAACAATAATTAAGAAGGAAATTTGAGTGCTGTTATTTAAAACAAAAACTGTATCAACGAGGAATAAAAGAAATGCAAATAATATTAGGTAAAGGCGTAGTTTAATTTGCATGGAGCTAAATTAAATAAAAAAAGGGGCAAGTAACCAACTTGCCCCTTAAAAGTTATTTTAATATATTAAGCAGCTTTTCTACTTAAGCTATAAATAACCAAACCAAAACCTATTTTGTTGACAGCATCACCAATGTTGTAGATGATGTTCATGTCAATTCCAATATTTTTGAAGCTAGCATACCATTGTCCGTCAGCTGTTCCGATTAAATATCCTAATGGATAGATAGCCCAACCAACTAATACGAACCAACCTAATGCTGCATTTGCAGAAGCTACTGCAGAACCAGCGCTAGTTGCTAATTTCTTAACATCTCCTAACCATACTTCATACACGATGTAGAAGTAAGCGATAGCACTTATAGTTCCCCATAATGTAGCTTGAGCTGGGGCAACAGCCTCTCCCCAATAACCTGTAACTAACATTACAACAGAAGCTAAAATCATCTTCCATAATAAACCTATAGTACCGCCTGCTTTCTTTGTGATCAAATAGAATTCAACACACATTAAAGGCACAGTCAATAACCAGTCTACATAACGGAAAAATGTTGGACTATCATGCGTTTCAGCATAGTATCCACGCATGTAGTAATAGTGAACAGCAGCAATAAAAGTGATTAACCCAGAAACAAGTACTGAGGTTCTCCATTCTTTACTAGTGTTGTTCAATTCTAAGAAGAAAAAAACCGCTGCGGCCATCATAGCCATTGTACCAACGAAGAACGTGAAAGACACATAATCTGTCTTTGCAATCGCCATCGTGGCATCAAGAAGAAATAAATGATCCATATTTGTTGAGTTTTGGTGAACTTGTTAATGAACAACAGTCTACGTTTTGTTACTGTTTTGATTATGTATTTCTCTAATACAAAATGCGAAGCAATAGCAAAGCAATCGTTGTTGTTTAATGCTTGCAAAAGTTAGAAATAAAAATTTAGAAAACTTGTTAAAAATTGTAAAAAAATTAAAAATAATTAAGTTTGTTTAGTATTTTGTTTAATTTTTATAATTAAATTTTAAACAATTTTGTTTTTAGAGACTGAATCCCATAATAATGAACGTATTTTTAAAGAATCTACCGCCGCTTTCGTAGCCTCTTCCCATTTGGTTTTACTATCTCCACAGAGCTCCTCGACCATTTGAGTGGCCAATTCACTATGGTGACCCCCATCCACTTCAATATGTCTCTCTATATAGTACTTAAAAATGGATACTTTGTCGGGATGCTCGGCGTAAATTTTATGTAAAATTTGGGTGAACATATCTGGGATCAAGTCCTCTCTACCAAAGGTAAAAACGGCGGCCTTCACATGCAGTGGTGCATGCATGGCTATTTCAAAAGTGTATTGTAAAAACTGTTTTACTTCCGAGGGCATATCAACGGCTTCTATGCAGTCAGTGATAGGCCTACCTGTTTGCAACAAAGCTAATAATTGATCTATTTTACTAGTATCTGCACCCATTTGACGCATGGCAGTCAAATACAATTCAAAATGGCTTGTTCTATTGCCTTGTTCATCTACATCCGACTCCTCACCGCAAACAATTTCATTAATTAAAAAACGAGTATTTGCGGAACCTACAGGTATCCAAGGCAGGCTTACACAGGTAAGTCCTATTTGTAAAGATTTTAATAAACTCATAAAGTCCCAGACAGCAAAAACATGATACTTCGCAAAATCTTTGATGCCATCGAAATCTTTTATTTGACTATACACTGGGTGTGATAATAAAGCGGCTCTTGTAGGTTGTATACTTAATTTTAAATCTTCGATAGGTGTTTGCATCATTAGAGATTTTAGTAAAACAATTTTATATAAATTTGTTTTGAGGCACAAAGGAAAATATAATTTCGAATACCATCAAATGATATAATTGAATGACAACAAATATTCCGAATATCATAAACCAGGATGGACAAGCACATTATTTTGGAATAATTGTAAACGCTGAACAAAAGCATTCCTATTTTAATGAACTCCTAAACAAAATAGAATGGACCAATGAAAAATTGGTCATGTTTGGCAAGGAAATAATTACTAAAAGAAAGGTAGCATTTTACGGAGATAGCTTAATGAGTTACACCTACTCTAATAAAACAAAGCAAGCATTGGCATGGACGCCATTACTCTTGGAAATAAAGAACCTAACTACCTCTTATACTGGAAGCCATTACAACGCTTGTTTATTGAATTTGTACCATGATGGAGAAGAAGGTATGGGTTGGCATAGTGATGATGAGAAAGAAATTATTACCAATAGCTCTATAGCCTCTTTAAGTTTTGGAGCAGAAAGAAAATTTGCTATAAAACATAAAGCAACCAAGGAAACTCATTCTATTTTACTTGAAAATGGATCACTATTTGAGATGCTAGGCAGTTTTCAAAAACATTGGCTTCATAGTATGCCTAAGTCAAAAAAAATTATAGCTCCAAGAATTAATTTAACTTTTAGACAAATGCACTCATGAAAAATAGCAAACAAAAAACAATCAAAAAGGCAAACCTACCTTCTAAAACATGCCTGCATTGTAATAGGCCCTTCAATTGGAGAAAAAAATGGGAAAAGACTTGGGAAGAAGTGAAGTATTGTAGCGAGGGGTGTAAGAAAAACGTTCGTAGTAAATAAGCCCATTGCTATTTTACATCTTAACGATGGCTTTAACAAATACTTTATCTACATTTTGCATTCTAATGTAATAAACACCAGGCGATAAGCTTGCTCCATATAAATTATAGCTATTGGTTCCCGCAAAATTATAGTTCGCTTCTACCAGCATTTGTATGACAGTACCTTCCCCATTTAATAACTGCAATGAAGTATGGCCGCCATTGGTTTTGAATTCAATTTTGGTCATATTTGTAAATGGATTCGGATAATTATATATAAGTGACTCTTTAGAAAAAATAGAATTTTTATCATTGATACCACATACACTAGAATTAATCAATGGGATCGTTGGAAACTGTTTTAATAAAATTTCAATTTCGGCATTGGATGAAACACAGAACCAATTTTGTAAAATGGTATTGTATACAGCTCGAAAATCAAATTGATAGGGGATATTATCATTGGTCGTTGCCGAACTAGGTATATTTGGATTATCACCAAAAACGCCCCCTCTTACATTTTTACCAAATAAAAATAAAGGAGCTGCAGATCCATGGTCGGTTCCACCGCTTGCATTGGATTTTATTCTTCTTCCAAATTCTGAATAAGTCATTCCAATCACACGATCTTCTATTTCTAAGCCAACCATGTCTGACTGGAAAGCTGCAATAGAATCTGAAAGTACTTTTAATAAATTAGCATGAGTGCCTGTAGTGGTATCAGTGGTTACTACTTGTCCTGAATGCGTATCAAAGCCTCCGTAATTAACCATATACACCTTTGTTTGTAAGCCTCCTTTGATTAATCTGGCCACAATTTTTAATTGTGCCGCTAAACTATTGTTTGGATATGCAACTTGTTGTTTTACATTATCAGATGCTTGTTTAATTCTTACAGTATATTGGTTGGTTTGTTTGGCAATACTTCTCAAAAAACTAAGCTCATACCCTGCATTGGTATTGGCCACCTCAGTATCTGTTCCTTCAATTAAATTGTAGAAAGAACTTGGATCTGAAATACTTAAAGCCATGTTTACGGCAGGCCCCTGGCACGTAAGGGTTGCTAAAGAACCTATTTGAATAGCAATAGGATCAGGATTGGTTTTATTGGGATAAGCATCGGGATAATCGGGGTATTGATAATTTAAAAAACGACCCGCCCATCCTGTATTTAAATACTGATCACTTTCAGATCCTGACATCCAAATATCTGTGGCTCTAAAATGAGAAAAACTTGGCTGAGGATACCCCACCGATTGAACAATATTTAGTTTTCCTTCAGCAAATAAGTTTTGAAATGCTGTCATAGAGGGGTGAATTCCTGTTACATTATTCCCTACTAATTTTAAAACCTTATTTTCTGGTAAAGCTATATTGGTTCTTGCATTATAATAATTATTATAGCCACTTAAGGGGATCACTGTATTCAAGCCGTCATTTCCTCCATTCAATTGAACAATTACAAGAACCTTATCAGTATTGGAAGAGGCAAGCAGTGCCGTATTTAATAAAGGATGATCCTGTAATACATGAATGGCATTCCCGCCAATCATGGTAGGTGTAATTAAAGCTAGGCTGTTTCTAATAAATTTTCTTCTTTCCACTTTATTGCAATTGATAATCTGGTAAATTCATAATATACTTTAATAAAGCCTTTAGCCTTGTATTGACAATATTAAAATTAATAGTGTTTGGACTAGTATTATAGATATTCCATGCATCTGTCCAATAATAGTCCGATGTTTGGCCTGTTAATAAAATTTGAGTTTTTAAACTTAATTTTAATGCCGCAGAGATGTCCGTAGAAAGTAAAAATGAAAAAAAACTGTCTATTAGAATATTGGGTTCAGAAGGATTTTTACAAACTGCTTTTGCAAACAGTATTGTATTTACAATAACTTTTTTCCCATTTTTAGTGTAGCCTGCATCTATCATTAAGTCTGTAAATTTATTACGCTTAGGTAGTGTATCTGAATTAATCCAAAGCTCATTAAAATCAGGGGCTTGATAGTAAGCAGGCCAGCCTGAAACATTCGGAGGGTCGACAGGGTTCTGGCCCATATTATTGAGCTGATTGACCATATTATTATATAAAAAATAAGCATCGGCATAATCCGAAATAGCATTAGGGAATGTAATTTCATATTGCCTTAGAAAGCCTACAACATGATCAACGGGGCTTTTGATCTGGCATCCAACATATAAAGCATCATAAAAATGTTCACTGGAAAAAAGCAGTTTTAATACTGGCTTAATTTCAAAATTATTGGCAATAAAAGCATTCGCCAAAGGAGTAATTATATTTTTTTCTACAACATCATCAAAAGCATAGTAAACAAAATATCTGTAAATCTTTCGGCATATATATTTAGCTACTTCAGGTTTCTGAAAAATCATAGTCAACATCTCATCTGTTTCTAGCGCTCCATTGGCTGCTGCTTTCCCAGTAATGACTGTATTGTTGTAAAAAGCAGAAAAGGTTTTATTGGTGGTATCATGTCTTGTGCTGTCAAAAACTGGATTAAAATTAGCATCAATTCTCCATCCCGTTAAAACTTTTGCAGCAGATTTTACGTCCTCTTCCATATATTTCGCACCGCCGTCCTTGCCCACAGTAAATAATTCTTGTAATTCTCTTCCATAATTTTCATCTGGCGCTGATTTAGTATTTAGATAGCCATTTAAATACCTTAACATGCCTGGGTCTGTGGTGACTGCGCGAACCATTTGCTTAAAATTACCAATACAATTGTTTCTTAGTATTTGATGATGATGATATAACATTGTACCATATCCAATCGTATCTGCCTCTGTACCAAAATGATTGCTCCAAAATAAGGTTAGTTTTTCACGAATATTTCTTTCCTGTCCTACCCAAATACTGAGCAGCCATTTCTTATAACTACTGCGACGATAACTGTTAATAGTTCCATCTGTAGAGATATCATTTATCCAAGTTTTACCTAATGGCACATTTGGATCAGTGAATGTTGTTGAATTATAATCGTTAAGAGGAGCAGGAATTGTACTTGCTTGTACATTTAGTAATTCTTCAACGCTTGCATTTAAACCCTTAGAAGCAAAGTAATCAATATCTGAGGCCTTAGCGCCAAACATAGTGCGATTCAGCAGATGTTTAACTTGCTGTGCCGACCAACTACCTTTGTAAATAGCTAAACCTAAAGCACTTGATTTGGGGGCAAGCGGCATAAATTCTTTTTATGAATTTAAGCTATTTTCTAATTATTCTTTATAAGCATATTTAAAATTCGTTAAAATAATGCTTCTACTGGCAGGGCCTGAAATGCCCATGTCTACCTTAGGCAAAGCCAGCTAGTGAGGCTGGAGCAATGAGGTAAGCTAAGAAAAGTAATTGTTTGAGACTGCTGCAAACTTATAAATTGGTTTGTGGAACTTTCAAGTTCATTTTTAGACGTCTTAATTAACAGTGATGTTAATTAATTGTAAATACCCCGTTTGTAAGAACTTTTTTAATTGTTTTTGTGTTTAAGAAGCAAACAAATTAACAATTATGAAAATGAAATTTTTATTGACGATGCTAATTGGAGGTATTATCTCTGCATCAGCACAAAAAACAGTTGTAGACGTAGCGGTAGGATCTAGCGCACATACAACATTAGTAGCTGCGGTAAAAGCAGCTGATTTAGTAGCTACATTACAAAGCGCAGGACCTTTCACGGTTTTTGCTCCAACGAATGATGCTTTTGCTAAATTACCAAAAGGTACTGTTGAAAGTCTTTTAAAACCAGAGAACAAAGCTACTTTAACTAAGATATTAACGTATCATGTTGTTGCTGGCAATTTAGATGCCACTGCTGTTTTAAAAGCAATCAAAGACGGTAATGGAAAAGTTACATTGAAAGCTGTAAGTGGTGGAACTTTAACTGCATCATTAAAAGGTGGTAAAGTTATTTTAACAGATGAGAAAGGTGGAATTGCTACTGTTACTGCAACAGATTTGAAAGCAGGAAACGGTATCGTTCACGTAATTGACGCTGTTGTCTTACCTAAATAGGTTTTAAATTTTGATTTTTGGTAGGGGGCTATTAGCAATAATAGTCCCCTTTTTTATGCTTGAGTGAACTACTTAATCTAAGCGTACACTCTTAAATTAGTACCGTTTATATCTGTCTTGTATTGTTTTAAAGGACCATTGTCTTTTGCAGGGCCTTCAGTAGCAGCGCCAGAAGAATTAAAAGCTGAATTATGGGTAGCACAAAAAAATCTGTTGGCATTCGCCTCATAAGCAATAGTAGACCCCTGATGCGTACAAATAGAGCTAACAGCAAGAAACTGATCATTCAAGGTTCTAGCAATGATTATTCCTCTGGTACTATCCACATAGAATCCTCCTTTCGTACTTAAGCTTGTATAAGGGGCTATTGAAATATTGATTGTAAAGTCTACTGGCTTATTCGAACCAGCATTGCCAGTTCCAGCATTGTTTCCTGTGTTATAAGCTGAAGTCATATCCGATGATTTAGAACATGACTGCATACAACCAAAAATTAAGATGGCAGCACTGCTTAAACCAACTTGTTCGATAAAATCTTTCCTTTCCATATTATCAATTTTTATTCTACAACAAAAATCTGCAGGGATTGTTTTTGAAATTACAAAAAAAATGAAAAAAGCAGCCTTGGTCTATGAACTAGGAGTCGTTTTTAACAATTTTTTGTTTCTTTTAGCTTACATTCAGGAAATGAAATACCCCTTGTTGAGAAATATTTTATTGTTTATTTTGATATTATTTTATCTTTTCGCAGGGGCAAATCATTTCATAAATCCTTCTTTTTATTTACCTATTATTCCTCCTTACTTTTTTAATTGGGCTAATGAAGTAAATATTTTATCTGGGGTAGCAGAAATTCTGTTAGCGCTATTATTAATCCCCAAATCAACAAGATCCAAAGCGGGAATAGGTATCATCATAATGCTATTAGCCTTTATTCCTAGCCATATCTATTTTATTCAAAAAGGGGAATTTATGATAGGTAGCGTTCTTTTTAATCCATTGAAATCATCCATTCGCTTGTTTGTAGGGCAACCCCTATTAATTCTTTGGGCTTATTGGGCTAGTAAAAGCCAATTAAAAATTATTGGATTTTAATTGGCTTAGTGTGGAGGTTTCAGCTTGAATTCTTTTAACTTTAATAAACAAACCTGTTAATTATTTGTAAACAATCTTTTTATACCCGATTATTTATGGATAGTCTTCTTAAAAAAATTAAATTGTCGAAGGATGCCAATAATTAATTCTACATTACAAAAAACTAAAAAATAATATGTTTAAAAAATTCACACTATCTGATACGCTTATGCTGGTATCGGCCTTCTTATCTTTGATATTTTCTGAGTTTCTATGGTTTAAGGGTGAAAAAGAAGCTGGGATATTTATTGGCTTATGGGTACCCTCTATATTAGGGTTTGCTATATTATTAAAATTAATAAATAACCAAAAATGATAGAAATTATACCCTATTTCGCAGCATTCATAACACTATTGTTTGGTGTGGCGTTTATTCTAGCGCTGAATAAATACAGAGGCGACAAATAAATACAAAAGCAGTATGAAAAATTTATTATTAAATTCAGGTAATTATTTTGATAAATTTTTCAATGCAAAAAATGTAAGGAACATTGAATTATTAATTCTTCGAGTTGCAGTCTTTGCGTTCCTTTTTCATTTAATAGTTATATTTCTAGGAAATAATTTTATTTATTTCAAAAATTTACAGCACAGCTATTTAAAGGCCATCTATACTCCATTTAGTTTTATATTATTTTACGAGGTATTTCTTCTAGTCATCATCATTCCAAAATCTATATCTGAATTTATTGGAAAGCAATTTGAAGTTATTACATTAATAACCTTAAGAAGTTTTTTTCATGATATAGCAGATCTTGATTTAAAAAATTCTATCGACATTAATAATCCTGAGTTCATTAGCTTACTATATGACTTAATAGCTTCTTTAATTATGTTAGGTCTTACTATTTTGTACTACAAAATTTACCAAAATAATCGTAAATCTGAAATTATAAATGAGCTGAATGATTTTATTAATATTAAAAAATTAGTGTCATTAAGTATGATAATAATTTTAATACTATTAAGTATAAGTAGTTTATTTGTATGGGGTACAGAGATGTGGGAGGCATTAAGATTACAACAAAATTACCCTAATCCGAATACTGTATTTTATGCGGACTTCTTTTCCATTATGATTTTTGTTGACGTATTATTACTACTCATTTCATTTACTTTCCATTTTTCCTTTTTCACCATTTTTAGAAATGCAAGTTTTATTATCACCACCATTTTAATGAGAATGTCATTGACAATTGAAAAGCCAATGAATTATATAATTATATTAATCGGCTTTCTATTCTCCATCCTATCGTTCTATTTATATAGCCTACGAAATTCTAATAAAAAGTCCTTAGCTTAGATCTCTTTAATATTGTATTAATTCAAGTACTATTACATATTTTTGTGTATGAATATTATTTTATTTGATGGCGTTTGTAATTTATGCAACAATTTTGTTCCATTTTTAATCAAATTTGATAAAAATAATATTTTCCGCTTTGCAGCAATGCAAACAAAGGCTGGAGAAAACATAATACAGGAGTACGGCGTTTTGAATGATAGAAAATCAATTATTTTAATTAAGGAGGGGGTTGTACTATACAAATCGGACGCTATTATTGAAATTGCAAGACAAATTACTGGATGGCCTAGTATTTTAAAATACGGCTTCCTTTTCCCAAAGTTTTTAAGAGATGGAATTTATGATCTCATTGCAAAAAATAGATACTACCTATTTGGCAAAAAAGAAACCTGTTCGATTCCCTCTGAAAAGGATAGTAAAAGATTTATTCTTTAATAAGCCTAGCGCTTACTTATCTTATTCATGGAAATAGCTTTTTGCCTAGAGCATTTAAACCTTTTCATATCAGCAGTTCTTTTCATTAAATGCTTCTGACTTACTCCACTATTTACCCTCTTACGCCAAAGATTAAAACTATTTCGTTTTAATTCAGTACGCATTAATTTAATGGTCTGCGCCTCAGATAAGCCAAACTGAATGGTAATGGCTTCAAAAGGAGTACGATCCTCCCAGGCCATTTCAATAACTCTATCTATGTCTATTCTTTCCATTCAATTTTAATTTAATTTCAATCTATTTTATTTGATTAATGTTCGTATTCTAAGAATAAGCATCTAATAAATATTACTACTATTTTACAATTACCAAATGGAATGTAAAGCAGTGTAGGTAAAATTTTTAAGTACCCATTTTTCAGTACTTGTAATATTAATTGTTGAGAATTTTTCATTAGGAAAAAGAACGCTTGTAAGAACAGATAAGCCGTTATCTGCAAAAACTTCTATGGAAGCCAGATCGAGGTAAATGGATAAGGATATTTCATTAGATGAAGACAATCTTGGAGCATAATTAATGCTACCAAAATTTTTATAAAAACTAATATTACCCGAATTGCGTCTGTCAAGAAAATACATGTTCTTTTCCTTATTATATCCAATAACTACTTTTTCATTTAAATTATTAAGAAGCTCAATCGAAAAATTGTTCTTATTAGAAAGTATAAAATTAAACTTACTTGGCACATCCAACATAGCAATTTTACTGGTTAAATTGGTTGAATGATCAATTGTTATATTATTAAAATTGTATGATTTTTTCTCTATTTTTTTTAATTCAGCAATGGGTGCGCTTGTAACATAATATTCATCATTTATCTTTTTTAAACCTAACTCTCTTGGTATAGTAAATGCATTTCTAAACTTTTCAGTAGGCACAATATTTGCATATTGCCAATTACTCATCCATCCAATAAATATTTTTCTTTTGCCCGTATTAGACCATGTAACACCCGCATATTCATCAGGTCCATAATCTATCCATTTAGTTTGTTTGTAATCACATTTAAATTCTTTCCCATTAAAGTCACCCACAAAATATTGAGAAGCCGAACCACCATTTGGGCCACCAGGATTTATATTCACAATTAAAACCCAAACTGTCTTTCCTTCGTATTCAATTGGAAATAAATCAGGGCATTCCCAAACTCCATCATGAGACCCAACTGTCTTACCAAAATCACTTAATTTTTTCCAATTTTTTAAATCAGAAGAAGCATAAAAACTAATTTGATCATGCGCTGCAATGGATGCAACCCAGTTTTTAGATTGTTCATGCCAAAATACCTTTGGATCTCTGAAATCTCTAACCCCTGGATTTTTTAAAACTGGATTTGCCTTATACTTTATCCATGTATTACCATCATCTAGGCTATAAGCAATGCTTTGGCTTTCAACATCAATTACACCCGCTTTCTCTTTTAGCATATCATGGCTTGTATACATTGCCACTAGTGGTATTATCCCGTTTTTACCAAGGCCGCTGGAATTATTTTTATCAACCACAGCACTTCCTGAAAATATTAGCCCTAAACTATCAGGGTAGATGGCAATTGGTTTTCTTTGCCAATGCACTAAATCACTACTTTCAGCATGGCCCCAGCTAATATCACTCCATACAGTTGAGTTTGGACTATGTTGAAAAAATAAATGGTATTTCCCTTTATAATAGACCATGCCATTAGGATCATTTACCCAGTTTTTTTCAGGAGTAAAATGAATTTGGGGTCTATACTTTTCATCTATTGTATTCAATTTATTTTGTGCAGTTACCGAACTCATAAAAAACAAAAAGATAAATGACCAGCAATAGAAAATATATTTTTTCATAAATTTTTATTTTTTCTTATTAGACAGTTTGAAATACGGAAATAAGGAAGATGTTGTGCGTACATATTCTTGATACTTCTCTAAATGCCCCCATTTCTCCATTCCTGAAATTTCTAAAATTCTAACGCCACTTATATAAACAAGAAGTAAATATGTAAATAGTGGAGAGATTAAAGTGATATACTGCCAACCAGATAAGGATGAAAAAGACATAATGGAAATGCCTAGCCATAAAGTAATTTCACCAAAGTAGTTTGGATGTCTTGAATAATACCAAAGGCCATGAGCAATAAATTGATCCTTATTATCAGGATTTTTACGGAACCTAGACTTTTGCCAGTCAGCAATAATCTCTAAAACAAAACCAGTAAGAAAGACTAGCATGCCCATATAAAAAACCCCATTTTGTATTACCCCATTTTTGCTTGCTATGGCTGTTAAGGCGCACATTGAACATATAGAAACCCACATTCCTTGTAAAGTCCATGTCATGAAGAATCTTGTTGGCGAAGGCTTAATGAGTTTAAACCTTTTATCTTCTCCAGCTTTATGAATTCTTGTAAATAAGAAACTGCCTAAACGAATTGCCCATAGGATGATGCAAGAAGCCAATAAGATACTCCCTATATTAACATTTATTGCATAATAACTTTGAACGCTTATATATGTTACAATGGATATATAGGTAATACTTCCTGTTATGTCATAAAACTTTTCTGTTTGAAAATAAAAGGCAGGAACAAACAAAACCCATTGAATAAGAAAGGCAATTAATACTGCTTGCTGAATTACTTGAAGTCCAGTTAAAAGTGCAATACTATAGGCCATAGCAAAGGCGATTAGGGAAAATAATAAATTAAGTAGCGCTTGTTTCATAATATATCAACTATTTCTAAATAGTATTTTTAAAGGCTATCAAATAATTATATTAATTGATAAGTAATAAATAAAATAAGATAAACAGCTAAATAAATTTGATAGTAATTTCTTGTTTTGAGATAATCTTTATTATCTGGGTACATATTACTGAATAAACCAATAATCTCTTTTTTAAATAGCGGTTTTATATTTATTTTCCAATCATCCGTTTGGTATACGATTTTTCTAAACTTACTTCGAAAATAAGTACTAGGAATACTCCAAATAATTAAAATGATAAATATGATTTGCTTATCTGTCATAATTAAAGATATAAATGTTTAGTTAAATTAATTTATGCCCTCCTTATGCCCTCAAATTCACACAAGAAATAGCCCCTAATTTAGCCTAAATTATTGATTTGCAAGTAACTAGGCTAAGAAATGAAATAGTTTTTAGAATCATCACAATTGTTTACTTTTCAGCTCAAGTTTAAGCATTTTATGATAACAGTTTTAATAATAGTATTCGCATTAGGTTATTTAGCCATAACCTTAGAACATACTATTAAAATTAATAAATCAGCAACAGCCTTAATAACGGCAGTAATTTGCTGGACTTTAATTATCTCCAATGCCTCCAATAAAGAACTCATTATTGAACAACTTTCCCATCATTTAAGTTCAATAAGTGAAATTGTATTTTTCTTACTTGGCGCAATGACTATAGTTGAAATTATTGACGCACACGATGGTTTTCAAAACATTACGGAAAGTATTAAAACCACCCATAAAACAAAATTGATTTGGCTTATTTCTGTTATCACCTTTTTCTTGTCTGCTGTATTAGACAATTTAACTACTACTATAGTTATGATTTCTATATTGAACAAATTAATAGAAGATAAGAAAACTAAGTGGTTGCTTTTGGGATTGGTGATTATTTCATCCAATGCTGGTGGCGCATGGAGCCCGATTGGGGATGTGACTACAACCATGTTATGGATTGGGGGTCAAATATCACCTTTGAATATTATACAACAAACATTTTTAGCGAGTTTAGTGAGCATGATAGTTCCTACTTTAATTATCAATTATATCATTAAAGGAAATATTGAACTTAAACCTAATGTTGAGAATAACTTAAACTTTAACACCAATTCATTTGAAAGGAATCTCATTTTTTATGTGGGTATTGGTTGCCTACTTTTTGTTCCAGTATTTAAAACAATCACCCATTTGCCTCCTTATATGGGAATGTTTTTGAGCTTAGGTATAATTTGGATAATAACAGAATTGATACACAAAAGAAAGCAAGACAACGAAAAAGGAATATTATCTGTGAGCCATGCTCTTAGAAAAATAGACACTCCAAGTATTTTATTCTTTTTTGGTATACTAATGAGCATTTCCTCCTTAGAAGTTATTGGAATACTGCCCCAAATGGCAAGTACATTAAATAGTAGTGTTGGCAATATAAATGTGGTTGCAATATGTATTGGCTTGTTGTCAGCCGTTTTTGATAATGTCCCATTAGTGGCAGCCCTACAAAGTATGTATAGCCTAAACGATTACCCACGGGACCATTATTTCTGGGAATTATTAGCTTTGACTGCAGGAACAGGGGGTTCTTGCTTGATTATTGGTTCTGCTGCAGGAGTAGCTGTAATGGGAATAGAAAAGATTGATTTTTTCTGGTATCTTAAAAAAGTAAGTTGGATTGCACTCATTGGATTTATTGCAGGTGTTGGTACATTTTTAATTCAACATTACTTTTAGCAATAATTAGCAATTTCTCACCTACCAAGGCTTTAGTTTATCTTATTCACCTCATTAATAAATCGGTGGCATTTATCTGACACAGCTCCTTTTTCGTAATCAGTGATCCGCAGTTTTACAAAATTATAATGGACATTCATTTCTGGGTGATGGTCTTGATTTATTGCAATTTGCATGACTTTATTGGTGAATAAGACCACTTCATTATAGTTATCAAATTTAAAAGTCTTTTCTAATTTATTATTTATTTCAGTCCAGTCGCTAGACTGTATAGGGGTATACTCAAATTTTATTAATTCAGCTAAGGAGATGTATTCTAAAGTTTTAATATGAGTTGCCTTCAATATAATAGGAGGCGCAACACCATCTTTATAGGCTTCTACCCATCTAGAAACACAAAGGCACCATTTATCTCCTGCCACGAGCCCTTTAAAGTTAGTTGGCGGGTAATCCATAGTCAAATCATTACCCCTGCTTTTTGAAAATTGTAAAAATGCATCGGTCACGACTGCACAAACAGTATGTGTTCCTCTGTCGTTTGAACCAGTATTGCAACAGCCATCTCTGTAAGCCCCTGTCATTGGGCTTGTCCCGCATGTCATTAAAGGCTCATTGAAAACGTTTAAGGAGTTTTGAATAGTATTCATGAATTGACCAAGATTTAAAATATAAATTTCGTACTCAAAAAATTAGAGTCATCTGAAGCAACAATATCATTGATGATTTCTTTATTTTCTTCTGTTAATTTAGCAGCAACTAGTGACCTAATTGAAAATGACCTCAAAGCATCCACAACAGATAAAGTTCCCTCGGCACTGTCTTTTCTACCCGTAAAAGGAAAACTATCTGGTCCTCTTTGACATTGACAATTAATATTCACACGACTCACTTGATTCACTAAAGGGTCAATCAAACTTGCCAATTCTGCTTTATTTTGTGAAAACAAACTTACTTGTTGACCATGTGTAGACGCAATAATATATTGAATAGGTTCTTCAATATCATCGAATGGAATAATCGGTATGATTGGACCAAACTGCTCTTCACTATATATTTTCATTTTATGATTTACTGGATATAAAATAGCTGGATAAAAAAATGTTTCCTTAATCGTTCCGCCATTTTCATTCATCACAGTTGCTCCATGTAATTTCGCATCCTCAATTAAATCATTTAAATAGGCTGGCTTTCCTGGCTCTGGAAGTGGTGTTAAGGTGACTCCTTTTTCCCAAGGTAATCCAAACTGTAATTTTGCAACCTCTATTTTTAACAATTCAATAAATTCATTGGCAATGCTTTGATGTACAAAAATTGTTTTAAGTGCGGTACACCTTTGTCCATTAAATGAAAGAGATCCCAAGACGGTTTCTTTAACAGCTAAAGCAATATTAGCATCTTTGGATATAATGGCTGCATTTTTTGCATCCAATCCTAATATGGCCCTTAAGCGATTTACTTTGGGATGTAATTTTTTTAATTGATTGGCCACCTTGCTAGAGCCTATTAAAGTAAGTACATTAATTTTCCCAGATTCCATTAAAGCGGGTATAATTACATTACCACGTCCATAGATGGTATTGACAACCCCTTTAGGAAAGCATGATTTGAAGGCTTCAAGCATTGGGTAATGTAATAAAGTTCCATGCTTAGGTGCTTTGAATAATAAGGTATTACCCATAATGATTGCAGGTATCAAAGTGGTAAATGTTTCATTCAAGGGATAATTGAACGGTCCCATACATAATACAACCCCTAATGGTGATCGTCTAATTTGAGCCACAATACCTTGTTCTATTGTAAATCTTGAAGAATCCCTGTCAATATCTTTCAATGCTTCGATGGTAGCGTAAATATACTCAACAGTTCTGTCAAATTCTTTTTCTGAGTCTGCATAGGTTTTACCAATTTCCCACATTAGCAATTTCACAACAATTGCTTTTTGTTCAAGCATTTTTGTAATAAAATTTTCAACACATTTTATACGTTCAGAAACGGACATAGTTGGCCACTCCCCCCTGCCATCATTATAGGCTTTACATGCAGCATCTAAGGCAATTTTTGCTTCTTTCTCAGTACAAATGGGATAAGAGCCAATTTTGATTCGCTCAATACCATTGGCAGTTTTAATACAAATGGGTGAGAAAACTTCATGGGTTGGACCCTCCCAAGTAAGTAATTCGCCATCAGATAAGTAGGTTTTTTGGTCAATAAGTGCTGGTAATACAAACGCTTCAGGTATTGTGTTCTTTTCTATTATTAAATGGTCCAGTTGTTCTTGAAATTTCATACATTTTCTTTTAGTATAAATAATAACAAATAATTTAACATATTGTTGAATGCTGTGAAATTTATCAACCAAGTTCTTATCGAATTGATTGTTGGCATTTTTGCCAAAATTTAAAAAAGGAAGGGTAATTGCCGGAAACCGATGAAAACATCCAATCACGCTGGTCCTTAATGCCCGGATAGTAATCAAAGGCTGAATGTTCTTTTGAAATAATTACTTTGTTTATATCCATACCAGTTTCACTATAAAGCGCTGAGATTTCTGTTATTTCTCCCACAAAAATTTGTATTTCAGAAATGTTTTTTGAAAGTTCAAGTATAAAATTTAAAACATTTGTACTAACAGGGTTTGTAGCAAAATGAGATGGTTCCAATAATAAAACCCTATTGACATTTTCATTGACACGCCAAATGGGATCCAAATTATAAGAGTTGTAAATTAATGTAGGTTTAGATAAATCTAGTGTTGGGCGTTTTGTATCTGGTAAAATAGTATGTATTTCTAATGTAGCTGTTGCTTTTAAACTATCAGGCACTTGCATAGAAACGATTTGTTCATAAGAGTTATCTAAAAATGTACCTGTTTGATTTGAATTTGTGTACTTATTGATATTCTCTTGATTACAATAATATTTTTTAGAAGAAAATGAGCCAGCCACCCATTGCCAACTGCAATTATTACTTGCTATATCCCCATCCAATAAATGATAGTATAGCCATTTTGCAGGTATTTTCCAATGCGCTTTTCCAATATTGCAGGTAATGGATGCTAAATACATTCTTATATGGTTATGTATATATCCTTTTGCATATAGTTGACTTATTTGTTCATCTATTACTTGAATACCTGTACTGCTGTTTAATAAAGAAGCTAAGATTTCATGATGGCTAACATCTGGTTGAGCTTGTTTTAAATCATCCCAAATTTGTTCTTTTTTTACCTGCCATACCCTTTGATAATATTCACGCCAAGCCAATTCTTGAATTAATTTTTCACTTTGAAATAAACTAAACCCGTTCTTTAAAACTATATCCATTACCTGCTTGGTTGATATAACCCCCCTAGAAATATAGGGCGATAAATAAGTAATATCACCATTTAAGAAATTCCTTGTTTTTGCATATTTCTCAGGATGAATAGTGTTTATTTTAGACAGGATTGTTTCGTAATGGGTTGGAAACAAATTATTAAACTTTTGCATAAGGTAGACGCTCTAAACTTTTAGTTAAATGATAGCTATCAAGTCCCGAACAGGTAATTGTACCTGCTTTTTCAATATCCAAGAAACCATCTTCCTGCATACAGTCCTCAGGAATATAAATATTTTTAATTTCACCGATAATCATAATGGTGTTATTAATAGTCAAATCAATTCTTTGCTTAAATTCCATTTCAAGTTGAATATTACTTTCTTTTACAAATGGAGCCTTACAATTAAATTTATGTTCAGTACTTAGGCCAGTTACATCAAACTCTGATGTCTCTTTTGGATACCTAGCTGAAGTTTGGTGCGCCTTCTTATAAATAGTTTCATTCAAATGGTTGATGGTATAGGAACCCATCTCTAAAATATTTGCTAAAGTATGGCGTTCAACAGAATCAGGTCGCATAATGAAACTAATTAAGGGCGGATTGGAGCCAATATGCACTATGGAGCTAAAAATTGCCAAATTAGTTTGGCCTTTTAAATCAACGGTACCTATAAGACAAACGCTTTTAAAGCCCCCAACACTATTAATTAAGTGCGCTCTTTTACGTTGCTCCATCTGCATTAAATCATTGTCTGTTATTTGTATTTTCATACTTTATTTTGTTTATCTAAATCTTTTAAAAAATGATTGGCATTCGATAAATGCGCATTTTGTTTATCATCACTCATTTTATCAAAAGTATGTACCAACATCCCAATTCTTGGATTACTTAAGAAAAAGGTTCTATGCTCATGCATAAATCGCCAAAATAAACCATCCCAAATGGGTTGCCATTCTCCTTTTTCATAGTCACTCATTTTCATTAAATAATTACTTCCACTGATATAGGGCTTAGTGGTCATTAATCCCCCATCCGCAAACTGTGTCATACCATATACATTGGGGACCATTACCCAGTCGTAGGCGTCAATAAACATTTCCATGAACCACTTATGCACTTCATTAGGATCAAACTCACATAATAGCATAAAATTACCAAGCACCATAAGTCTTTCTATATGATGGCAATACCCAGTGTCCAATACTTTTTTTATAGTAATATCGATAGGTGCAATTCCCGTGGTACCTTTCCAAAAACTTGCAGGAATTTTTCTGGTAAACTTCCAGTAATTGGTAGTTCTTTGTTTTGTACCCTCGCGCTCATATACAATTCTGATAAATTCACGCCATCCCATAATTTGTCTAATAAAACCTTCTAATGAATTTAAGGGAATATTATTTTTATTTGAAAAGGCTATTGAACGTTCTATAATTTGCTGAGGAGCAATTAAACCAATATTGAGCATGGGGCTTAACACAGAATGATGTAAAACGGATTCTTTTGTCACTATTGCATCTTCGTAAATTCCAAATTTTTCAAATCGCTGTTTTAAAAATTCATCAAGCCAATGTTCAGTATCCGCAAAATTAATAGCAAATAAATGATGCTCATTGACTAGTCCATAATTATTCGGATAATTTTTATTTATATAGCTTACTGCTTCACTTATGTATTTATTTGATGGGGCCGATGGTATTTTAGGGGCAAGTTCTTTTTTAGGGAACTTAGCTCTATTATCTGCATCATAAGTCCACTTCCCACCCAAAGGTTTCCCATCTTTTTCAATTAAAATATTTCTTGATTTTCTTTGCCAGGTATAAAAATCGGTTTGAAAATAAGTTTTCTTTTTAGAGAAATAGGCGTCCACATCATTTATGCTATTTAAAAAATTAGGATTATCATAAATGGTTAGTTCCATTTTATATTTTTTACAACCTGATTTTATTTTATCTAATAACCAGTTATCAACTGGGTCTACAATATGAATTTTTTTGATCTTGCTTGAGTGTAGTTTTTCAAGCACTAATTCAATCTTATTTTGAGCCTTAATAGATTCAATATATTGAACTTGAAGCCCCTGATCTTTTAAAAATTGTTCATAAAATTTCATACTGGCCCTATGCAAGACCAATTTATCTTTATGAAATTGATATTGATTAAAAAAATGCCACTCCTCTAGCAAATAGACAGGTCTTTTAGCAACAATAGCAGGATGCTGCTTATATAATTGGTTCGGAAAGATTATTGAAACTTCAGTTGACATTTAGCGCTTTTTAGTCTAAATGATTAACAAGATTTGCCTTCAATTGTTCAATAATTAATAGAACATAATACAAATATTAAATAACACTATGAGGTCCTTGCAATATCATTTAATATATCTTGTTCAACCCTTTTTAAATAGGTAATTCTTTTTTCTTGAGACACAAATGGTACACTCCAAAATTGGCGAGTTTTTGTTTTAAACCAACCGAAAACAAATGAATACACGCCCATAATGAGCCTCAATTTTACTGAATTAAGGTATAAAAATAATACGGGTAATCCAGGGGCTCCATGTGTAAGATATGTTCTAACTTTTTTATGACTAAGCAATGGTTTTGGATAACCATATAGTTTTGAAATAGGTATAAAATTATAAGCAAAACCAGGAGTGAAAATTTGATCAAAGAATGATTCCAAAGCAGGTGTTGTTCTGAACCACCAAATGGGTGATATAATATAAATCCTATCGGTCCAAGTTATAAGATCTTTGTATTCTTTGACTTTATCTTCCCCGAAACTAAAATTAATATTTTCTTCGTAAAGGTCTATAACACGAACTGTTTCATTTTTAGAGTTTAGGGTTGTTTTGATAGTATTATAAATACCATTGTAACAAAAACTTGATTTATCTGGGTGTGCTATTATTATTAAGTTATTCAAAATTGCAATTTTTATATTTTATTTGTGTAAAGTAACAATAATTTTAAATAAGGATAAAAAGAAAAATAGGGATAAAAAGAACATATGCCCCAATGTCTTACCACTAAGGTATTTGTATAGTCTTAGTTTGTATAGTATGGGCCGAAAATAAGCCCAAGGCTCCGCCATTAATATTATTGGGTAGATTGGTAGGCGCTGTGCCTCCACCAGGCCCTGATCCGCCTTGTTGGCTAAGTGTATAAAAATACAAATGAGTGGCTTTGCTGATACATCGCATTTCTACTGTAACAAGGTCTAAATTTTTAATCACAATATCAATATTGGGGCGCCCTAATGGTCGTTGATTAATTTTTCCATTGTTCAAATTATCGTTGAATATATTATAGTTATTATCCAAAGTGTCGTTGATCCGTTGAATAAACTGATAACTATTGCCAAGTTCCAAAGGGTCTGTATAAACAGGAATAATACTATATTGGTTTTCGCCATTAATGGAGAAAGTGTTAATTCTAAGGCTATCTAAATTTACTTTAGAAGGCATAGTGGTGGTAGCAGTATACTTTTTACCATCAACGTTCACCTCTAAATTATAAGTTCTTCCATATACCCCCTGAATTAGTTTTGTCTTATAAATTCCTTCCTTAGAATATTTAAGTGTATCCTTAATGCCTGTGTTGTCGGAAATAATAACAGTACCATTTTCAACTACTGGGTATACATTTATGTCATTCAAATTAATAGATCGTGTAAGCTTTACGAAATAAGGACCAGGCTGGTCTGTTATACTGGCTTCAATGACCAGCTTCACCTCATTGTCTTGCAAGGGAAGTGTAATTATTTTATCACAGCTTGCGAAAAAGAGGATGGCACAGTATAAATATATTGTTAAACGCATCTATTTTAAAATTTAAAATTATAAGTGATACTTGGAACCCATCTAAATAAAGCTGTTTGTATAATTTGAGTTTTAGTTTTATCTAGAGGATCGTCTTGGAAGTTTATTCTATACGCATTTTCCCTTCCGTAAACATTATACAAGCTAAAATTCCAGGAAGTTTCACGTTTGTTTTTGTTCCTGTTTTCATAGGTAACACTCAGATCAAGCCTATGGTAAGTGGGCATTCTATTAGCGTTTCGTTTTGCGTATTGATAAATTGTTTGCCCCTCAAAAGAGTATTTGCCTGTAGGAAAGGTAACAGCATCGCCAGTATAGTAAACAAATACACCCGAAACAGACCATTTTGAATTTAGTTCTACAATACTTACAATTGAAATATCATGAGTTCTGTCTTGTTTTGCATTATACCATTCACCCCCATTAATACCCTCAATTTTTCTTTCTGCTTTAGATAAAGTATAACTTATCCATCCAGAAACTAAACCCATTTTCTTTTTTGCTAATAATTCAAAGCCATAAGCACGACCCATTCCATACAATAAAGCACTTTCTACATCTGCAATCGTATTAATATTAGTTCCATCTTTATAATCTAATTGGTTTTGCATTTTCTTATAATAGAGCTCGGCTCCAAGCTCATAGGTATTATTTTTAAAATTCCTTGCATACCCAATACTTGTTTGATCCGCCAATTCAGGCTTTATATTATACGAGTTTCCTATCCATTGATCTGATGGACTAGAAGCGGTGGCATTACTAAGTAAATGTAAATGCTGCACATTACGCGCATAAGCTAGTTTTACACTACTTAATTCATTGATCCTATAGTTTCCTGTGATTCTTGGTTCAAGATTAAGGTAGGTTTTACCGAAGGCATTTTTTTGTAATAAAATAGAGGAAGTTTTTTCATCTCCATTATAGATATTATAGACATCACCGCCCATTAGTGTATAAGCAGAAACCCTCAAGCCATAGTCCAATGTAAGTTGTTGATTGGCTTTAAAATTGTTATTGAAATAAATAGCATTCTCCAATCCATTGCGCCCCACTTTATTGACGCTGTTGTTTACGGTGCCCGAAAAAATACTGGGCGTGATGGTATGTAAAATTGTATTGAAACCAAAACGAATTGTATTTTTTGGGTTGAAGTAATAGGTATAGTCTTGTTTAACATTAACGTCCTTTATATTTGAATTTACATTAAACTTAGTTTCTCCATTTTTTAAACTTACATCATAGTTGTAGTCACTGTATATAAAGGAAGTATTTAGAAATAATTTATTACTCATAACCCTATTCCAACGAATTGTACCTGTTTTGTTGCCCCAATTAATACCAAAGCTAGTACCTAGGCCTAATTCATCTCTACCAAAATAGCCTGAAAAATAGATTCTATTTTTATCGTCAATTATATAATTGGCTTTTGCATTAAAATCATAGAAGTACAATATATTGTCTTTGAATTTCTCGTTTGCCTTTACAAAAATATCAGCATAGGTTCTTCTTCCTGATAAAATAAAAGAAGATTTATCTTCTTGAATAGGACCTTCAATACTTAATCTACTACTTATTAAACCTACTCCTCCGTTCACTATGTAATTTTTATTATTGCCTTCTTTCATTTTTACATCCAATACCGAAGACAACCTGCCACCATATTGTGCAGGTCCATTGCCTTTAATTAAAGTGGCGTCTTTGATTGCGTCGCTATTAAAAGTGCTAAAAAATCCCAATAAGTGAGATGCATTATATACAGGAGCTTCATCAAGTAAGATTAAGTTCTGATCCGATGCTCCTCCCCTAACATAAAAACCACTATTCCCTTCACCAGCCGATTTTACCCCAGGTAGTAATTGGATTGTTTTTAAGACATCTTTTTCACCAAATAGCACAGGCACTCTACTAATGGACTTCATATTAAGTGTTTCCGTTCCCATTTGGGCTTTCATTAAATTGTCATCCTTTCGCTTAGATTCTACAACCACCTCTGCAAGTTGATTCTTGGATTCTAAAAAAATCGGAATGGACATGGGTTCATTCAAAGTAATGGGTATTCTTTTTTCTTCATAACCAACATAAATTATTCTTAGATCATATTTACCTTTTGGTAAACTAATTGCAAAAAAACCGTATTCATTAGAAGTAACTACAACGTTGGCTAGCTGATCCACTTTTATAACAGCACCCATTATGGATTCACCATTCATCTTGTCCTTTACAGTGCCATTCACAGTTGTTTTCTCTTGGGCCTTCAAGGGTTGAAGAAGTCCCATTAAACCTAATGAGAAAAGTAAGATATATTTTCTATTAATTAATAGCATTTGCAAAAATACAATTTTTAATCGTATTGTAAATTAGTTACCACTTATTATTGTGTAATTAAGTATCTATATGACTCTACAACTTTGGAATTGTAAATGAGATTTTATTTATGTTATCTTTTTCTTTTTTTAAATACTCGATAAAATGCTGAGCTATTGAACTTAGTTTCTTTTCTTTTAACCATACCAGTCGCCATTTAGTGGTAATAGGGAGCCCTTTGCTGAATACCCACTTCTCCTGGCTTAATAACTGCGCACTGAATAAATAAAAAGGGGATGCATAGTAAAATAATTTTTTTCATAATTGTTGTTTATATAATAACAACTACTATTTAAAAAAAGTTTACAAAAAAATGCTAATGAAGGGGCATATTGCATTAAAATATTTTATACTGTTTATAAAACATTTTTATACACCCTTCACGTAAAACAACAAGAGTATTTTATTTATAATTGCAGTGCAGCAATATTGGCATTCTTAAATTGATTATTAAAAAGTTTAGTAGCCTCGTAAATTGCTTCTAATTTTAATTTCTCTTTATCCCAGCTTGCTTGCAAATCCACTAATTTATTTTTTACTCCATTGGTTATCACTGGATCACTAACATCTACTAAGCCTTTTATATAAAAGAATTCAACATTTAATTTGCTTGGCCAATTAATTACATCCTGTCCATTCTGTGTTCTACTTTCTACAATATTGGCTTCCCATGTATCAATCTTAGTAATTATGCTTGCAGCTTCCTCTTTTAGCGATTTAGCGTCTGGGATACTAGCTAATGTTTCGCTATAATATTGTAATTGCTTTTTTACTTTTCTTAAATTATTCACTGTAGTATGAATATCCGTAATGCTTTTACTAATGGTGGCAAGTGTGCTTTGTTGTAATTCCCAATCTTCCTTATTTGCTTTAATGAATGGATTGGGTAATACTGTAATGGCAGTGCTGCTTGTTTGAACTTTTAAAGAATCCGTTTTATTTGGATGAAGTACTAATCTGGCCTGATAGGACCCTGGGGCAACTGCATAACCAGCATAACTGCCCAATACAAACACCCCATTTACATCTGGGCTTTCTGAATGGGTTCTAAAATTCCATAAAAATCTATTATGCCCTTTCTTAGCACTTAGTAAAGTTTCTGGCGATGGCCCCCCAGGATACTTTTTATAATTATCATCTTTTATATTGGTATACAATCTAATTACCTGCCCGTTACTGCCAATAATTTCTAATGTTACTGTATCTTTTTCGTTGAGTGTTGATGGTAAATAATAATCCAAAATAACCCCTTCTGGAGCATTTTGTCCTTCTCCATTTTTTTCTGGCAAACCACTCCCTGATCCATATTTATAGGCAGGCTTTGGCGTTATTAATTTAAGTTCTTCTATATTATCGAATGGTGTATTTTGCTGAATAGCACTTAGGTCATCTAAAATCCAGAATGCCCTACCTGCAGTGGCTGCTACTAAATCATTGTCTCTAATCATAATATCGGTAACGGGTACAATAGGTAAATTTAATTGCATTGTTGCCCATGTATTTCCAGCATCATTAGAAATATAAAAGCCTCTCTCGCTACCTGCATACAAAATATTTTTTTCTTTTTTGTCTTCACGAATTACTTTTATAAAATCTGTTTCCTTAACGCCTTTATTTATTTTTGTCCATGTAACCCCATTATCTGTTGTCTTATAAGTGTAAGATGCATAGTCATTTAACTTATACCTAGTAGCACTAACATATACGACTCCTTTATCAAAGGAAGATACCTCAATACTATTTATTTGAGACTCTTGTAAATCGGCAGGTGTAATATTTTTCCAATTATTGCCTCCATCTGTTGTTACATAAACCAATCCACAATCGCTACCTGTATAAATAGTGTTAGCGTCTAATGGAGATTCACTCACATAAAAAATAGTATTATAATTTTCTCCACCAGCACCTTCATTGGTAAACGGCAAACCGCCAGGTCCTTGTTTGGCTTTTTCATTCCTAGTCAAGTCTGGACTAATGGCTTTCCAACTTAAACCACCATTTGATGTCTTTAGCAATACATTGGCTGCATGATAAATCACTTTGGGATTGTGCATCGAAGTTACAATGGGCGCATTCCAGTTAAATCGATATTTCATATCCTTAGGCTGAACTGCTAAATTTAAACTTGGATAGGCTTGTATATCTTTTGATTCATTGGTGATGGTATTTAACACCTCAATGTACCCTTGATAACAACCTCCATATACTAGTTCAGGATGATTTGGATCAAAAGTTAAAAAAGCCGATTCGCATCCTGCTCCAGCCTTCCAATCACGCACTGTTATAGCACCCGTATTAGTTCTACTTGCAATAATGACTGATGAATTATCTTGCTGACCACCATATACCTTGTATGGAAATGTATTATCTGTATTGACTCTATAAAATTGTGCAGTACTCTGATTCATTATAGAAGACCAAGAATTGGCTTGGTCATAACTAATTTCTCCACCTCCATCATCGGCTAATCCTATCTCATTGTTATTAGTAGGATTAATCCACAAGTCGTGTGTATCTCCATGACCCACTTTCACATTGGTAAAAGTTTTTCCTCCATCTATGGAGCGCATCATTGGTGCATTTAATACATATACCAAATTTTCATTTTTAGTATCCGCATATACTTTCATATAATACCATGAACGCGAAGAAATATCTTGATTATTAGATAATAAAGCCCATGTTTCACCAGCATCGTCCGAACGGTATAGTCCAGATTTTTTCTTTTCGGTTTCAACAATGGCAAACACACGATTTGAATTTACCCTAGAAACACTTAAACCAATTTTCCCCATTAGATCAGGCAGGCCCTCTGTTAACTTTACCCAAGTTTTGCCTTCATCTATCGATTTCCAAATGGCAGAACCCTTTCCTCCACTTGATACAGTCCAAGGAAAACGACGATGCTCCCAAGCGGCTGCATATAATATGCGAGGGTTGTTCATATCCATTGATAAAGAAGCAATACCTGTGCTATCATTTATATATAATACGCGATTCCAATTAGCGCCCCCATCTACCGATTTATAAACCCCCCTTTCATTATTGGGTCCATGAACAGTTCCTTGTGCAGCTACATACACGATATCTGCATTGTTTGGATGAATAGCGATGTCAGAAATATGTCTTGTTTTTTCAAGTCCTATATTTTTCCAACTAACGCCTCCATTGGTGGATTTATACACTCCATCTCCATAGCTTGTCATTACCCCTCTGACAGCATGCTCTCCCGTACCTACATAAATAACATTTGGGTCAGACTCTGAAACGGCAATATCACCCACAGATCCTACTTGAAAAAAGCCATCCGATATATTTTTCCATTTAATACCCCCGTCTTTTGTTTCCCATACACCACCCCCTGTATAACCAGTATAAAACTTTTTTGAATTATTAATTACCCCACTAATGGCATTGGCTCTTCCCCCTCTAGTTGGCCCAATGTTTCTCCATTGTAAATTTTTAAACACAGTATCTACGATTGGCTTAGTAGCTTCAATAATAGTACTATTCGATTTTTTCTTTTGTGCTTGAACACTGAATGACAGAAGGACTAAAAGACAGATGATAGGATTTTTCATATTTATGAACTTTTAATTAAATATAGATAAACCCTAAGTTAGTAATTTTTTCAATCTCCTGCTTTTTACCTATATTTTATTCAATAATTTTAGTAAATTAGCTAGAACATTATTCATAATTCAACCTATAATACATGCTTAAGAAAATTATTTCATCGCTTTTTTTAATGCTTTCCTTTTTGCTATTGCAGGGGCAAGCGAACTATTTTTACCCTAATAAAGGAAATTTTGATGCGAGTATACCTACCCCAGAACAATTTCTGGGCTATGCCATTGGTGAGCAACATACAAGACATGATAGAATTGTAGCTTATTTAAAAGAGCTAGATCGTTTATCTGATAAGGTTTCCTTTGAAATCATTGGAGAAACCTTTGAGCGTCGAGCACAAGTGGTGGCTATTTTTTCTTCCCCAGAAAACCATAAGAATCTAGAGCAAATTCGTTTGCAACACTTATCTAATCAAATAAATAGTACTAATAATAAGGTTCCATTGGTCATTCATTTGGCCTATAATGTGCATGGTAACGAGCCCTCTTCAAGTGAGGCAGCCTTGTTAACTGCCTATTATTTAACTGCTTCTCAAAGCGAGCAGACCAAAGAATGGTTAAACAACATGATTATTACTTTGGATCCTGTCATTAACCCTGACGGCAGAGACCGCCACACGCATTGGGCGAATATGCACAAGGGAACGCCTGCCGTTTCAGATCCCAATGACCGAGAGCACAATGAAATTTGGCCAGGAGGAAGATTCAACCATTATTGGTTTGACTTAAATCGCGATTGGTTCTTAGGTACTTTCCCAGAAACAAGAAATAGGATCAATTTCTTCCACAAGTGGCGCCCTTATGTACAAACAGACCACCATGAAATGGGCACTAATTCTACTTTCTACTTCGATCCAGGTAAAGAGTCTAGCAATAATCCAATTGTGCCTGATTATTTGTACAATAAAATTTATCCAAAATTTGGTGAATATTTTACCAAGGCAACTAATAACTTAGGCTCTATGTATTTTACCAAAGAAGCATTCGATAAACTATACCCTGGTTACGGTAGCAGTTATATTAATTTTTATGGTGGTGCTGGATTTTTATTCGAGCAAGGTAGCAGCAGAGGTCATGTACAAGAAACAACTACCATTCCAATTACATTTGGATTTACAATACGTAATCAGTTCACCGCTTCCTTGGCAACAATCACCGCTTCTTTAGCAGAGAAAGAAAGTTTAATTGAAATGCGTAAGCAGTTTTATATAACTGCAAAACAACAAGCCGCTAATTCAGTTATTAAGGGCTACAGCTTTGGCGACCCCAACGATTTGAATAGAACAAAATCTTTTATTGATTTATTACTATTGCACAAAATAGATATTTATAAAGTTCCCAACTCAACAAATTATTTTGTACCTACAGCACAGGATAATTATATTATGGTAAAAAGTATTTTTGAAAATCAAATTACTTATAAGGATAGCACTTTTTATGATGCTTCTACTTGGAGTTTAATTCATGCCTATGGACTTCCTTTTACTGAAGTTAAATCTAGTATGGCTTTAGCTGAAAAAATAAATGCACCACTTGTTTTTAATAATACATCCATTGTAAAAAGTAATTATGCTTACTTGGTAAGCAATACCGACTATAATATTCATCAATTCATTTACGCATTGCAAAATGAGGGTGTTTTTGTACAAACAGCTACCAGAACTTTTAGTACTAATATTAATGGAGAAAATATGAATTTTGGCTATGGTAGTATTATCATTTCTGTTCAACAACAAAAAGTTGGAGCAGATGAGTTATATAATATAGTGAGTAAAGCAAGTCTTGCTGCCAATATAAAAGTACATACAGTGGCTACAGGCTATAGTAACTCAGGCATTGACCTTGGAAGCAATTATGTAAAAACCTTGAAAAAGCCGGAAGCAGCAATGCTTATAGGCAATGGTGTTGCTGCTTCTGAAGCAGGTGAAATATGGCATTTACTAGACCAACGCTTGCATATGCCTATTACTAAATTAGATATCTTAAACTTCTCAAGAGTTCGTTTAGAAAGGTATAATACACTCGTTATGGTTTCCGGAGTATATAACTTTTTAGATAAAAGCAGTGTAGATAAAATTAAAGCATGGGTGCAAAACGGCAATACCCTTATTACCATAAAATCGGGTGCTGAATGGGCCATTAAAAATGGATTTACTAAATTCAAATTAGCAGTTGACTCCACTACGACCAAAGGAAGATTAGATTACGACAGAGCAACTGAAATTGAGGGCGCTAAAGCTTTAGGTGGCTCTATTTTTACTATTGATCTTGATACAACTCATCCCATTGGATATGGATTCTCAAAAAGAAAAGTTTCTGTCTACAAAAATAATAGTACATTTTTTCAAAATAGTACAAGTGCATACAATACCATTGCGCAATACACCAATACACCTTTAGTAGGTGGCTACCTACATCCTAATTCTTTAAAAATGATTAAAAATTCACCTTCTATCTTAGTAGGAACTGAGGGAAGTGGAAGAGTTATATTATTTGCCGACGAACCTAATTTTAGAGGAACTTGGTATGGTACCAACAAGTTATTTTTAAATGCTTTATTCTTAGGTAGTATTATGACAAACCCTGGCGCGAACTATTCAGAAGAAGAAGATAAACATTAATAAAAAAAATACATGAAAATAAATTTATTTAAAACAATATGTTACGTAAGCATTTTTTTACTAAATGGATTTGAATTAAGTGCTCAAATGTTTAATGTAAAAATTAATAATAATTTACATACTGAAAATTTTGACGGAAGATTATTATTACTTTTTTCTAATAACAATGCAGCAGAGCCAAGATTCCAAATTAGTGACGCGCTTAGTACCCAAATTATTTTAGGTAAAAATGTAGACCAGTGGGCTATTGGAGCAACACAAAGTATTGCACAGGAGGCCTATGGTTTCCCCAAAGAAAGGCTTAGTGATATACCAGCGGGCGATTACTACGTTCAAGTGCTTTTACATAAATATGAAACTTTTCACCTTAAAAATGGCAAAGTAGTAAAACTGCCAATGGATCGCGGAGAAGGCCAGCATTGGAATTTAGCGCCCGGTAATATTTATTCAAAACCAATTAAAATTCATTTTGATCCCAAAAATACAGAAGTAGTTCAACTAACTATTGATCAAATCATACCCCCGATCATAGAACCAACTGACTCAAAATATATTAAACATATTAAAATTCAAAGCAAGTTGCTAACTGAATTTTGGGGTAGACCAATGTACTTGGGCGCACATATTTTACTTCCTGAAGGATTTGATACCCACCAAAATGTAAAATACCCATTGGCAATATATCACGGACATTTCCCTGCAGATCTTAGTGGCTTTAGTACAACACCCCCCAACCCGAACTTAATTCCAGATACAAGTGCCCGATTTAATATAACTGGGTATAATAAAATACAAGAAGAAGAAGCCTATCAGTTTTATAAACAATGGACAGGGCCAAATTTTCCTAGAGTACTGGCCATTGAAATACAACACGCTACACCGTACTATGATGATTCTTACGCAGTGAATTCTGCAAATATGGGCCCTTATGGAGATGCTATTACTTATGAATTAATTCCCGAAATTGAAAAGCAATTTAGAGGAATTGGACAAGGTTGGGCAAGATTTACTTATGGTGGATCTACTGGAGGATGGGAAGCCCTTGCAGTTCAAGTATTCTATCCAAACGAGTACAATGGCGCTTATGCAGCATGCCCAGATCCAATAGATTTTAATCATTATACAACCATTAATATTTATAAAGACGAAAATGCTTACTATGCAAAAAGTGATTTCAAAGATTTAGCAAGACCATCGCATAGAAATTATTTAGGGCATATTAATTCTACCATCAAAGAAACCAATCAAAGAGAACTTGCTTTAGGAACCCATTCTAGAAGTGGAGATCAATATGATGTATGGGAGGCTGTTTTCTCTCCAATGGGTGAAGACGGTTATCCAAAAAGAATATTTGATAAACACAGTGGTACAATTGACAAGTCGGTGGCTGCCTATTGGAAAGAAAATTATGACTTAGCACATATTATTAAAAGGGATTGGCCAAAAATTGGCGAACAGCTAAAGGGTAAAATTCATTTATACGTGGGCGATATGGATAACTACTACTTAAACAATGCAGTTTACACAGCCGAGGATATGTTAAAACAATTAAAGAATCCAAGTTGTAATTGTGTAATTGATTATGGAGATAGAGCAGAGCATTGTTGGAATGGCGACCATACACAGCCTAACTATATAAGCAGATTACGTTACCATCAAATGTTTATTAATAAATGGGCACAGGAGGTAAAAACAAGAGCCCCAAAGGGAGTAGACTTAAAATCTTGGCTTTACTAATTTAATACTTTATAAAAAACAGGATCTACTTCTTAGTCCATATTTCGTAAATAGGATCCCCTTTTGAACTAAGGCCGCTATGGTGCCACTGCTCATTTTCAACTTTGCCAGTGAAACTAAGCGATGCCCCCACCCTAGAAGAATCACGACTAAAGAACTCAATGTTCTCGGTATAGTTTCCATTGACAAAACTATAGACACCACCTCCAGTTCCAGAAAATTCACCTGTTTCAATATTGATTGCTATCCACTGAAAACGATTTCCCGTTAGTAATTTATAAGTACGCCTAGCTCTAAGTGGATTTTCTGTAATTTTATCTCCATTTTTTCTTCCACTCATATGCCAGTTTCCTGCCAAAATATTTTCTCCTTTATCTATTATTTCATGGTCCTTTTTTAAAAATACAATTTCTTTTGTTTTACCCACTGCCGCTTTATCTCTTGAATCAAAATGAATAGTAATAAGGAGTTTATTTCCATCTTTAACAAATGGGCCGCCCCAGGTATAATTAAATACTTTCGTATCTACGTTATACTTGGTTTCAACGAAGTAGCCATCCATTAAACAAATAATGACATTTTTATCTTCTTTAGATACATAAGCTCCTTTTAAGGTTGGTTGCGCTTGAACCGATAAGCTACATAGTATAGCTATGATAAAGTTGATTGTTTTCATAGAATAATGCTTTAATGTATTTTATTTAATTAGGTTACAAATAAAGATATAAATATTTAGGGCAACTATGAAGCGATCTTGGTAATAGTCTTATTTAAAAATGAGCTTGCAGTTTTGTAATTACTTTTTTACCTACCTGCTCTCCTAACCAAATACCTTGTTCAATACCATCTCGGAAATGAATCCCTCCATATAGACGAGATAAAGAAGCTTCCCTAGCAGCCTGCTGAAAGGATTGAAATTTTCGAATGGGAAGTCCAAAAGGGGTTTCTGTATCATCAATAAAGGATTGATTTTCTCCAAAATATTGCGTTAATACTAAAGCGGCAGCTGAAGAGACTACACTATGGCCAGAAACATATTCAGGAAATGGAGGCGTTTGTAATAAAGGAGCCCACCTTGGATTGATTAATTTTTGAATCGCAGTCTCAGGTCGAATTCTTTGAGACCGGTATTTCTCGTCCCAACAGGCAATAAAAGCATCAGCAATGCCAATCCCTACTAAAGAATGAATTTCTAAGGTTTTAGCTAGTGATAAATTATTTTGAAGGGCGACAATTCCAGTAATACCTATCCAATGTCCACCAGGAGATATTTTTTTGGTACCAAATTCAACATGTCCAATTTGTGTTACAATGAAGGGATTACAATCCCAAAAAGAGGCAATGGCAATTTGTTCTTTATTTTTTTTATTGACAAAATCATACACTTCCTTCATTTGTTGATAAAAAGAAGATTGTTTAGAAGTATCATATAAGGCGGGAGAAATAACTTTAAACGATTGTGCAGAGTCAATCACAAAAGTGCGTAACTTATTCCAATGTGGCTCTAGGGCTTGCATAAAAGCAGGGGCAGTGGGTTGCCAAAAACCTGGGGCTTTTTTGGGAGTGTACCTAGGTAAATTATTCAGTTTGGTAAAGCCATCCTTTCGAACATAAGGTATAAAATAGTTCAAATATTGATTGACTAGTTCTAAAGTTTTATTAAAAATTAATTGCTCCCCTTCCCTGGCAAAAATATTCTTTATAGAATCTATTTCTTTTTTTATTAAATAACCAGAAGGCAATAAAATTTCAGAACAACGATATACCATTAAAATACTTGCTAAGTTTTTATCCGCTTTTTTACTTAAAGAATCGGCAATAATAATTGTTGGAAATTCTTTTAGAACATTCTGGTAACTTGAATACTCTTTTTGATTTGCAGTATGGTAAATTTCATAAGCCGCAATGGTAATATATGCATAATACCTGCTAGCGGCTACCGGTGAAGTGACATCATTAACCATAATACTAGTGGCTTTTTGCAATGCCAAAACATAGTCCTTAGCGCCAATATCATTCTTTGCAGATAGTCTTGTATTACTTGATATAAAAAGTAAACAAACTAATATTATTTTAATAAAATGCATATTTTAATAAGTATATAATAAGGGACTACTATTGTTGATACCCATTAGTAGCATGGACTGCTTATTTTTATTTTTAATCTTAATGACGTCTCTTATGCAACCCTTAATAGACCAGCCTAGTTGGTCTTGACTTGCGGTAGTAAAATTACCTTTACCATCACCCCATAATAGGGTGCCATAATTTGCATCCATTTTACCTATCTTAATTCTTACCTGTTCAATATTACCTCCCAAAAATAGATCCATAAATCCATCTTTATTAAAGTCATCAGAAATAATAGCATGTATTGGTGCAAAATTAGCTTCTATAGGGAGTGTTTTTGTATGCAATACCCCTGCTTTATTTTCAAACCAAGTGGTTGCCATATAATTTGCCTTTAGCACGTTTGAATTATCTAATTGTTCTTTTGTAAAAATATCTTTCATGCCAGCATTAGCATAAGCGTCATAGGTAGGAAATTTCTGTCTTAAAGAGGTCATTTGGTCAGTAATCTCATCTCTTGAGGGCATAGGATATTCCTTATCTTGAATAAAGTAGGTTAAAATAGGATCTAGGTACCCATTTTTATCAAAATCACTGTAGTAAAGGCTTACAGGCCTTTCCTTATTCCCTTTAATTTGAGCATTTAAGCCCCAATTTCCTGCTACAAGATCTTGGTCTCCATCATTATCAACATCAACCAAGTGAAGTTTATTCCACCAGCCAAATAAGCTGTCTTTGAATACCTGTTGAGTGGTTTCTACCATACCCTTTGCTGTAAATTGAAATGCTCTTAAATTAGACCATTCAGCGGCTACTATTAATTCCCAGTTACCATCTTTATTAATGTCTACCCAAAGGGCATCTGTGACCATGCCAAGCGCATTCAACAACCCATTATTTATAATTGAATCTTGATAAAATTTACCTTTACCATCATTGACTAATAGCATACTTTTTTCAGATAAAGGATATTTTCCTGGCGAAACTCTTGTACCAATAAATAAATCAAGGTCGCCGTCCAAATCAAAATCTAAAGGCAGCACCATTGAACCCGATAATGCTTCTTTGGGAATCAAGTCCGTTCTTTTTGTAAAATTTCCATCTTCATTTAAATACAAGCGATCTTGTAAAAGTAACTCTTCCCCCTCCAATGCATATCCTCCACTTACAATATATAAGTCTTGATCACCATCCAAATCGGCATCAAAAAATACTGCGTCTGTTTCTTCATGTTCTACATCTTCTTTAGCTGAAAATTTAGCATATTTGAAAAAATCACCAGAAGCCAGTTGCACGAAAATGCCACCTTCCTGCCCTCTTGCTCCCGTAATATAAACGTCGCTAATTTGGTCATTATTAATGTCTCCACTGGTTATTTTGGGACCAGAATAAGAAAGCATATTAGGAATAAGGGGTTGAATTTTGAAATCATTGACCAAATCTTCTTGGTGAATAAAGGGAATGCTCTGTGTAGGTTTGGTAAAAACAGTAGTTTTTTGAATAAACTGTAAAGGTTTTTTAGAGGCATCTACTTCATTGAGAATTATTTCTTTATTTAAAAAAAGATGCGCATCATAGGTTGTGTACTGTCCATCAGGCCAAACTATCTTTAAGGAATCTAAGGAACTTTCGTTAAAATGAAACAACAAAGGGGCTTGCATAGCAGATTGAAATCCGTGTACATAAAAATTTTCCTGGGTATAAATCTTTTTACCTGTATATAAAAATAGTTTTGCTCCTAGCGTTTGTACATTTTTACCTTTGCCTTTAAGTTGAATTTTTAAATAATTTCCTTGCCCTTTATTTTCTATTGTAGTGTTTTTATAAATGCTAGCTGCTTGATTCAAATTATTGACAATGATATCTAAGTCACCATCATTATCAAGATCTGCATAGGCTGCCCCATTTGAAAAGCCAAGCTCATCAATTCCCCAATCTTTAGATCTATCAATAAAACTTAGAGAATCTGTATTTTCGAAAATATAATTATGTAAAGGTGTTGCTTGAATGGCTTGAAGCATCGAAAACATTTTATCATCTGTTTTACCTTGATTAAATTTTAATCTTTCATCAGCATAAAACTTCATAAAGTCTCGACTAGTAACGTCTCTGCCATATCCATTGGTAACAAATAAATCTTTGGACCCATCATTGTTAAAATCGGCTAATAAGGCTGACCAGCTCCAGTCTGTATTTGATACGTTTGCTAATTGCCCAATTTCACTAAAAGTACCATCTCCATTATTTAATTGAAGCATATTGCGCATAATCTGATGGTAAAACCCATTTTCTAGCATATTGTTGTAGAGCTCATAATTATCAGGCGCGTACAATAGTTTTTGTCTTCGATTGTCTTCTGGTAGCATGTCCAAGGTATAAATATCTGCGCGTCCATCATTATTAATATCTGCAATATCCACCCCCATAGAAAAATTAGATAAGTGCCCAAAAGCGCTGCGTAAACTTTCAGTAAAGCTGCCATTTTTATTGTTGAGATATAAATAATCTTCCTCAATATAATCGTTAGAAACGTAAATATCAGGCCAGCCATCGTTATTAATATCAGCTATGTTTAAACCAAGCCCATATCCCAATGGATTCGAAATAATGCCTGCTTTTCTAGAGATATCTATAAATTTATTTCCAATATTTTCATACAATTTATCGCCTGCTTCTGGATCAACCATTTTTTTTACAAAAGCGGCGTCAAAATTTCTAAGATTTTTAATATTGTGATTTAATAAGAACATATCTAGATCACCATCCTGATCCATATCAAAAAAAGCTGCATGAGAACTATAGCCTTTATCATCAAGGCCGTATTCTTTTGCCTTATCAGTAAAGGTTAAATTGCCGTTATTAATAAGTAATTGATTGGCCCTAAAAGAAGAATCTAAGTCGCCAGAATAACACACATAAATATCTACAAACCCATCTCCATTCACATCGGCTATGGTCACCCCAGTTTTCCATCCACGTCGTCCTCCTGTATTGGATTGACGTGTAATGTCTTGGAATTGAAGGCCCCCTTTATTGAGATACATTTTATTGGGCACTAAATTACCTGTAAAAAACAAGTCTGTGAGTCCATCATTGTTAAAATCGGCTGCCGCTACGCCCCCTCCATTATAAAAATATTCGTAGGTAATTATATTGAGGTCAGGAGTTTCTATTAATCTATTACTGAATAAAACACCTGAACTATCTGGTGCAAGTTTTATAAAAACAGGCTTTTTTTGAGCTTGAATGCATAGGGGCAAAGCCCAAACAAAAAGTAAGCAAAAAATATTTTTCATTATGTATAGTACTGCCCTAAAATTAATGCATTTACTGCAGTTCATAAAAAAACAAAAGGCGCTTAATTTAAGCGCCTTTTGTTATACTATTGATAGGGATTATTTTCCACCATCCCACCATGTCTTTGTCATAAATTTGTCGCCACCCATTCTATCAACCGCAATTTTGTAATTTGCTGGATTAGAAGAGATTTCATTTTCCCAATAGATTAATCTTCTTGGTATCTCATTAGCTTCAAATCTGTTAGGATCATTGGTTGGTACTAAAACAGGATATCCTGTTCTTCTCCAGTTGCTCCAAGATTCTATATCATTTAGATATGTTGCAGCCCAATACTCTTCACCAATTAATTTTAACTTATTAGTACTTGAAGCAGCAGCAAAACCTCTACCTGCTATATAGGTATCAATTTCAGATGTAGTTCTTGAAAAAGATGCATCAAAATTAGTCCAATTTTGAATGGCAGCTTTAACTCCATTATTGAAATGGGTTTCAGCGCTAGTTGTTAACCAACCCTTTAAAGCAGCTTCTGCATTCATTAATTCAACTTCACCATAAGTTATTAATAAATATGGATCTTCCCAGTCAAGATATTTTAAATTTAACATTGAAAACACTCTATTTGCCTGAGAAGTTAAAGCTTTGTAAGCTGCAGCTTTCTCAGTTGATAAAGCACCCGCAATATTTGCTGCTGTATAACCGTTAGGCATACCCTCTTGATCAGCTACACCAGTCTTCCATTCACTAGCTACATCAGGAGATCCAATACCACCTGAAACTATCATTAAGCGAGGGTCATTATTTGCTTTCATCCAGTCGATAAAAGTTTTTGAAATCTTACAATCTCTAGAGTATTTATAAGTATTCCAATAACCATCGTTTAAACCATTTCTATTGATGCCTTGTGGGCCTGTAGCAAATTTAATATGCGCATTATCAGCATTTGAGGTAAATGCACCAGAAGCTTGTGCTTCTTTGTAAACAGCAGCAGCTCCAGTGGCATCAACATTACTCATACGCATTGCAATTCTCATTAACAATGAATTGGCAAATTTTTTCCATTTAGCAATGTCTCCACCATAAATGAAATCTTGAGTTCCCATTGATTTAGCAGAAGCACTCATTTTGTCTCTTGCTGCTTTAATATCTTTTACTAAAGCTGCATAAACGTCTTTTTGAGATTCATACTTAGGGAACCAGTTT
>JBILDC010000006.1:0-108448 GCA_044352855.1 Sediminibacterium sp. | reverse complement strand
GCTTTGGTACCCTGTTTGCTAGTATAGTGCTAAACAACAGAACTATGCAAAAAGGTCAAATAAGAGTTCAGACAGAGAACATCTTTCCCATCATTAAAAAGTTCCTTTACAGCGACCACGAAATATTCTTACGTGAGTTAGTAAGTAACGCTGTAGATGCTTCCCAAAAATTAAAAACATTAAGCTCTAAAGGCGAAGTGAAAGGCGATATAGGTAATCTTAGAGTAGATGTAATTTTAGATGCCAAAGAAAAGACATTGACCATTATGGACAATGGTATTGGTATGTCATCTGAAGAAGTAGATAAGTACATTAACCAAGTAGCCTTCAGTGGTGCAGAGGAATTTGTTACCAAATACAAAGACGCTAGCATTATTGGACATTTTGGTTTAGGTTTTTATAGTGCCTTCATGGTGAGTAGCAAAGTAGATATTTATTCTAAAAGCCATAAGGATGCACCAGGTGTTTTCTGGAGTTGCGATGGTAGCACTGAATATGAATTATATGAAGTAGACTATAGTGCTCGTGGTACTAAAATTGTTTTACATATTAACGAAGAGAGTGCTGAGTTCTTAGAAGCTAATCGTGTAAAATCTATCTTAGATCGTTTTTGTAAATTCTTGCCAGTAGCTATTTATTTTACCGATGCAAATGCAGAGGTGAAAGAGGCCAAGGCTGAGGACGGAAAAGCAGCAGATGCGGAAGTACAAAAACCAATTAACAATACTAATCCTTTATGGATTCGTAAGCCTGCCGATTTAACCAAGGAAGACTACGAGAATTTTTATAAAGAATTATACCCTTTTGGAGAGACACCACTTTTTTGGATTCACTTAAATGTAGATTATCCATTTAATTTAACCGGTATTTTGTATTTCCCTAGAATTAAGCAAAGCTTTGAAATTCAAAAAGATAAAATTCAACTGTATTGCAACCAGGTATTTGTAACCGATGAGGTAAAAGACATTGTACCTGAATTCTTAATGTTATTACATGGTGTTATTGATAGTCCAGATATTCCATTGAACGTAAGTCGTAGCTATTTACAAGGCGACCCGAATGTGAAAAAAATTAATGCACACATTACTAAAAAAGTAGCCGATAAATTAGAAGAGATATTTAATTCTGATAGAAAGGCATTTGAAGATAAATGGGAGAGTCTTGGCCTATTCGTAAAATATGGTATGATTACCGACGATAAGTTCTTAGACAAAGCCAATAAGTTTTTAATCTTAGAAGACGCAGCCGCTGCAGGAACTTTCTATACTTTAGATGAATACAAAAAAGTAACTGAGTCGAATCAAAAAAATAAAGACGGTAAACAAGTATTATTATATACTACCAACCCAGTAGGGCAAGATGCGTTTATTCAAGCAGCAGTAGGTAAGGGCTATAAGGTTATTAAATTAGAAACCATGGTTGACGCCGCCTTCATTAATAATGTAGAAATGAAATGGGAAGGCGTTCAGTTTGTAAGAGTTGATGCCGATGTAGTAGACAACTTAATTGACAAGCAAGAAAATGTTGATTCTGTTTTATCTAAAGATGAAGTAGAGCAAGCTAAAAAATTATTTGAATTCCAAATACCTGAAACAACTATTACCGTTGAAGTGAAAGGCCTTAGCCAAGACGCTGCTCCAGTAATTGCTACTCGCCCTGAATTTATGCGTCGTATGAAAGATATGGCCAGCATGGGTGGTGGAGGTATGACTGCTTTTTATGCGCAAATGCCAGATGAAGTGCATTTGACTATTAATGGTAACCATGCTATTTTCCAAGCTTTGTTAAATGAGCCTGATGTGGAAAAGCAACAAAAGCAAGCCCGCAACTTAGCAGACTTAGCCTTGCTTTCTCAAGGTTTATTAAAAGGCGCAGAATTAACGAACTTTATAAATAGAAGTGTTGATTTATTAAAGTAATCTAACAGTTATATAACTAAAAAGGCGTTCAGTTTTGAACGCCTTTTTTATGCTTAACTATTTAATTAACTAGTGTTTAGTAATTTCTTAGTATTTAATTCAAACTAGAATAAGAATTGAGTATTAATTATAAGAACCACTTTCTTTCAAATCTAATACTTGCATTTGCACTGTTTGTGTTCCCTGCCATTCATTCAATTGTAATTGAAAAACTACATCAAAAGGTTTGCCCGATTTTACTATACCTATATGCTGCGCCATATTATAGCCAATACCTTTTAATATTTGATTGCCCTGCGTAATATTAAAACTTATATGTGCTTCCTTGGCTAATTTGCTATAACCGGTATCGTATACATTTTTAGCTAAAAATAATGGACGCATATTATCAGGTCCAAAAGGTTCCATTTGTGAAATAATTTGATAAAAGTTCATATTAATGCTATCAATAGGAATGACTGCATTAATTACAATTTCAGGAATAAGCTGTGCGGGTGTAATTCTTTCTGCTACCGCTTTTTCAAATGCTTCTTTAAAAGCTTCTAAGTTTTCTAAAGCAATTGTCATACCTGCTGCGGCAAAGTGTCCGCCATATCCAATTAAATGTGCTCTACAAGCATGTAAGGCTTCGTATAAATTAAAGCCTACTACACTTCTTGCACTTCCTGTTACCACTTCACCACTTTGTGTAAGTACAATAGTGGGTTTATAATGTCTTTCAATAAGTCTGCTGGCTACAATACCCACCACACCTTTATGCCAATGTGATTGAAACACCACCGATGATTTTTTACTTGTATGATTTGGATCTAATTCAATTTCTGCTAAGGCTTCTTCTGTAATAGTAGTATCGGCCTCTCTTCTATCTAAATTGTCTTGTTGTAATAATGAACCAATGGCAAGTGCTTTTGAATAATCTTTTTCTATAAATAATTGCACTGCTTTTTTAGCATCGTCCATTCTGCCTGCTGCATTAATTCTGGGCGCTACGGCAAATACTAAATTCGTAATACGCATAGGCGTAGTTTGCTTGGCTAACTCCATTAAGGCAAGAAGGCCAGGGCAGGGCGATTCATTCACTTGTTGCAATCCAAAATAAGCCAAGGTTCTGTTCTCATCTACAATAGGAACTATATCTGCAGCAATGGCGGTGGCCACTAAATCTAAATATTCTAAATAAGACTCTGCGGGTAAATTATATTTTTCTGCTAAGGCAGTAATTAATTTTAATACTACACCACATCCACATAATTCTTTAAAAGGGTAACCACAATCAATTTGTTTTGGATTCAGTATAGCAATAGCGGGAGGTAAAATAGCATCTGGTAAATGGTGGTCACAAATAATAAAGTCAATGCCAAGTTCTTTTGCATATTCAACCAGCTCAATGGACTTAATACCACAGTCAACCGATATTATTAATTGAATGCCGGTTTCTTTTGCATAGTCAATTCCAATTTTTGAAACACCATAGCCTTCTTTATATCTATGAGGTATATAGTATTCAACTTCTGGAGTAAGTTTTATTAAAAATTGGTATAGGGTAGCTACAGAAGTAGTCCCATCTACATCGTAGTCTCCAAATACTAAAATAGAATCGTTATTGGTAACTGCCTTTTCAATACGCGCAACCGCTTTATCCATATCCTTCATTAACCAAGGATCATGTAAATGCTCTAATTGAGGTCGGAAGAATTTTTTAGCTGCATCAAAACTATCAATGCCTCTTTGTACTAGTAGTTCGCATAAGATGGGATGAATCTTTAAAGAGTCTTGCAGAGACTGCACGGTTGCAGGGTTGGCTGCAAGTATATTCCATCTTTTTTCCATTAAAATTTTCTGTCGGTTGTATATCTTACAAGTTCTTCTAAAGCGGCTCTAGCAGCGCTTTCTGGGAATGTATATAATGTTAGTAAGGCTTTGTCTCTGTATTCATTCATCTTTTGCTCGGCGTAATCAATACCTCCATAAGAAACAACGTTGTCAATAACAAATTTCACTTTTTCTTTATCGTTATTGTTGTTTTTAACAATATAAATAATTTCTTTTTTTAAAGACGGGCTTACTTTTTGTAATATATGAATTAGAGGAAGTGTTAATTTTTTTTCTTTGATATCATTGCCAGTAGGCTTGCCAATTTTGGCTTCTCCATAATCAAATAAGTCGTCTTTAATTTGAAAAGCCATGCCTACATTTTCTCCAAACTCGCGCATTTTTTGAATAGTCTCCTCATTCTCTGTAACCGAGCTTGCACCAGCAGCACAGCTTGATGCTAATAAAGAGGCCGTCTTGCCATTTATAATTTCATAATAAACCGACTCATCAAAATTCAGGTTTCTTGTTTTTTCCATTTGTAGTAATTCCCCCTCACTCATTTTTTTAACCGCATTAGATAAAATAGTAAGTATGGAAAAGTCTTTATTCTCAAGAGATAATAGTAAACCTTTAGAAAGTAAATAATCGCCCACTAAAACTGCAATTTTATTTTTCCATAAAGCATTAATGGAGAACATACCTCTTCTTTCTGTAGCATCGTCTACTACATCGTCGTGTACTAGTGTAGCAGTATGTAATAATTCAACGAGGGAAGCCGCTCTGTAGGAAGCATTGTTAATTTCACCATGTAATTTAGCGGAAAGTAAAACCAGCATAGGGCGCATTTGCTTGCCTTTACGCTTTACAATATATTGCATGATACGATCTAGCAAAGACACTCTACTTTTCACCGCATCTTTGAAATGCTGTTCAAATAATTCTAATTCTTTTTCTATTAATTTTTTAGCTAGTTCCATGTATACCTGTAATTTATATCAATTTAGTGATTGAGCATATTAAAATGCAAATCGCCAAAATTTTGAAGGGAACTAAGCTTTAAATCGGCTAGGCCCCAATGAGGTAATTTAATATGTTCTGCCGATGGAACCACTACGCAGGTCATTCTTGCAGCCTTGGCTGCAGTCATGCCGTATACAGAATCTTCAAAACATATACAAGCTAGCGGAGAGACATGTAATGCAGCTGCGCAATCTAAATAAACTTGAGGATGAGGCTTGGCATATGGTAGATGTTGAGCTGAACAACTTGCTTGAATATAACTTCTAATACCTAGTTTATCCTTCACCCATTCAATTAATTCAACAGGAGAGGAAGTGGCTAAACCAATTTTAAAATCTCTTTTTAAAAAGAACTGAAATATATGTTCAACGCCTGGCATTAAAGTAGCGTCTTTGTCAATTAAGCTTAAAGCAAGTTGTACAATTTTATCTTCTACTCTATCAAATTCAGTAGAAGGTATTTTATGTTGTATTAACCAATGCGTTACAAATTCTTTAGAGCGAAGGCCTGTTGTAAGTGCATATTGTTCTTCTGTTAAAATAATGCCATATTGTCTAAATATTTCAGCAGCAGCCTGATTCCATAAAGGCTCACTATTGATTAATAAGCCATCAATATCAAAAATTACAGCAGATTTTTCCATCGCCTAAAGGTAGTATTTGTTGTTTAAACAGAGATATTCTAGTTAATTTTAATGTATTATCTTGCAAGTCTAAACACTCAGTCCCTAATGACGATTTTAGAGCGCTTAAAACATATTAGAATATTTCGCTCCCTTATATATGGGCTTGTAGGCATATTTACTTACCCTGGGCTTGCCTTATTTAATACGGTAGAAATTGAGGGTACTGAAAATTTGAAAGAGTTGCCCCATAAGAATGTTTTATTTGTAAGTAACCATCAAACCTATTTTGGAGATGTGATTGCCTTTGTGCATATTTTTTGTGCAGTTAAGTGGGGTAAGTTTAACAAGCTAGGTATCCCATATTATTTATTGAACCCTTTTACCAATGTATTTTTTGTAGCTGCCGAAGAAACTATGAATAGCAGTTGGCTTACTAGGTTGTTTAAATTGGGAGGAGCACTTACTGTGAAAAGAACTTGGAGAGCAGAGGGCGCAGATGTAAGTAGAGATAGAGATGAGTATGATACTCAAAAAATTGATAAGGCTTTATCTAAAAGTTGGGTAATTACTTTTCCGCAAGGTACCACCAAGCCTTTTGCGCCAGGAAGAAAAGGAACCGCGCATATAATTAAAAATAATAAACCCATTGTAGTACCTGTAGTAATTAATGGTTTTTGGCGTGCGTTCACCAAGAAAGGCTTGACCTTTAAAAAAGTAGGTACTCCATTAACGGTTCGTTTTAAGCCAGCTTTAGAAATTGATTATAATAGTTCTGTACAAGTAATATTAGATCAAGTGATGGACGCCATTGAGCAAAGCAAAGAGTATATGCTGAAGGGCAAGCATCATACTATGTAATTAGTCCTTCACAAACAAAGCCTTTAATTCAGTAGCATCATCTGGCTTCATTTTCCCTGCTAATATTAAACGAAGTTGTCTACGACGAAGTGCACTATCATAAAACTTTTTCTCTTCTTCAGATTCAGCAATTATAGCAGGAACTTGTTTAGGTTTTTTATTTTCATCCAAGGCCACAAAAGTAAAATAAGCCTCATTACTTAATTCTTTACTTTGTGTAATCATATTCTGGTTCCATACTTTTAAATGAATTTCCATAGAAGTAGTGAATGCCCTTGTTACTTTTGCTTCAATACAAATTACATTGCCTAATTTAATAGGAGTTTTAAAACTAATATTGTCCACTGATGCGGTCATGGCACCTGAATTACAATGTTTGGCTGCAGATAAATATGCGGCAATATCCATCCAGTACATTAGTTTACCTCCCATTAAATCACCAAAAGTATTGGTATCATTCGGTAGTACTAATTCATTCATCGTAATAAATGAATCCTTGGCTTTTCTTGCTTCCATAAAAATTGTTTGTACAACAAAGGTACAGCTTAAACCGTAAAATGGTCCAATTTAGCTAAGTAGGCTGGGTCTACTTCTGCGCCAATACCAGGGGTATCGTTAATGCTTAAATGCATTCCATTAAACTGAACACCGCCAATAATAGGGTCTTCCAAATGCCCCAATAAACAAGTGTCCATATCGTAATACTTTATATTGTCCATTGCCATAGCAAAATGCATTTTAGCGCTAAGGGCTAATCGGCTTTCTAACATGCCACCCATCATACAAGGAATATTATTGGCTTTAGCAATATCATGTATTTTAATTGCTTCATGTATGCCTCCACTTTTGGAGAATTTAATATTAATAGAATGACAAGCTTTTGTTGCCATTAATCTTCTTGCATCGTGATGGGTGAATACCGATTCATCGGCCATAATAGCAATAGGAGAGGCTGCGCATAATGCAGGTAAATAATCGTCATAATATTTTCGCATAGGTTGCTCGCAAAATTCAATTTGATAAGTAGCTAAGCCTTCTAAAACTTTTAAAGCTTCTTCTTTTGCCCAACCTTGGTTGGCATCAATTCTAATTTTAGTATCATATCCAATCGCATCTCTAATACTTTTTATTCTTTCAATATCTTCAGTAGGATCTTTGCCCAATTTTACTTTAATAATATTTACACCTTGCTTCACAAAATCAATGGCGTCTTTTGCCATGCTTTCAGGTGTATCAATACCAATGGTTAAATCGGTTTCAATGGGCTTGGATTTTCCTCCTAAAAATGCATATAAAGGTTTGCCTGCTGCCTTGGCTGCAATATCATATAAGGCTAAATCAAATGCACTTTTAGCGGTAAAGTTGCCAGCAATTATGGTGTCTAGTTCATTTAATCTTTCAGCTATAGCTAAGGGGTCTTTCCCTTTCCAGTAAGTAGCAAAATCCTTAGCAATATTATAACAGCTTAACTGCGTCTCGCCCACAATCATTGGAAAAGCAGAACATTCTCCCCAACCAATAATACCTTCATTAGTTTGTATTTTAATAACCATGTTTTGCGCATAGTGCATCGTTCCCGTGGCAATGGTAAATGGCGTCATGGGAATTTTAAACAAGAAAATTTCTGTAGAAACAATTTTCATAAAACAGGGTTTTATACTTAACAAGTATAAAGATACTTAACTCTTATTTAATGGCTATAATCCTTTGATTTTTAAGTTTTACTACCGATATTTGCTATACGAATTAATGTTAGCATGAGCCTATCTTTAGACAATACACAAATTGCGTTTGCATATAAATCTACAACTGAATTAAAAAGAGCTCGCTTTTTATTTACCGTTATACAAAGTCCCATTATTGTTTCTTTGGCTACTAAATTAACGCCTGCCTTAATGAATTCTGGTTTGCCTGTTAATGGATTAATTCGCAGCACTATATTTAACCAATTTGTGGGTGGTGAAACTTTAGATGAAACAGCAAGAGTAGCCAAGCAATTAGGTGCTTATGGGGTGCAAGTCATTTTAGATTATGGTGTGGAAGCCAAAGAAGGGGAAGAGAATTTTGACAATGTTACAGAGAAAATTATGGAAGCATTAGAGTTTGCTGCCACTCAAAATAATATTCCTTTTGTAAGTATTAAGTTAACGGGTATAGCTAGTATGCAGTTGCTAGAAACTTTAAATGAAGCGCCAAGATTAAGAAGTGGCATTCATGATAGCGAAATAGAAGATGCAGCATGGGAGCGTGTGAAGGAAAGAATGTATGCCATTTGCGATATGGCAGCAGAAAAAGGCGTGGGTATTTTAATAGATGCAGAAGAAACTTGGATACAAGATCCTATTGATAGATTAGCTATTGAACTAATGGCAGAGTATAATAAAGAAAAAGTGGTGGTGTATAATACTTATCAATTATATAGAAACGACCGATTACATTTTTTACAGTTATCTCATAAAATTGCTAAAGAAAAAAATTTCAAGCTAGGTGCTAAGTTGGTTCGAGGTGCCTATATGGAAAAAGAAAGATTACGCGCTAAAGAACATGGTGTTGCGTCTCCAATACATTTAGACAAAGAAGCCACCGATAAAGATTTTAATGAAGCAGCAGCTTTTTGTATTCAAAACAAAGAAACTATTTCATTCATACTGGCTTCTCATAATGAAGAAAGTAATTTGAAAATTGCGCAATTCATGAGCGAAAAAGGCATTGCTGCTAATGACCCACATGTGCATTTTTCACAATTATATGGGATGAGTGACCCTATTAGTTTTAATATGGCCAAAGAGGGGTATAACGTGAGCAAATACCTGCCTTTTGGGCCCATTAAGGATGTAATTCCCTATTTAATGAGAAGGGCCGAGGAAAATTCTAGCGTCAATGGCCAAACCAGCAGGGAGCTGCTTTTCATCAGGCAAGAACTGGCGCGCAGGAAGGCCAAAAAATGATTTCTAGATAAAAGGTATTGGTTGTAAATTGCATTATGCAACAATACTTGAATTTACTACAACACATTATTGACAACGGGGCTGAAAAGACCGATAGAACTGGAACTGGAACCAAAAGTTGTTTTGGATATCAGATGCGTTTTAATTTGGCAGAAGGCTTTCCGATGGTGACCACCAAGAAGCTACACTTGAAAAGTATTATTTACGAATTACTTTGGTTTTTGAATGGCGATACCAATATTAAATATTTAAATGAGAATGGGGTGCGTATATGGGATGAGTGGGCTGATAAAAATGGTGACCTAGGTCCTGTCTATGGAAAGCAATGGAGAAGTTGGGAAGCACCGAATGGAGTAGTGATTGACCAAATTTCAGAATTAATTGAACAAATAAAAAAGACACCCGATAGCAGAAGATTAATTGTAAGTGCTTGGAATGTGGGAGATTTATCGAAGATGGCCTTAATGCCTTGTCATAATATGTTTCAATTTTATGTGGCCGATGGAAAATTAAGTTGCCAATTATATCAACGCAGTGCTGATGTATTTTTAGGCGTGCCTTTTAATATTGCTTCCTATGCATTACTAACCATGATGATTGCTTCAGTATGTAATTTAGAATACGGTGACTTCGTGCATAGTTTTGGCGATGTGCATTTGTATAATAATCATGTGGAGCAAGCCAACTTGCAATTGTCAAGAAAACCTTTCCCGCTTCCTACTATGAAAATAAATAAAGAAGTGAAAGATATTTTCTCTTTTCAATTCTCTGATTTCACTTTAGAGAATTATGAATCACATCCTGGTATTAAAGCACCCGTGGCTGTTTAAAATAATATAAATGAATATAACCCTTGTAGTAGCCGCTTCTGAAAACAATGCCATTGGTTTAAATAATCAATTATTATGGCATTTGCCAAAGGATATGCGCTTTTTTAAAAATACTACCTGGGGTATGCCAATTTTAATGGGGCGTAAAACATTTGAGTCCATGGGCAGTAAGCCTTTAAATGGCAGGTTGAATATTATTATTACCCGCAATAAAAATTGGGTAAATGAAGATGTAACGGTGGTGCATACTATGGAGCAAGCCATTGCTTTGGCTAATAAATTTAGCTACAAAGAATTACTCGTCATAGGTGGCGGTGAAATTTATGAAATGGCTTTGCCGATGGCAGAAAAAATTTGGTTAACAAGAGTACATACTACTATTGAGGGCGATGTTTATTTTCCCAAGCTAAATACTGAATGGGAAATGGTGAGCAGTACTCAAAATACGGCCGATGAAAAACATAAATTTTCATTTGACTTTGAATGTTGGAAAAGAAAATGAAGTACAACACGCTTGTCTTAATTAATAAATACATCAGTTATTTATGGAAAGCTTCTAATGGTCGTGGACATGGAGTACATTCTCCATTTGTGTATGCCTTTATCAAAAATGTATTAAACACTAAATCAAAAGGAGAAAGCATTGATGCCATTGAAAACTACCGCCATCAATTATTAAGCAGTCAAAATGAAATCACTATTCTTGATTTAGGTGCAGGTGCCGATTTGCAAGGAAATAAATCAAAAACCATTGCCCAAATTGCCAAAAGAGCTTTAAAGCCAAAAAAGTACAGTACGCTCTTAAGCCGCATTGTTGCTTATTTCCAGCCCACCCAGATATTAGAAATGGGTACTTCATTAGGTATAACTACCTGTTATTTAGCGCAGGCTGCGCCCAATGCTTCGGTGGTGACCATGGAAGGTGCGCCTGCTGTAGCAAAGCAGGCCTTGGCTACTTTTAAAAATGTAGGATTTCAAAACATACAATTAATAGAAGGTAATTTTGATCAAAGCCTACCCAATTATTTAAATAGTATTTCAACTATTGGTATTGCTTATGTGGATGGGAATCATCGATACAAGCCCACTATGGAATATTTTAATTTGCTTTTAACTAAATCTGATGAGCAGACAATTTTAATTTTTGATGACATACATTGGAGCAGTGAAATGGAAAAAGCTTGGGAGGAAATTAAGGCCGACCCTAGGGTATCATTGACCATTGATTTATTTTATATAGGCATTGTGTTTCTTAAAAAAGGAAATAAGGAGAAAGAAAATTTTACCATCCGTTTTTAAACTATTTATACATTGCTACCTCCATCATTCATATCATCTTTAAAAGGCTTACCTGGTTTCGACGAGCAAGCGTTTGTTCAAACGCATGCATTAAAGGAGTCTATTACTTCTATAAGAGTAAACACCAATAAATCTTTTTTAGAACAGCCCTCTTCTTTCTTTAAAGAAGCAAGTCCTATTGCTTGGTGTGAAGAAGGCTATTATTTAAAAGAACGCCCTATGTTTGTATTAGACCCCTTATGGCATGTGGGCGCTTATTATGTGCAAGAGGCTAGTAGTATGTTCTTGCATCATGCTCTAAAACAAATAGCTCCTAATGCAGGTTCAATGCATGTATTAGATTTATGTGCAGCACCAGGAGGCAAGACTACTTTACTTGCGAATTATTTTAAAAAGGGATTAGTGGTGGCCAATGAAACTATCAAAAATAGAAATGCTATTTTGGTAGAGAATACTACTAAGTGGGGAGCAGATAATATAGTAGTTACACAGAATGATCCTTCTCATTTTAAAGCCTTGCCTCAGTTTTTTGATGTATTGTTAATTGATGCGCCTTGCAGTGGCAGTGGTTTATTTAGAAAAGACCCTGACGCTATTGAACATTGGAGTGAAGATGCAGTGCAACATTGCAGTGTAAGACAGTCGCGCATCATAGAGGATAGCATTGATTGTCTGAAAGAAGGAGGCTATTTAATTTACTCGACTTGTTCTTATTCAATGCAAGAAGATGAAAATATTTTAGATAAGATTGCTGCAATGGAGGGAATGAAAAGTATAGATTTAAATATAGACAATAACTGGGGTATTATTCAAAGTGAAAGTCCAATACATCATTCTATAGGCTATAGGTTCTATCCTGATAAAATAAAAGGGGAAGGCTTTTTCTTAGCTGTATTTAAAAAAGAGTCATCACATAATTCTTCCTATTATGATTCAAATTTTGAAACCACTGCTATAACTAAAAAAGAAATAGAGGTCTTGAATTCGCATTTTAATTTACCTGACAATTATTATTATATCAATCACCAAGAAAATATTATTGCCTTAGCTATTGAATTTAAAGATGCTTATAATACGCTACTTAAAAATTTATATGTTAAAAAAATGGGCTTGGCAATTGGAACGCTAAAAGGAGCCGATTTAATTCCGGCTCATGCGCTTGCCATGTGTACTTGGAAAAATCTTCCCTTTCAAACCATGGAAGTGGATGAAGCAACTGCCCTACAATACTTAAGAAGGGCTGATTTGAACTTACCAGGGGGCAAGGGTTGGCATGCCATACAATATAAAAAAACCCGTTTAGGCTGGGCAAAATTACTTCCCAATAGATCGAATAATTACTATCCTAATGAATGGAGAATATTGAATTACTGATTATTATATATTACATAATTATATTATTAACATATTTAATACATACTTTGCAGTTCATTTTTGTACCTTTGCCAGATGTTTAAAAGATTGATTTTATTGATTTTTGTAGTCATTGGCCTATCAGGCCAATTGTCTTCTTATGCTGCCAAGGTTAAGAAGAATAAAAAGCAATCAGTAAAAACAACTGCTCAATACAAGAAAAAGACCAGTGTTCAATCAAAAAAGAAGGGTAAAAAAAGCATTTCAAAAAAAGGTAAAAAGCGTCGAGGAAAACGCAGTGCATTTGTGCCGCTTAAAAATCCGGAACCACGTAAATTAATTGCAGACAATAAGGAAAAAATGAGGTTGTCAGATAGTTTACGTAAGTCTACCATTATTGTAAATAATACAGAATCAGAAGAAGGTTATTTTGCTAGTTTGTTTACCAATCAAAAAAAATCGGCAAGTTTTCAAACCTTAGAAGGTACGGCTGCTGTTTTTAAAAGTGTAAGTGGATGGGAAGATAAAAAGTTTTATATCTTAACCAATCAACTACCCGTAGGAACCATTGTTAGAATTACCACATCTGATTTAAAAAGTATTTGCGCTAAAGTAATCAATGCCTTGCCTGAAGTAGGTAATTCAATTCAATATCGTTTAAGTGATGCTGCTGCGGCTATCTTAGGTATTACCAATAAGACTTTCCAGATCTCCGTCACTTATTAATTTTTTTAATTATTTTTTTCAATTATTTTTTATGAAATGTAAATTATGTGTTTCCCTATTATTCATGGTAAGTTTTTTAATGAGTTGTGCGCAAACAAGCACAAGTTTATCTCGTGTTTTAAATGCTGCTGCTTATAAAGAAGCTATTACTGCTAAAAATACTCAAGTCTTAGATGTAAGAACCGCTGCAGAATTTAACGGAGGACATATACAAAATGCCTTACAAGCGAATTGGTTGGATCAAAAAGAATTCACAGATAGAACCCAACACTTAGATAAAAATTTGCCCGTATATGTGTATTGTCAGGTAGGTGCAAGAAGTGCTTCAGCACAAGCTGCATTAGAAGCAAGAGGCTATACAGTGGTTAACTTAGAAGGCGGTTTGAGCAACTGGAAAATGAATGGATTTTCTGTAGAAGGCACAGTGAACAAAGCCCAAATGAGCGTTGAGGATTTGAATACAATCACCAGTTCTAATAAAATAGTACTAGTTGAAGTTGGAGGCGATTGGTGCCCTCCTTGTAGAAAAATGTTACCAGTACTAGAGGTGTTAAATCAAAAACCTGCTGCCCCTTTTTATTTTTTAAGAGTAGATGGAGCTAATGATATAGATGTAATGAAATCTCTGAATGCGGAAGGCTTACCTACTTTTATACTATTTAAAAATGGTAAAGAAACATGGAGACATGAAGGACTGGTAACGGTGGAAGAATTTAATGCTGCTTTAAGTAAATAAATTATACTAGCAATATTCCTATTTTTATATCATTACTAATCTTTTGCATCATTACTAGTTTTACATCATTACTAGTTTTGTACTAATATAGAGTAGAAATAACTTTTAATTAGGTTTTCTATAGCCTCTTAAAAAATCGCTAATAGGCATTCTCTTTTTTCCTTCCCATTGAATATCATCAATGCCAATGTAGCCGTTGCTACAAGCTATTTTTGCAAATGTTTTTCCATCGGTCAAAAAAGTACCTGGTTTTTCTGCAGCAGGTGTATCAATGGTATGTGTTGTAAAAAGCTTCACGATTTTGCCCTCTATTTTGGTAATGGCCCCTGGAAAAGGTGCCAACCCTCTAATTAAATTATGAATAGTAAGAGCAGGTTTCTCCCAATTAATTTCACAGTCAGTTGTAAATATCTTAGGTGCATGTTTTAGTTCAACACTTATTTCCGATTGTGCTTTGGCTTGTATTGAATTATTATTTAGCCCCTCTATTGTTTTTACGAGTAATGCTGCCCCCAGTTCTTTCATCGTATCGTGCAATTCACCGGCATTCATATTTTCGCTAATATCAATAGGTGCCTGCAATAAAATATTACCTGTATCAATAGCATGTTGTAATTGGAAAGTAGTGACACCCGTTTGTTTTTCTCCATTTATAATGGCCCAATTAATAGGAGCGGCACCTCTATATTGAGGAAGTAAAGAGCCATGCACATTTAAAGTACCCATGGGAGGAAAAGACCATATAATTTCAGGTAGCATTCTAAAAGCCACCACCACTTGTAGGTCGGGCTGAAGGGTTTTAAGGGCCTCAAAAAATTCGGGTGACTTTAGTTTTTCTGGTTGCAGTACCGGTATATTATTTTCAATGGCAAATTGTTTGACAGCACTTTGTTGAAGCTGCATGCCTCTACCACCTGGCTTATCTGGAGCCGTAACAACCGCTACCACATTCATTTTAGCCGCCAATAAGGCGCTTAAAGAAGCCACTGCAAAAGCAGGGGTACCCATAAAAACAATCCTAGGTTTTCTGTCCATGACGCAAAGTTAGTTTATCTGCCATAATTATGTACTTTTGCCCTTTGCACCCTAGGTGCCTTACTAAAAATAAACAATATGCAACAAGTAAAAAATGGGGATACCATTCAAGTGCATTATCACGGTACTTTAACTAGTGGTGAGACATTTGACTCTTCAGAAGGAAGAGCTCCTTTGGAATTCGAAGTGGGTAAAGGAATGGTTATTCCTGGTTTCGATAGCGGCGTTTTAGGGATGACAGTGGGCGAGAAAAAAACAATCAACATTCCATTTATGGAAGCCTATGGTCCTAAACAACCTGAGATGATTGTTGAATTTCCTAAAGCGCAATTCCCTGCAGACTTAAATCCAACAGTAGGAATGGCTTTAACTATGAATAATGGTCAAGGACAACAGTTTCAAGTGATCGTGGTAGAAGTGAAAGAAGAAGTAGTGGTATTAGATGCCAATCATTCTTTAGCAGGCCAAGACTTAACCTTTGCTTTAGAATTGGTGAAAATCGATTCTCCATCAACTATTATTATGCCTTAAAAGGTTTTATAATTTCTATAAAATGTCCCGCGTCTTACTAAGGTGTCGGGACATTTTTATTATCTTTAGTTATGGGATTAAAATCATTAGAAGTAACCGATCGTTTATTGAGATATGTTCAAGTGGATACGCAGAGCGACCCTTATTCCACTAGTTTCCCCTCTACAGAAAAACAAAAAAATTTATCCAAAATATTGGTGGCAGAATTGCTGCAAATGGGCATTCAAGATGCTGCCATGGATGAGCATGGTTATGTGATGGCTACTATTGAGCCAACGCATCAAAGAAAAGTACCCATTGTTTGTTTCTGTGCGCATGTAGATACAGCGCCCGATTGCAGCGGTACCATGGTTAAACCCATCTTGCACGAAGATTATAATGGAGAACCCATTATTTTACCAGACGACCCAACTCAAATTATTACAACAGCTGCTTATCCTTATTTAAAGAATTTTATAGGCAAGTCTATTATTACTGCTTCTGGAAAAACTTTATTAGGTTCTGATGATAAAGCGGGCGTAGCTATTATTATGGAAATGGCTAGTTATTTAATGAAAAATAAAAATATTGAACACGGTACTATTAAAATTTTATTTACACCTGATGAAGAAGTGGGAAGAGGTACAGAATATTTAGACATCAAAAAATTAGGCGCCGATTTTGGCTATACATTAGATGGAGGAGAGCTTGCTAGTTTTGAAATGGAAACTTTTAGCGCCGATAGTTTAGTGCTTCATATTCAAGGAGTGATTGCGCATCCTGGTGCGGCAAAAGGAGTTTTACAAAATGCGATTAAAATTGCTGCAGCAATACTAGCGGCCTTGCCCAAAAATGAATGGAGCCCAGAACACACAGAAGGTCGTATGGGATTTATTCATCCTAATCATATTGAAGGAGGTGCTGAAACAGCGCGCATTGAATTTTTAGTACGCGACTTTGATACGGCTCAATTAAAAATACATGCTGAAAGGTTATATGCCATTGCTCAAAATATAATTGCTACAGAACCGGACTATTCTAAGGCCAGCATTACTATGGAAATTAAGGAACAGTACCGTAATATGAGAGAAGTAATTGACCAGCATCCCATCATAGTTGAAAAGGCATTAGAAGCTTATAAATTAGTAGGCTTAACCCCCATTGTTACACCCATAAGAGGTGGTACGGACGGCAGTCGTATGAGTTTTATGGGACTTCCCACTCCAAATATATTTACGGGTATGCAAGCTATTCATAGTAAGCATGAATGGGTGGGCGTTTCCGATATGGAAAAGTCGGTAGAAGTGCTGGTGAAATTGGTGGAAATAATTTAACAAATTGATAGTTATTCACATCTATTCATATTCAAATAAAACGATTTAACTTTAATTCATAAATTTAACACTATGCTTTTTTTGTTACAAGTTGCTGAGGATAAAATTTCATTATTGAGTTTATTACAAAAAGGGGGATGGATTATGTATCCATTGTATATACTTTTAGTAATAGCCATTTTTGTTTTTATTGAGCGTGTTTTAGCGATTAAAAAAGCAGGCGTCATGGATTCTAAATTTATGTTTATCATCAAGGATCATATTTTATCTGGAAATATTGACGCTGCAAAAAGCATGGCTAAAAATGCAGAAAATCCAGTGGCGAAAATGATAGAAAAAGGAATCATGAGAATTGGAAAGCCCATTGATACTATTGAAAAAAGCATGGAGAATGTAGGAAAATTGGAAATGTATTCTATGGAGCGTAATTTAAATATTTTGTCTTTGATAGCAGGTATTGCTCCTATGTTTGGTTTTCTAGGAACCATTGTAGGGATGGTACAATTATTTTATGGGATTGCCTCTACTGGAGAATATACTTTAAACACTATTGCTGGCGGTATCTATACAAAAATGATTACTTCGGCAACGGGTTTAATCATTGGTTTAATTGCCTATGTAGGACATAACTATTTATCTACTCAAATAGATAAAGCTGCCAATAAAATGGAAACAGCTAGCGCTGATTTTTTAGATATTTTACAAGAATCCACTCATTCTTAATCTATGAATTTAAGAAAGCGATTAAGAAATTCTCCCGAAGTGCATACAGGTGCATTGAATGATATACTTTTCATATTATTATTATTCTTTTTAATTGTATCTACTTTAGCGAACCCCAATGTTATTAAGGTTTCTAATCCTAAAGCTTCTAGCGATACCAAGGCGAAACAAACCGTGGTAGTCACCATTGATAAAGATCAAAAATTATTTATTGGCTCTACTGCCGTTACTATCGAGGCCTTGCCGAATGAGTTAAAATTATTTTTAGCAAAAGAAACAGAGAAGCCTTCTGTGGTCATTAATGGAGACAGTGTGGCGAACTTAGGAGTTACTATACAAGTAATGCAAATTATAAAGTCTTTAGGCGCAACGCCTGTAGTGGCAGTAAATCCAGCGTACTAATTTATTCCAAGTTTCTAATTATTCAATGCTAGTAATTACTATAGTAATTAAGTAATTTTTTTAGTAGCTATTTCAAGCTTGCTCTAATCATTCTGTTTTTACCATAACTATCTTGTCTTAATTCTGCGTGGAAATTAAGTTCATCTAATAATGCAAGAATAGCTTTCCCTTGGTCATAATGTATTTCAAAAAATAGTTGTCCGTTGGCAGATAAATTTTGCTTGGCCATTTTAGCAATGGCTTTATAAAAAATAAGAGGGTCTTCATTTGATACGAATAAAGCAATGGATGGCTCAAATCCTACTACCTGTTCTTGCATATTTTCTTTTTCTCTGATAGGAATATAAGGCGGGTTACTTACAATAATATCATAAGTATTATCTAGTGCTGCTGTATTTAAAATATCTTGCTCTATCCATTCTATGGAAGCCTTTACATTATTGGCGTTGACTTCAGCTACTGCTAAGGCTTCTTTACTTATATCTAATCCTGTAAGGCTGCATAAGGGTAGGGCCAATTTTAAGGCAATAGGAATACAACCAGAGCCTGTGCCTATATCAATTATAGATAATGGCTTATTCATAATGCTTGCATAAGAAATAATCCATTCTACTAGTTCTTCAGTTTCGGGTCTGGGAATTAAAACATGTTCATTTACCATTAACTCATTGCCCATGAACCAAGCCTTGCCTAAAATATATTGAATGGGTTTGCCCGATAATAACTGCTCGGCGTATAGCTCTATTTGTGTTTGCTGTTCTTTGCTCAATTCTGTGTTTACATTTACAATTTGTTGCATCCTGTTCCATCCAGTAACTGCCTCAATAAGCATACCTATTAAACTACTCAATTCAACAGCGTCAATTGTAGAGGCCAGCTTTTGCTTTAGGAATATTTTTATTTCTTGTAAACTCATACCACAATGTTACAAATGATTATGCATTATGAACTAGCTTTGAACAAATAATTCTAAGAACAGCTACCTATATGGATCCTCATTTTTATAGTACCATTGAAATACCAGCTATTGCTGAGTTTAAGGATAGGGGAAGTAAGTTCTTGGCCTACTCTTACCCAGTAGATTCGGTAGATACTTGTAAAAAAATTATAGCAGGGCTGAAAAAAGAACATCCTAAAGCAGTTCATTTTTGTGTGGCCTATAGAATAGGAGTGGAAGGAAATATATTTAGAGCCAGTGATGATGGAGAGCCAGCGGGTTCTGCAGGCAGACCCATACTAGGGCAAATTGATAGTAAAGAGCTAACCAATATTATGGTAGTGGTGGTTCGTTATTTTGGAGGAACTTTATTAGGGGTGCCTGGTTTAATCAATGCCTACAAAACAGCTACCGCCCTTGCTTTGCAATTAGCACCCATCGTACAGAAGCCTATTGAAATTAAGTATGAATTAAATTTTGATTATCACCAGATGAATGAAGTGATGATGATTGTGAAGCAATATAATTGTTCGGTAACGGAACAGGAAGCACAACTTTTTGTACAATTAAAAATTGGCATACCCAAATCCAGGATTGATGAAGTACTGAATAAATTCAATGATCTAAGAGAAGTAAAATTAACCTTGATTTCTACTTAATATAGTCTTTGGTATATAGTCGTTGGTATATAGTAGGAATATAGTACTAGTAATATAGAATTACTAAATAAACTTTATAGCGCAACCGACTTAGTAGAATAGTAATCTAGTATTTATAAAAACCTTCTCCCGTTTTTACACCTAATTTTCCTTCCTCTACCATTTTAACTAATAAAGGACAAGGTGCATATTTTGAATTATTAAAACCTTCTTCCATAATAATCATAATATTCTTACAGACATCTAAGCCAATATAGTCGGCTAATTGTAAGGGCCCCATGGGATGTGCCATTCCCAATTTCATAATTTGATCAATGGTAGCTGCATCACTAATGCCTTCTGAAAATGCATGAATGGCTTCATTAATCATGGGCATTAAAATTCTATTGGCAATAAAACCAGGAGCGTCTTTTACCACGCATGGAATTTTATCAATTTTTTTGGTTAGGGCTACGATGGTTTCTGTAACTGCTTCTGAAGTAGATGCTCCATTAATAATTTCAACCAATTTCATAATGGGCACTGGGTTCATAAAATGCATACCAATAACATGTGTAGGCCTCTTAGTAGCAGCTGCTAATTGAGCAATTGATATAGATGAAGTATTGGTAGCAAGTATACAGCCTTGCTTCGCGTATTGGTCTAGACTAGCGAATATCTTTTTTTTAATATCAGCATTTTCAGTAGCAGCTTCAATGACTAAGTCGGCATTTGCAACGCCTTGTTCAATAGAAGTAGATATTTGAATATTGGAAAGCGTATTTGCTTTGTCTTCAGCTGTTATAGTTTGTTTGGAAATTTGTCTGTCTAAATTTTTTTTAATGGTGGCGATTGCTTTTTCTAAAGCAGTGGCTTGCGCATCTATTAATTGAACCTTGAAACCTTTTTGTGCAAAAACATGTGCAATGCCATTACCCATGGTGCCAGCACCAATCACAGCAATATTTTCCATAAAAAACTATTTTTTTGATTTGTAATCACCCCTTTTCCATGCATTGATAAAACTTCTCCATGCACTTGGGTTTAATATATTCATTGGAGGCATTTGCCCAGAATAATAATATCTAGAAGCTTGTTGTGTTAGTGAAGCGCCCACTGCTTCTTTACCATCATAAGGTAAGCTAGAAAGAATAATTCTTTTCTGACTCATGCTGATATTTTTTCTAGCGGTCTCATACAAGTCGTCATCTACTTTGGCATTTACAAAATCTCTTTCAAACTGCGCACGAGATGGTCTTGCTTTTAAAATGGTTGCAGGTAAAAAATTAGTATCATTTACCAATAATTGTATCACACTATATTGGTTGCCTTCTAATTTCAATGGAATTAAAATGGTTCTGTCTTTAAAACCTACACAAGAAAAAGTAATACGCTCTCCTTTATTCACTGCAATAGAGAAAACTCCATCATTATTGGTAATCGTTCCACGACCTTTTTTTTCAACAACAATACTTGCAAAGGGGATGGCCTTTAAGCTATCGGCCGTCATAATAACACCATATAATTGAATCACAGAGTCGCGGTAAATATCGACCGTTTGTGCATAGCCCTTGTTTTGGCTAAAGCTAGCCAGGGTAATCATAGTTATAAATAATGCCTTTCTCATGTACTTGCAAATTTAAGCCTCAATCTTGAAATAATCGAAGCCATTTTTGAATATTCTGCCACTTAAAACAGCAAAATAAGTGCAATGAGCGTTAACTTTGCAGCGATCTAAATTTTTTAACAAAAACTTCCATAATGACTACCGAGGATATATTAAAAGCCCTAAGTAATGTGCAGGAACCAGATTTGGGCAAGGACTTGGTTACTTTAAATATGATCAAAGACCTTAAAGTGGACGGCGATAAAGTGAGCTTTACCATTGTGCTTACAACGCCAGCTTGTCCTATGAAGGATTTAATGAAAAATGCCTGTGAAAATGCCATTAAATTACTAGTGAATAAGGCGGCTATTATTGAAGTGAATTTTACTTCTAATACTACCAGTTTAAGAAAAGATGAAAAGAAGGTTTTGGGACAGGTTAAAAATATTATTGCAGTAGTGAGTGGTAAAGGGGGTGTTGGAAAAAGTACCGTTTCAGCTAACCTTGCATTAGCCTTAGCAGAAGGTGGCGCTAAGGTTGGATTAATGGACGCCGATATTTATGGCCCAAGTGTACCTATTATGTTTGGTGTAAGAGGTCAAAGGCCTATGATGAAAGATGGAGATGGAAATGGAATTATAATTCCTTTAGAAAAATATGGTATTAAATTAATGAGTATTGGATTATTAGTAGATGAAAAAGATGCAGTGGTTTGGAGAGGTCCAATGGCGAGCAGTGCTATTCGTCAATTCATTACTGATGTAGATTGGGGAGAGCTAGATTATTTAGTCATTGATATGCCTCCTGGTACTGGCGATATACATTTAACCATTATGCAAACAGTTCCTGTAACAGGAGTAGTTATTGTTACCACTCCACAGACAGTAGCACTTGCCGATGCTAAAAAAGCCATTGCTATGTTTGGACAAGCGAATGTGAAAGTGCCCATTATTGGTTTAATTGAAAATATGTCTTATTTCACACCAGCTGAATTGCCGAACAATAAATATTATTTATTTGGAAAGCAAGGCGGACAGAACTTGGCCACAGAATATGATTTAGCATTTTTAGGAGAAATACCTCTAGTGCAATCTATAAGAGAGGGGGGAGATGCGGGTGTGCCTGCCATGGTAGGGGAAGAAGAGGTTTCTAAAGCAGCTTTAAGAGGGGTGGTGTCGAATGCAGTGCGTCAAATAGCGATTAGAAATGCTAACCTTCCTAGAACAGAAACGATATCAGTTGCTTAATATGCCAAATAAAATTATCATAGCTATTGACGGTTATTCTTCTTGCGGTAAAAGTACATTGGCAAAATCATTAGCCGCTAAGCTTGCCTATGTTTTTATTGACACAGGTGCTATGTATCGTGCGGTCGCACTATATTTTTTAAGAAACAATATTGATTTTGATAACGAAGCGCAAATTATAAAAGCCTTAGCAGCAATTAAATTAAACTTTGTGTATAATGCTACAAGTTTAAAAAGTGATATGGTTTTGAATGGAGAAAATGTAGAAGCAGAGATAAGAGAAATGCGTGTGAGTGAAAAAGTGAGTGAAGTGGCCACCATTGGTCCTGTGAGAGACTTTGCAGTGGCGCAACAACAAGCCATGGGTGAATTCAAAGGTATTGTAATGGATGGTAGAGATATTGGTACCGTGGTCTTTCCAACTGCCGAGCTTAAAATTTTTGTAACAGCCGATCCTGCTGTTCGTGTAGAAAGAAGATTTTTAGAATTGCAAAGGACGAATCCTGCTATTCGTAAAGAAGAAATAGAAGCGAATTTGCAACACCGAGATTTAATGGATACGACAAGAGAAAGAAGTCCTTTAAAACAAGCAGAAGATGCTATTGTTTTAGATAATACTAGTATGACAAGAGAGGAGCAATTTAATTTGGCACTTAGTTGGGCGATTGCCAAAATTGGATAACCTCTTCAAGGGCTTCCTCTACTTTATAATAACCTGCAATTTTTCTAATCACCGATTCCACTACTGTATCAGGACAGCTGGCACCACTGGTCATAAGTATAGTCACTGTGTTTTTAGTAGGCAAATAATTTTGTATAATTTCTTCCGACTTATCATTCCAATTAGTTTTAATAATTTGATTTTCATCAATTATTTTATTGGCATCGTCTATAAAATAAGTAGGTAGTTTTTGCTCACATAATTCTACTAAGTGTGAACTATTGCTGCTATTTTTTCCGCCCATGACTATGGCTAAATCGGCAGTAGTATTTAATAATTCTATGACTGCAGACTGGTTATCGTTAGTGGCATAGCAAAGCGTATCACGGGTATCGGCAAAATGGGCACTTAGGTTTTCTTTGCCATATTTTATAGCCACTATATTTTTTAAATAATCTGAAATGGCCTGGGTATCGGTGGCTAGCTGAGTGGTTTGATTAATCACCCCTAATTTTTCAAAATGTATACTAGGATCAAACCCTTCTGAATGTCTATTTTTAAAATGCTTTTCAAAATCGCTTAAAGGAAGCTCCCCTGTAATTATTTTACCCAATACAATCGCCTCATTCATATCATTCACGATAACAGTGGGTGCTTTATGTGCAGCATGAGAAAAAGTTGCCCTGGTTTCTTCGTGCTTGGGTTTACCATGAATAATAATTGTAAAACCTTTTTTAGCAATTTGATCTCCGCGGTTCCATACTTTTTCTACAAAGGGGCAAGTGGTGTTATACTTATGTATTTCAATACCTATGGCATTAATTTTTGCTTCTAATTCTAAAGTGGTACCAAAGGCAGGTATAATGACTACATCTTCTTTAGTGAGATTGCTCAATGGAATAATTTCATTTCCATTGGTATCGTGTAAGAACTGAACGCCTTTTTTAGTTAAGTCGGCATTTACTTGAGGATTATGAATCATCTCACTTAATAGAAATATTCTTTTGCCTTTATTCTCCTCAATGGTTTTATAGGCAATTTCAATCGCGTTTTCTACACCATAACAAAATCCAAAATGACGGGCAAGGTATATCTTTAGAGGTCCAATATCAATAAGGGCTGGACTAAAATCTTTTTTCAATTTATCTTCTTCCTTTCGCTTATTCTTAATAGCACTTATTAAAGTACTGCGATAACCGGAAGGAACCTCAAAATGCTTCATGCTGAACTTTTATTGACTTATGGACACAAAAGTACATAGTTCATATCTTTTTACCCATTTTTCCCTCAAACAATGCCTATAAATCTGGGCTTTACTAGTATAGGCTACTTATCTTTGCGCCATGAATTACGTTTCTGTAGAAGGATTGACTAAAAGTTATGGCATTACCCCTTTATTTAAGGGTATCAATTTTAATATCAATGAAGGCGATAGCATTGCTTTAATTGCTAGAAATGGGGTGGGAAAGACCACTTTGTTAAGAATATTGGCAGGCAAAGAAGTGCCCGATGCCGGAACTGCCAAAATTCACAAGGATGTGCATTTGGTTTTATTTGAGCAAGAGCCTTTGTTTATAGAAACGGCTAGTATTACCCAGAATTTATTTAATCAGGATCATCCCGTGATGAAGGCCATTAGTAAATATGAAATGGCGATGGAAAGCGATGATGAAAATTTGATTACAGATGCCATTATGGAAATGGAGGAAAATAGCGCTTGGGATTTTGAGTCAAAGGTGAAAACTATTTTAACGCAGTTAAATATTAATCATTTAGAACAACCGGTTTCTAAATTAAGCGGGGGACAGCGTAAGCGTGTTTCTTTAGCCAAAACTTTAATTCAAATTGGATTTGAGCCAAAGCATGTATTATTATTAATGGATGAGCCTACTAACCATTTGGACTTAAATATGATTGAGTGGTTGGAGAACTATTTATTACAAGAAAAAGTAACGTTATTGCTTGTATCCCATGACCGTTATTTCTTAGAAGCGGTGACCGATCAAATTTGGGAATTAGAAAGAGAAAATTTATACTCTTATAAAGGTGATTACGAAAATTATTTAGAAAAGAAGGCTGCCAGAATTGATTCTGAATTGGCCAGTATTGATAAAGCCAAGAATACATTTAGAAAGGAACTAGAGTGGATGCGTAAGCAGCCCAAGGCGAGAACTACTAAAAGCAAAAGTCGTCAAGATAATTTCTATGAAGTAGAAGCAAAAGCCAAACAGAAAATAGAGGAGACCAATTTGCAATTGGATATGAAGATGACCAGATTAGGGGGTAAAATTATTGAAGCTAAAAAAGTATACAAATCCTATGGCGATTTAGTGGTCTTAAAAGGCTTTGATTATACTTTTAGTAAAGGAGAACGTATTGGGGTGGTGGGAAAAAATGGAGTGGGAAAATCGACCTTCTTACAAATTTTACAAGGCATTACCCAGCCCGATAGCGGAAAAATAAATGTGGGAGAAACTATTGTCTTTGGTCATTTCTCTCAAGAGGGGCTAGTGTATAAAAAAGATATGCGTGTGATTGAGTTTTTGAAAACCTTTGCAGAGAATTTTCCTTTAGCCAGTGGCGGTTCCTTAAGTGCAGCACAATTTTTAGAATTATTTTTGTTCACCCCCGACAAACAATACACTTATTTAAGTGCTTTAAGTGGGGGAGAGAAAAAGCGTTTACAACTACTTACTATTTTATTTAAAAATCCGAACTTCCTTATTTTAGATGAGCCTACCAATGACTTAGACCTTCCTACCTTGGCAGTTCTAGAGCAATTTTTAATTGATTTTGCAGGTTGCGTCTTATTAGTATCGCACGATAGATACTTTATGGATAAGTTAGTTGACCACTTATTTATTTTTGAAGGAGATGGTGTGATTAGAGACTATCCGGGTAACTATACCCAGTTTAGAATTTTAGAAAAGACCAAACAAAACTATGCAGCCGTTAGTTCTGATATTTCAAAGGCGCAGGATTTCTCTGTTCCAGTAGAAAAAGAAACGCCTACAGTACAAGCGCCTTCAGTAGCTGTAAAAAAGACTGCTGAGAAATTAAGCTTCAAAGAAAAAACCGAATTGGAAAATTTAAATAAGTTTATTCCAGAGATGGAAGAAAAGAAAAAAGTATTAACCGAAAAATTAAATGATAGCAGTTTAGCCTATGATAAAATCATAGAACTAAGTGAAGCATTAGGCTCCTTGAATAGCCAATTAGAAACTGCAGAATTAAGATGGTTAGAGCTCAATGAGAAGATTTGATTAAAATAGTTTAATAAAAACAGTGTTTGCGTCTAGTACCTAGGCCTCATTTTTGAGTTTTACTTCAATTATGAGGCCTAAGTTTTTGGGCATAACTATTTTTTCATAATAATTTGGTTGAAGAATTAAGTCAGTAAATATTTTACTTGGCTATTCATCATTAAACTAACATTCTTATGAAACCTATTGAACGTATCTCCGCGTACTTAAAATTCAAAAACATTAGCCCGCATTCCTTTGAACGTAAAGTGGGCCTTTCTAATGGCTATTTTGCAAAACAACTCCGTAATCTAGGCTCCATTGGCTCAGACATTCTAATTAGAATAGATGAGCTCTATGCCGACTTAGATATTCTTTGGGTACTTACAGGCCAAAGACAAATGATTAATGGTTCCAATGACCCAGGTGGTGAATTTGGCAGTATGAAATTGGATGAATTCATATCCAAGTATGAAACAGAGAATAGAAAAATTAAAGTATTGGAGTCGGATGTAGAAAAATTACAAGTAGTACTGAATGATAAAGACAAAATTATATCACTATATGAAGTCATTGCTAGTAATAAAATAAATTCGGCACCATCTGAGAATAATCATCAAGTGATGCCGAATTTTAACCAAGCTATGCCGAATAAGTAGTTCAAAGTATTCATAATTTAGTTTATACCTTAATAAGTGTAAACTAAATTATTTAAGCATAAGAGGCCACTGGTTCACAAGTACACACTAAGTTTCTGTCTCCATGCGTATTGTTTACTCTTGCCACTGTTGGCCAGAACTTATTGTGTTGCACATAATATAATGGGAAGGCAGCTTCTTGTCTTGTATAAGCATGCTTCCATTCATCTGCACAAATTACTTTCTGCGTATGCGGTGCATTTTTTAAAGGGTTGTCTATTTTATCAGAAACCCCTTTTTCAATGGCTATAATTTCATCATGTATAGAAATTAAGGCGTCACAGAAACGATCCAATTCTGCTTTGTCCTCACTTTCTGTTGGCTCAATCATAATGGTACCTGCTACTGGAAAGCTCATGGTAGGTGCATGAAAGCCATAATCTATTAAACGCTTGGCTACATCTTCTGCTTCAATACCTGCAGTTGCTTTAAAGGGTCGAAGGTCAATGATAAATTCATGCGCACAGGTTCCATTTTTCCCTGCATATAGAATAGTATATTTTTTCTCTAAACGAGATTTCATATAGTTCGCATTTAAAATAGCATAGGCTGTCGCTAATTCTAAACCAGTGGCGCCTAACATTTTAATATAGGCGTAACTAATTAATAAAATACTTGCCGATCCCATCGGAGCAGCACTTACTGCGCCAATTTTATTCTTATTGTAAACATGTCCTGGTAAGAAGGGAGCTAATTTGTCGTTTACACAAATAGGGCCCATACCTGGTCCACCACCACCATGTGGAATAGCGAATGTTTTGTGTAAGTTCAAATGACAAACATCGGCACCAATATTACCTGGGCTAGTTAAACCTACTTGCGCATTCATGTTCGCGCCGTCCATATATACTAGACCACCTAATGCATGAATACTTTCACAAATATCAATAATGGTTTCTTCAAACACACCATGGGTTGAAGGGTAAGTAATCATGAGTCCGCCAAGGTTGTCTTTATGTAAGGCTGCTTTTTCTAGTAAATCTTTCATATCAATATTTCCTGCAGCATCACAAGCCACCACAATTACTTTAAAGCCAGCCATTACCGCACTAGCTGGATTGGTGCCATGTGCACTAATAGGAATTAAGACAATATTTCTATGTGCTTGTTGATGATGTTCATGGTAAGCGCGAATAGTTAATAAACCTGCGTATTCACCTTGTGCGCCACTATTGGGTTGAAGGCTACATGCAGTGAATCCTGTGGTCTCACATAAGTAAGCACTTAATTCTTTGGCAATTTCTAGATACCCTAAAGTTTGACTACTTGGTGCAAAAGGGTGCATGGTACTAAAGGCAGGCCAGCTTACTGGAATCATCTCAGTGGCAGCATTTAATTTCATCGTACAACTTCCTAGGCTAATCATACTTGTATTTAAAGACAAGTCTTTATTTTCCAATTGTTTGATAAAACGCATCATTTGTGTTTCACTATGATGTGTATTGAAAACAGGATGTTGTAAATAAGTAGAAGTTCGAACTAAAGTTGAAGGAATAGAAGGGGATGCTGCTGTTTTACCACTTGCTTTTTTGCCCGTGATTTTTTCAAATAAGCCAACTACTTTTGCAATTTCATTTTCTGAAATGGTTTCATCTATTGTAATAGAAATGGTATTATCGTTTTTACCATCATTGAAATAGCGGAAATTATAATTAGCAGCTAAAGCTTCTTTTTGTAAAGCAGCAATATCAAATCCTGAGAAATGTAAAGTGTCGAAATAATATTTATTAGATTGACTAATGCCTAAACTTGCTAATTGAGCTTCTAAATTTTGTGCTAAGCCATGAATTTTTTGCGCAATTTTTTTCAAACCTACTGGCCCATGATAAATAGTATACATCACCGCCATATTCGCAAGCAAGGCTTGTGCGGTACAAATATTGGAAGTGGCTTTTTCTCTTTTAATATGTTGCTCTCTTGTTTGCAAGGCCATCCTCAATGCTCTATTTCCTTGCGCATCTATACTTACACCAATTAATCTTCCTGGCATACCTCTTTTAAATTCATCCTTAGTCGCAAAATAAGCTGCATGTGGTCCACCAAATCCCATGGGTACACCAAAGCGTTGTGTATTACCTACGGCTACATCTGCATTTAATTCTCCTGGGCTTTTTAATAAAGTAAGTGACATAATATCGGCTACCAATATGACTAAGCCACCTGCTTGATGCACTTGATCAATAAAAGCAGTATAGTCTTCAATGCTTCCTGTATTGTTTGGATATTGTAAGATGGCACCGAAATAAGTATTGTCAATTTTTGTGCTTTGATAATGGCCTTCTTCAATTTGAATATGAATAGGAGTGGCTCTTGTTACAAGTACATCCTTGGTTTGCGGAAAAATGGCACTGTCCACAAAAAACTTAGGCTGTGTAACAGTATCTGTTTTGTTCACGTGATTAAAAATCATGGCCATGGCTTCAGCTGCCGCAGTGGCTTCGTCTAGTAAAGAGGCGTTGGCAATTGGCATTCCTGTTAAATCACAAACCATGGTTTGAAAATTCAATAAACTTTCTAAACGGCCTTGTGCAATTTCTGCTTGATAAGGAGTGTACTGTGTATACCAACCTGGATTTTCAAAAATATTTCTAAGTATCACAGTTGGCGTTATAGTGCCATAATAACCTTGACCAATAAAATTGGTAGCTACAATATTTTTATCTCCTATTTTTTTTAAAGACTGCAACATTTCAAATTCAGAAAGTCCTTCTGGAATTTGCATTGTTTTTTTAGAACGTATATTTCCAGGTATGGTTTTTTCAATTAATTCATCAATTGATTTCGCGCCAATGGAGGCTAACATTTTCTCCGTTTCTTCGGCACTTGGACCAATATGTCTTTTGATAAATTCTGCTCCGTTGGGATTGAGTTGCAACATAAATAGGGTGGTTTAAAAATGGATACAAAGATACAAAAAAACCACCCCGTTTAAGAAGCGAATTGAGGCTGTGGGGAAAGCTTGTGGATGATTGCTAAATAGTTTATATTTGAGCTATTATTATGAGCCTATCTATTGAACAATTGTTTGAAACGCCTGCCCCTGAAACGCTTAAAAAATTCCAAAATTTTTTAAAAAGGGTAGATAAACGCAAAATACTTAAACAATTGCCCGACTTGCATGAAGCCGCCTTTGAAAAAGTGAACTGTTTGGACTGCGCTCGTTGCTGTAAGAATTACTCTCCTAGGTTTAAAATGCCCGATATTAAAAGAGTTAGTAAGTACTTAAGAATAAAAGAAACGGTATTTATAGATACTTATTTATCCATGGATCAGGATGGAGATTATGTAGCCAATACCAAGCCATGTCCTTTTTTAGGTAAGGATAATGCTTGTAGTATTTATGAGCACCGCCCTTCAGACTGTCAACGCTTTCCTTATACCGATGAAGATGTATTTTTTAAGCGTCCAGTCATTACCATGAAAAATGCTGAATTCTGTCCTATTGTGCATGATGTTATGCATGGACTATTAACTGCTCCTTAGTTTTTTAAAACTATATCTCTCTAAAACTATCTCTCTAAAACTATCTCTCTAAAACTATTTCTCTTTAAAACTAGTATTCCATTTTTCTTAAACTAGGTGCCTTGAACCAAGTAGTCAGTACAACAATTATAGTCATGGTTCCACCAAATACAACAGAAGGGATAACGCCTAATAATTTTGCGGCCACACCACTTTCAAATTGCCCAAACTCATTACTGCTGTTAATGAACATGGAGTTCACGCTCATTACCCTGCCGCGCATATGATCGGGCGTTTTTAATTGTACAATGGTGCCTCTTACAATCATGCTGAAGCCATCTAAGATGCCACTCAATAATAAGGCTGCAAAAGACAACCAGAATAATTTAGACAGGGCAAATACAATAATGCATAGGCCGAATCCGCCAACGGCAATTAATAATTTTTTGCCTTGACCTGCCCTAACAGGGAATAGGGTTATAATAAATATAATTAAGATAGCGCCTATATCAGAAGCCGCATTTAACCAGCCAAATCCAATGGGGCCTACTTTTAAAATATCAACAGCATATACTGGTATCATGGCCACAGCGCCTCCAAATAAAACTGCAAATAAATCCAAGGAGAGTGCCCCTAATAATTCTTTGGTATTATATACATAACGCAATCCTTCTTTAACACTCTCTAATGTTTTTTGATTGGCAACTAAATCGGCATGCGGTGGCTTTGCAGTTATTTTTGCAATAAAGAAATAGCCAATGGTTACTAAGCTTACCACTGTGATCAATGCCCCTGTATGACCAGAGCCTGCAATAATAAAACCTACAATAGCATGTCCTAAAATGGAAGCGGTTAACCAAATACCCTGGCTCCAAGTGGTAGCGTTTTGTAATAAATCCTTGGGAATAATAGCGCCTACAATGGTACCAAAGCTAGGTCCTGTAAAAGATCTAATAATACCTGTACAAAAAACAACAAAGTAAATACAAATAGCAATAATAAGTGCGCTATTGTTAGCAAAAGCATTTGCATGATCTGATTTGTCGTTATAAATAGATAAGCCCAATAAAACAATTGCACATATCCAATATAAAATCACGCCTCTTAATAGTAGTTTTCTTTTTTCACTTATATCTATGACATGACCTGCATAGAGTGCTAAGGATACTGCTGGTATTACTTCTGCAAGACCTATAAGTCCAATGGCAAAAGGCTCGTTAGTTAATTCATAAATCCACCAGCCCACCAAAGTGCCCATCATTCTAAGGCCCATAATAAATAAAAAGCGGCCTAACATTAGATTTCTAAACTCAACCACTTTTAAGGAGGCGAAGGGGCTAATCTTAGTTGCACTACTTATTTCCATTGTACGAAGTTAGGGTAAAGAAAAATAATGCTGTCCTTGTTCTAGGTCCTTGTCAAGGGCATCGGTGATTACTTTTAGATGGGCTTCATTGTATATAAAATCAGCATTAGAAGCGTCTATATAAATGGTTTTTATTTGATGCTGTTTGATATAGCTTGTATAGGTTTCTTGAATTCTAAATAAATAGTCATCTGGTATGGCTTGTTCAAATTTTCTATTTCTCTTTTTTATATTTCCTTGTAATTTATTGACGGGGGCATGTAAATAAATTAAAATATCGGGAGGCGTCAATTGTTGAGAAAATACATCAAACATTTTTTGGTATAATCTATATTCTTCGTCAGGTAAATTGACTTTAGCAAACAATAAACATTTTGTAAATAAATAATCTGAAACAATCAGCTCTTGGAATAAATCATTTTTTTTAATGAATTCTTGTTGCTGTTTAAAACGCTCTGCTAAAAAAAATAGTTCTAAAGGGAAGGCGTATTGCTTTGGGTTTTCGTAAAACTTAGTGAGAAAAGGGTTCTCTGCAAATTCTTCCAATACCAACTTGGCATTATAATGCTTAGAGAGTAGCTGAGATAGGGTAGTTTTGCCTACTCCAATATTTCCTTCAATGGCAATATAACGATGATTCATAATATCTATAATAAAATCTAAAATGCTAGTTCCAAATATAGCAAGCAGTCGCTTTATTCACTGCTTTTTTTATACACAACCGATGAATCTCCACATTCTTTTAACAATACCTCGTTGGTTTTTAATAAAATAGGGTGCCTATAGTCAGGGGCAATTTCAGTTAAGGGCATTAATACAAATTTTCTATCTGCCATACTTGGATGTGGAATGGTTAAGTTAGATGTATTAATAATTTCATCATTAAAATAAATGATATCAATATCTATAATTCTAGGACCTAAGGGAATTTCTCTTTTTCTGCCTAAAGCCATTTCAATTTTTAAAATTTCTTCCATGAGTTTCTCCGCCTCTAATGAAGTTTCAATTAGTAGGGCTTGATTTAAAAAAGCAGGCTGTTCTTTATATCCCCATGCCTCTGTTTCGTAAATAGAAGAAGTGGCTGTAATTCGGCCACAGTCTATATTTATGCTGTTTCTTGCAGCAGCTAAGTTTGCCATTCGCTCACCCATATTACCACCTATCAAAAGGTATACATTATTCATAAGAAGGATTCTTAAAGTAGCTCAAATATCCATAATTTTACAGCGTTGCCCTATTTTAAATGCTTCTATTTTTATACCCATTTATTTAGCGCTTCTAAAAATCAATATCCCATTGTTATGAAACAGTTTTTTAAAACCTTTTTTGCTTCTTTATTAGCACTTATTATTTTTAGTTTAATAGGTATTGTACTATTAGTATCCATTGCTGCTGGTTTTTCAAATGAAGAACAAAAAGTCACAGCGACTAATTCTGTATTAGTAATTGATATAGCAGATAATTTTGAAGAGCAAACAAAGTCTGATCCATTTTCTGAAATTATGAGACAAAAAAATGGTAAGTCTCCAAGTTTAACTCAATTAATTGGTTTAATTCAAAATGCAAAAAAGGATTCAGCCATAAAAGGTATTTATATTAAGTGTGCGCAAAATCCTAATGGTTATGCTTCTTCTGAAGAAATAAGAACGGCCTTACTTGATTTTAGAAAATCTAATAAATTTATTATTGCTTACGGAGAAACCATTTCACAGAAGGGTTACTGGATAGCGAATGTGGCCAATCAAATTTATACACATCCACAAGGAGGCCTAGAGTTTTCTGGTTTTTCTTATGAGACATTATTTTTAAAAGGCTTATTAGACAAACTAGAAATTAAGCCTCAAGTATTTTATGCAGGTAAATTTAAAAGTGCCACAGAGCCTTTTAGGTATGCAGAAATGTCAGAGGCGAATAAATTACAAACTTTTGTTTGGTTAAATGCACTTTATACAAGTTTTATACAAGGGGTTTCCGATACAAGAGGTATAGAAGTGAACGCTTTAAAAGAAATGTCTAATCTAGGTAAGATTCAATCTGCCAATGATGCACTTCAAAATAATTTAGTAGATGGATTGTTATACGATGATCAAGTTAAAAAATTAATTGCTAAAAAAATACGAGTTAGTAAGTCAGAAGAAATTTCTTTCGTTACCATTAATGATTACCTAGCAACAGTAGCTTTAAGAGGTTCTGGTGATGGTAAAATTGCCGTTATCTATGCCGATGGAGATATTGAAATGGGTAAAGGTAGTGATGCTATTACAAGTGATGTTTATAGAACTTTAATAGAAGAAATTAAAAATGACGAGTCTATTGATGCAGTAGTATTAAGAGTGAATTCTCCTGGAGGAAGCGCCTTAGCAAGTGATATCATTTGGAGAGAGATTGAATTATTGAAAAAAGAAAAACCAGTAGTAGTAAGTATGGGTAATTATGCAGCCTCTGGTGGCTATTATATTGCCTGCGGCGCCGATTCTATAATTGCTGATGCGAATACCATTACTGGTTCTATTGGTGTATTCTCTGTAATTCCGAATATAGAAGGCTTTATGAAAAATAAAATAGGTATCACATTTGATAGAGTGAAAACAAGTCAATATGCTGATGCCCCTTCTTCAACAAGAACCATGAATGCAACTGAGCAAAGATTTATACAATCAGGTGTGGACAGTACCTATTATACTTTCACCTCTCGTGTGGCAAAAGGCCGTAAAAAGAGTATTGAATATATCGACTCTATTGCACAAGGCAGAGTTTGGATTGGAGCTGATGCCGTAAAAGTAGGACTAGTTGATAAAATTGGTAATTTAAACGATGCCCTTGCAACCGCTGCTAGAATGGCAAAATTAAAAGGCTATAGTACAAAGTCTTATCCTGAATCAAAATCATTTATAGAAGAGCTAATTAGTGGATATGAAGACAATATCAAAACCAAGGCCATTAAGGAAGAAATAGGAGAAGCGCAGTGGCAGGTATTGCAACAAGTAAAAAAGGTCAAGCAAATCATGGGCCAAACGCAAGCGCGATTGCCTATCTTTGAGGTGAATCATCCATAGTGCTATGCGTCCATACAGTCAATTAACAGCCATGTTAGCCATTACGAAGGCTAGCCTGCGCTCTATATTTAGAAGTCCTTCAGCAGTTATTTTTAGCATTGCCTTCCCACTTATTTTTATTTTAGTATTTGGCTTTCTAAGTAGTGGAGGTAGTATTAATGTGAATGTGGCCATGGATCCTAAATCCGATACATTGAATCCTGTATATGCTTCCATTAAAAATATTCCTGGCTTTAAATTTTCAAAAGACGATACTACAAAAATTAAAAGCGAATTATCCAAAGGTCGTTTGACAGCAGTTATTTCTATTCAAAAAACAAACAATGTCAATGCGCCTTATGTCATTAATCTGACAAGTTCTGAAGCAACGAATCCTCAAAACATTCAATTAGTAAAATCTATATTGAATGCAGTCATCAGTAAATTGAATCAAGAAAATTTTAAAGAAACGCCCACCATGGCGGTGGTGAATAATAATGTAGAGCAAGTGCCTGGGCGCATTTATAGAACCATTGATTTTATTTTACCTGGCCAGCTAGGTTTTTCATTATTAAGTGCAGGTGTCTTTGGTGTGGCCTTTTTGTTTTTTAATTTAAGACAACAACTCGTTTTAAAAAGATTTTATGCTACACCTATAAGAAGGCTGTATATAATTTTAGGGGAAGCCTTAAGCCGTGTACTTTTTCAATTAATTACGGCAGTCATTATTATAGGCATTGGTTATTTTGCCTTTAATTTTACTTTAGTGCATGGCTGGATAACCTTTGCGAGTATTATGGTACTAAGCTTTATTGCCTTAATATTATTTATGGGCTTTGGATTTATTGTAAGTGGAGTGGCTAAAAATGAAAGCAGTATTCCACCCTTTGCCAACTTAATTACACTACCTCAGTTTTTATTAGCAGGCACCTTTTTCTCTATCGATAATTTTCCTACATGGTTGCAACCTTTTTGTAGAATATTACCCCTGACTCATTTTAACAATGCCATGCGTAATATTTCATTTGAGGGAGCTAGTTTACTTTCAGTTTGGCCCGATATCTCATTTTTACTCATCTGGATTGTTGTAGTATATGGCATTGCTTTTAAAATATTTAAATGGGAATAATGAAGTACATTAAATTAATTATTATAAGTGTTGTTTTTTTAAGTGCACTTGTTACAGGTATTTCATTGTTGTTCCCCTCCAAAGTCATTGCTTCAAGAGCTATTGAGGTAAATACAAGTGCCGATAAAATTGCTTATTTCACTTCTGATCTAAGCCATTGGAACCAGTGGATGAGCGATTGGAAACAAAACAAAGTGGTATTGGAAAACAATACAGCCTATATAGGTACTCAAACAGTACGCTTTTTAGATAAGACCGATACTAAAGTGAATTATGAATGGATAGCCACAGGGCAAAACCCTTATTTGGTAACTTTTGAGTGGACACTTTTAAAAGACAGTACTTATGTGATTCATTGGTCCTTTGAACAAAATGTGAAATGGTATCCTTGGGAAAAATTCCAAACTTTATTGAACGATAAATTGCTGGGCGCTAAAATGGAAATTGAATTACAGCATTTACAAGAAGCGATTAACTCGAAATAGTTATTGTAGTATAGTTTATATATTTAATTAGTAACCTACATACATCCTCTCTCTAACTTCGATTCTTTAGATACTCTATATTTCTTTTGATGCCTTTTAATTTGGATCTCAGTAATGGAGATTTAGAAAACCTTTCTTTAAATGTAGTTTCTTCAATTTGAAGCCAGTCCTGCTTGTTTAAAGAAAGTAAACCATTAAGTGGTTTGAATGCCTCTTCCGTATTTGCTTTGCTAAATCTATTCCAAGGACATACGTCTTGGCATATATCACAACCAAAGGCCCAGTCATTATAATTTCTATCTGTATTAATTTCAGCTGCTTTCAATTCAATGGTAAAATAACTAATACAATGATTTGCCTCAATAGTTTTGTTCGGCAGAATGGCTTGTGTAGGACAGGCATCAATACATTTAGTGCAAGTGCCGCAATAATCTTTTGCAATGGGTTGGTCATATACTAAAGGAAGATCTACAATTAATGTAGCAATAAAAAAGTAAGAACCCGCCTTAGGGCGAATTAAATTTCCATTTTTACCAATAAAACCAGCGCCAGAAAGTTTGGCCCAAGTTCTTTCTAATACAGGAGCAGAGTCTACAAATCCTCTTCCTTCAATGGGGCCTATTTTTTTTCTATAAATATCAAGTAAACTAAATAACTGGGTTCTAATGACTTCATGATAATCTTCTCCCCAAGCATACTTTGCAATTTTTGCATCTTGTTTACTTGCTTCTTTAATGGAACTATCTTCAGGATAATAATTTTTTAAAAAACTAATTACGGATTTGGCACCTGGTACTAATTTTCTGGGATCAATTCTTAAATCAAAATTATTTTCCATATAGCTCATGTCTCCATGAAAACCTTTTTGAAGCCAGGCTTCTAAAATCTTTGCATCTTCAGGGAGTTCTTTGGCAGCGGCAATACCGCAATAATCAAAGCCCATTTTAAGTGCTTCAGATTTAATGAATTCGGTATTTGAAAATTCGTTCAAAGCTATTATTTCAATATTTTAATACAAATAATTAGACATGTAAAAATAGCAGAAAAACCTTGTCAAAACTGACTTTTATGCCGTTTTACTTGTTTATTTATGCCATTATAACTTAAATCATAGATTGGCTTTGCTTTTGAACATACCTTGTTGTAAATAAACAAGATTATGAATTTAAGTCAATATACAATTAAAGCACAGGAGGCCATTCAAGCGGCACAGCAATTAGCTTATAACAGTAAGAATACTGCTATTGAAACCCTGCACTTATTAAAAACAATTTTATCTGACAAGGACAGCTCCACTGAGTTTCTTTTAAAGAAAAATAATTTGAATCCTCTTTTAGTCAATCAAAAAGTGGATGCACTATTACCTAGTTTGCCTAAGCAATTAAGTGGAGAGCCCGCCACGAATTTAAGTAGAGACTTAAATAGTGTATTATTAAAAGCCAATGGAGCACTTAAAACTTTTGGTGATGAGTTTGTAACGGTAGAACATTTATTAATTGCCATTTTACAAGTGAATGACCTTGCTTCTAAAACTTTAAAAGATGAAGGACTTACTGAAAAAGGTTTAGTCACTGCTATTAAAGAATTAAGAAAAGGAGAAACTGTACAATCGGCTACGCAGGAAACACAGTTTCAGTCTTTATCAAAATATGCAAAAAATTTAAATGAACTAGCGAATAAAGGAAAGTTAGATCCTGTGATTGGTCGTGATGAAGAAATTAGAAGAACCTTACATATACTTTCAAGAAGAAGTAAAAACAATCCCATTTTAGTGGGAGAGCCTGGTGTGGGTAAGACAGCAATTGCAGAAGGCTTGGCGATGCGTATTGTGAATGGCGATGTGCCTGATAATTTAAAAAGTAAAATCATTTTTGCTTTAGACATGGGGCAACTTATTGCTGGTGCCAAGTACAAAGGGGAGTTTGAAGAAAGATTAAAAGGAGTGGTGAAAGAAGTAGCAGATAGCGACGGAGAAATTATTTTATTTATAGATGAGATACATACACTTGTCGGTGCTGGCGGAGGAGAGGGTGCGATGGATGCTGCCAATATTTTAAAGCCTGCACTAGCAAGGGGTGAGTTAAGGGCCATAGGCGCCACTACTTTAAATGAGTATCAAAAGTTTTTTGAAAAGGATAAAGCATTAGAGCGTCGTTTTCAAAAAGTAATCATTGACGAACCTAACAAAGAAGATGCCATTTCTATTTTAAGAGGCTTGAAAGAGAGATACGAAACACACCACCATGTTAGAATTAAAGACGAAGCCATTATTGCGTCTGTGGAATTATCGAGCAGGTATATTACCGATCGTTTCTTGCCTGACAAGGCCATTGATTTAATTGATGAGAGCGCCGCTAAGTTAAGATTAGAGATGAATTCAATGCCTGAGGAATTAGATACCTTAATCAGACAAATTAGACAGCTTGAAATTGAAAGAGAAGCAATTAAAAGAGAAAATAATCCGGATCAATTAAAGGCCTTGAACATTGAGATAAGTAATTTAACAGTAGAACAAGATACTTTGAAAGCTAAGTGGGCTGAAGAAAAAGAAATGGTGGACAAAGTACAAAATACAAAGGCTGAAATTGAAAAATTAAAACAAGAAGCGGAAGTGGCGGAGCGTAACGGAGACTATGGTAAAGTAGCTGAGATAAGATACGGTAAAGTAAAAGAGCAAGAAACTAATTTACTTGAGTACAGTAAGCAACTACAAGAAATTGGTACTAATGGTAAAAGATTAATGAAAGAAGAAGTGGATGCTGAAGATATAGCAGAGAATGTAGCGAAGGCCACTGGCATACCGGTGTATAAAATGCTGCAGTCGGAAAGAGAAAAATTATTACACTTAGAGGAAGAGTTACATAAAAGAGTAGTAGGCCAAGAAGAAGCCATTACTGCTGTATCAGATGCGATAAGAAGAAGTAGAGCGGGTTTGCAAGATCCTAAAAAACCTATTGGTTCTTTTATTTTTTTAGGAACCACTGGTGTGGGAAAGACGGAACTAGCCAAGGCACTGGCCAATTATTTATTTGACGACGATGCTATGATGACGCGTATTGACATGAGTGAATACCAAGAAAAGCATGCAGTGTCTCGTTTAGTGGGAGCGCCTCCGGGTTATGTAGGCTATGATGAAGGGGGGCAGTTAACAGAGTCGGTAAGACGCAAACCTTATAGTGTAGTTTTATTAGATGAGATTGAAAAAGCGCATCCCGATGTTTGGAATATTTTATTACAAGTATTAGATGATGGCCATTTAACCGATAACAAAGGAAGAACGGTGAATTTTAAAAATACCATTATTATTATGACCAGTAATATGGGTAGTCATTTAATTCAAGAAGCCTTCGAAGGCGTTACAGAAAAAAATCTTGAACAAAAAGTAGAGCAGTCAAAAGTGGAAGTAATGGCTTTGTTAAAACAAACCATTCGCCCCGAATTTTTAAATAGAGTAGATGAGATTATTATGTTCTCTCCTTTACTACAAAAACAAATGTCGGCCATTGTAAAAATTCAATTGAATAATTTAAAAGCCTTAGTAGCGGAGAATGGAATTGAATTAGCCTTCAGCGATTATTTAGTCGATTACTTATCTGACCAAGGTTTTGATATGCAATTAGGCGCTAGGCCTTTGAAACGGCTCATTCAAAAAATGGTAGTGAATGAATTTAGTAAAAAAATATTGAGTGGCGAGATAGATAAAACTAAAAAAGTATTGATTGATATTTTTGACGGGGTGATTGTATTTAGAAATGAAGGCTAAGGCAATAAAGGAAGTATTTGAGCAGTAGATATTAACATAACTTAAACGTTACTAGCACCTTTTTGTAATCTTGGCTACTACTTGTATATTTGAACGGTAGTTCATACTCAACTACCTAAGAATAATGGCAAATCCCAAAAAAGCTGCAGTTGGTTTTATATTTATCACCATTTTAATTGATATCATTGGATTTGGGATTATTATTCCCGTTTTGCCTCAATTATTACAGCAATTAATGCATGTAACGGATCGAACAGATATTAGTGCTATTTCAAAACCTGCTATATTTCTAACTTTGATATATGGGCTCATGCAATTTATTTTTGCACCCATATTAGGAAGTTTAAGTGATCGATATGGTCGCAGACCAGTCTTACTTTTTTCCTTGCTTGGATTTGGTTTAGATTATATTTTTTTAGCTTTTGCGCCAAGCATTGGGTGGTTATTTTTAGGAAGAATGATTTCAGGTATTACGGGAGCTAGTATTACCACTGCTTCTGCTTATATGGCTGATATTAGTAATGAAAAAAATAGGGCACAAAATTTTGGAATGATTGGAGCTGCCTTTGGTCTTGGATTTATTATCGGTCCTATGTTGGGAGGTTTGCTAGGGGAGTTGGGCACAAGAATTCCATTTTTAGTTGCTGCTGGATTGGCCTTGGTGAATGCATTGTATGGTTATTTTGTTTTGCCAGAGTCCTTAGATATGGAACATCGTCGCTCCATTGATTTTAAAAAAGCCAACCCCATTTCTTCCTTATTAAAATTTAAAAAATACCCAGCAGTACTTGGATTAATTTTTTCACTACTATTAATTTATATATCTGCACATGCTGTGCAAAGTAATTGGAGTTTTGCCAATATTAATAAATTTGGATGGACACCCAAGATGATTGGTATTTCATTGGCTGTGGTGGGGGTATTGGTTAGTTTGGTGCAAGGCTTACTCATTAGAGTAGTCAATCCTAAATTAGGAAATGAAAAAAGCGTCTATATTGGAATTGCATTATATGCCCTTGGGTTAACTTTATTTGCTTTTGCAACACAGGGATGGATGATGTTTTTATTTTTAGTGCCTTATTGTTTGGGGGGAATTTCGGGACCCGCTTTGCAAGCTTTAATTTCAGCACATGTTCCTAAAAATGAACAAGGAGAGTTGCAAGGTTCCTTAACGGGATTACAAAGTTTAACCACCATATTTGGTCCCTCCATGATGATCGGATTAACCTCCTATTTCTCCATTAAAAACGACCCTAGTCATATCTATTTTCCAGGTGCTGCTTTTTTATTAGGGGCCTTTTTTATGCTTTTAAGTGCCATTATTGCTTATTGGGTATTAAAACATGATACAAGCCCATCAAAGGCCTAGAATCTTGCCTTATAATCCCTTCGTCTTGTTATATTTGTGGCTAAAATATACCTTATATGTCGACGCCCTTAATGGCTCAATTACAGGAGACTGCCGCTTTCATACAATCTAAGATTAAAACAACTGCTGAAACTGCTATTATACTTGGTAGTGGCTTAGGAAATTTAGCTACTCAAATTAAGGTTGATTTTGAAATTCAATACACTGAAATACCTCATTTTCCTGTAAGTACTGTTGAAGGGCATAAGGGTAGATTAATTTTAGGCAGTTTGAATGGTGTTAAAGTTTGGGTGATGGAAGGACGTTTTCATTTCTATGAGGGTTATTCTCCTGAACAAGTTGCTTACCCCGTTCGTGTTTTAAAATTATTAGGGGTGGTAAATTTAATTTTATCGAATGCGGCAGGTGGTGTGAATCTAAATTTTGTAGTGGGAGATTTAATGATCATAAAGGATCATATAAGTTTATTCTCTATAAATCCTTTAATTGGGAAAAATGAAACTGCCTTAGGTACCCGTTTTCCAGATATGAGTGAACCCTATGCTTTAGATTTTATTGACAAAGCAAAAGCAATAGCAAGTAAACATCAAATAAAAGTTCATGAGGGTGTTTATGTGGGTGTTACAGGTCCCACTTTTGAAACAAGAGCAGAGTATAAATTAATTAAAGCAGTAGGGGGAGATGTAGTAGGGATGAGTACTGTGCAAGAAAATATTGCCGCTGTGCATTGTGGTATGAAAGTATTTGCCATTAGTGTAGTAACCGATTTAGGTATTAGAGAAGACAATAATACCATTACACATGAAGAAGTCTTAGAAGCAGCGAATGCTGCAGAACCTAAGTTAACCTTAATTATTAGCGATTTAGTAAAACAAATTTCCTAATATAATTTTAAGCATGTTCATTGTTAAGCGCATTTTATTTTTTTTAATTCTATTTATCTTGCTTCAACTAGAAGTAAGTGCGCAAAATTTTGGCAATGCCCTAAGACCTGTTGGAAATTCTAATAGTAGAGGAGGAAGTTCCGATTCTTTGCAAAAAAGAGACCAGAACGCTGATTCAATCACCTTATTTTATAGGCTCTATAATAATAATGAGATTCGAAAACTAGATTCAAGCATTAACGATTTTTTTGTACACTATCCCTTGCCTTATACTAATTACAACCTTGGCAATTTAGGAACAGCTTCTAAATCTTATTTATTTTCAACGCAAAAAAAAGGGGGGTTTGACGCAGGCTTTCATGCTTATGATGCCTATTCTTATACTTTAGCGGGTACGCCTTTTTATCAAAGCACCAGACCCTTTACTGAATTAGGGTATTTATTGGGAGGTAAGGGGGAGCAATTAATTGAAATAAAACATACACAAAATAAAACGCAGCAATTAAATTTTTCATTTGATTATAGATTTAGTAATTCTCCGGGAAATGTAAAAAATCAAAACGCTAATTTGAATAATATGCGCATTACGGCGCATTTTCAATCTAAAAGAAAAAGGTATGAATCCTACTTTGTAATGCTTGCTAATAAAGCGGCCTCTTCAGAAAATGGCGGACTTGTGAAAGCAGCTTTATTAGATAGTTTATCATTGAATAACCCGTATGAATTAGAGACGAGATTAGGGGTGAGTGGCGCTTCTTTCCGTAATCCTTTTAATACCACTATTGCTACTGGTTCAACCTATAGGAATAATACTTATTTATGGCGTCAAACTTATGACCTTGGTCAAAAAGATTCCATAGTAAAGGATACAGTCGTAATACATTTATTTTATCCAAGACTTAGATTTCAAAATGAAGTTAAATTGGAGTCGAGTCAATTTACATTTGAAGATAAAGCGCCTAATAATTTGAACTACGCTCAATATTTTAATTATGAATCTAAGTCAAATTCCAATTACAAGTATGTCGATAATTGGAATCTAGTAACCAATGACTTTAGTTTAATTAGCTATCCTCAAAAAAATAACTCGAATCAATTTTTACAAGTAGGTTCTGGCTATACACATTTAGTCACCACTTTATCGAATTTGCAATCTTGGTCTGATTATGATTTATATGCATTTGGCACCTATAAAAATAAAACGAGAAACCAGTTATGGGATTTACTAGCATCCGGTAAATTATTTTTGAATGGGTACCATGCAGGCGACTACGATGCTCAATTTTATTTATCTAGAGTATTAAATGCCAAAGGAACTTATTTGAAAATAGCTTTTCAAAATAGCAATCGAACGCCTTCCACTAATTATTTAGGCCTTACACAGTTTCCTATAAATGCTTTAAAGGGTATTAAGAAAGAAAATACTGTGGACATGAATGGAGAGTTAGGAAATGCAGTAAAAGGTTTTAGGGTTTCATTTAATTATCAGCTAATTAATAATTATAACTATTTCTCATCGGGCTTTCAGGCAGCCGTGTACACAAAACCTATAAGCTATATCAGTACTTTACTTGCTAATAAAATTAAAATTAGCAAGCATTGGAATTGGTATAATGAAACCACTGTGCAAGTCGTGGATCAATCGGCGCCCATCAATATTCCATTCATTTTGTCTAGGCAAAGATTGGCTTTTGAAGGGAATTTTTATAAAAACTTAAATCTTTCCACTGGAATAGAGATGATCTATCATACCGACTTTAAAGCCGACGACTATATGCCCATAACCGGTCAGTTTTATTTGCAAAATAGCTATATGCTTCAAAACAGACCTACTGCAAATGCCTTCCTTCATTTTATGATCAAACGCCTCAAAGGGTATATCAGACTAGAGAATTTGAATACTTTAATTCCTACAAGTAGTTCATTGGGAAACACTTATAACTTCACTGCTCAAAATTACCCAGGCACAGGTACTTGGTTCAGGGTGGGCATTTGGTGGAATTTTATTAATTAAGATGATATTGGTCATTTTAGAAGCTGACTAGAATTCCCTTTTTTTAACAGCTATTTTATGGCGTAATCGAAATAGGCTGTACCTTTGGACTAATTAAAGGGCTAATGAAAAGGGTAATTATTATATTTTTAGTTTTATTATATTCTATTGCTAGTATAGGTGCAACAGCAACTACCCATTTATGTGCAGGCGAGGTAAAAAAATGCAAATGTGGTAAGCCTTCTAAAAAGGACTTATGCTGTTCTGAAAAAACAGTCTATTTAAAATCACAGGACAATCATCAGTCTCAAACAAGCATTAATAATATTGTTAAGAAATTAAGTCTTAACACTGCTCATGAAATAGTTACTATTCAGAAGGCTAATTCTATTGTAATTAATAGCAAGCCTATAGTTTCTAAAAAGAATTTGGTCAATATTGGGCCACCTATCTACGAGCTCATCTGCGTTTATTTAATTTGATTTTTTCTAGAAAATAGCTAGAGAGTAACTAGAGAATAGATTACCTCATTGCTATCATGTTATTACCATTGCAAAAAGATATTAAGCAATTTTTGCAAAATAGTATCTTCACAAAAATTAATTTACAAATATTATATTTAAAAAAAGTTATGAAAAATTTTATATTATTAATGGGTTTTATTTTGATTTCTAGTTTTGCTTTACAAGCCCAAACTACTACTAAAATTAAAGTAGCAGGCAATTGCGGCATGTGTAAAGGAAATATTGAAAAAGCAGCAAAGCAAGCAGGTGCAGTAAGTGCAGACTGGGATAAAGCGGCTAAAGTGTTAAAAGTAAGTTTTAATGCTTCTAAAACATCTACCGATAAAATCGAAACTGCCATAGCGGCTGCTGGTTATGATACCGAGCATAAAGTAGCTACAGCAGACGCTTATAGCAAATTAGAGGAATGTTGCCAGTATGATAGAGCTGGTAAGACTGCTGTAGCGCAGACTGAAAGCTGTTGCAAGCCAGGGGCTAGTTGTTGCACAGATGGGGTAGCTTGTAAAAAGGATATGTCTAAAGACAGCAAGGATATGACATGTTGCAAAAAAGAGGCAAGCTGTTGCAAGGACGGGTCTTGTTGTAAATAGATAGTAAGCAAGTTTACATTAAAGAGTAAGCAACTATACATAATCATCATCTATTACTTTATTTTTTAAAACTTATTAAAAAATGGGGTAGTGGGTGATGATTTTTTATTTTTTAGTACGCTTCCTAGGTGTAAATCAATCAAAAAATGTTACCTTTAAGAAGTGAGAAAAGCAGCTATTATATTGTTAACTTCCTTATACCTTCTGGGTGCTACTGAAGCATATCAATTGCTAAAGCTGCCCTTTCTTTTTGAGCATTATAAAACACATCAAAAGTATACCCAAGATTTAACCTTTTCTAAATTTATAGATAATCATTATTTCACAACGACTACTTACGATTCCGATTATCAGCAGGATATGCAGTTGCCCTTTAAAACCTCCAATAGAACTGTTTCTTTATTAAACTTTGATAGTTTTTTTGTATCTAAGCAATCTATTGTTCCAGTACTAATTTTTAGCATTAGAAAAAAATATTTACTTTTTGATGATAAAGATTATGCATCCAACAAGCTAAATAATATTTTCCAGCCACCTCGAGCTTAATTTCATTATTTTTTAGTAATTTATATTGCTAAATCTTCATGCATATTCAATATGCAATTCTTTCATTTTTTTTGAATAAGATTTTTTATGTTAAATAAAATAATAACCTATTCTATAAAGAATAAGTTAATCATTGGTTTGTTTATTATTTCACTCGTAGGTTGGGGTACTTATGAACTGACGCGATTACCTATAGATGCTGTGCCAGATATTACAGACAATCAGGTGCAAGTCATTACGGTTTCCCCCGCTTTAGGAGCAACAGATATTGAAAGACTTGTCACCTTTCCTATTGAACAAGCTTGTAGTAGTATTCCGGGCACTAAGCAAATAAGAAGTTTCTCTCGATTTGGCTTGTCTTTAATTACGATTGTTTTTGAAGATAAGATTGATATTTATTGGGCTAGGCAACAAATAAGTGAGAAGCTACAAAATGTAAAACAAAATATTCCTCCGGGCACGGGTTCTCCAGAACTAGCGCCAGTATCTACTGGATTAGGAGAAATATTCCAATATGTAGTAAGACCGGAAAAAGGGTATGAAGGCAAGTATGATGCCATGGAATTAAGAACCTTGCAAGATTGGGTGGTAAGAAGGCAATTAATAGGAACGCCTGGTGTTGCAGAAGTGGCCAGCTTTGGAGGTAAGTTAAAACAATATGAGATTGCAGTAAAACAAGATCAGTTAAAAGCATATGGCTTAACCATCTCAGATATATTTTCTTCATTAGAAAAAAATAATGAAAATACGGGGGGTGCCTATATTGAAAAGGGCCCTACTGTTTTATACATTAGAAGTGAAGGCTTAACTAAAAATATAGAAGACATTGAAAAAATTGTGGTGAAGCAATTGGACAATGGAACGCCCCTATTAATTAGAGATATTGCGAAAGTACAATATGGGTTCGCTATTAGATATGGTGCCATGACGTATAATGATGAAGGAGAGGTAGCAGGTGCAGTGGTGATGATGCTAAAAGGAGAAAACGCTTCTTTGGTTGTAAAAAGAGTAAAAGACAAAATTGCAGAGATACAAAAAATGTTACCTGAAGGAGTAGTTATTGAACCATTTTTAGATAGAACTAAAATGGTGAACAATGCCATTAAAACGGTTGAAACTAATTTATTAGAAGGAGCACTTATTGTCGTATTTGTGCTTGTGTTTTTCTTGGGCAATTTAAGAGCAGGTTTAATTGTTTCTTCAGTGATTCCTTTATCCATGCTTTTTGCCATTATATTAATGAATATGTTTGGCGTAGGGGGAAACCTGATGTCTTTAGGGGCTATTGATTTTGGTTTAATTGTTGATGGCTCTGTAATTGTTGTGGAAGCGATTCTGCACCGTTTTGCGCATTCTAAACATTTTAGGGCACTCTTAAATGTGAATCAGGAAGAAATGGATGAAGAGGTTGGAAAGTCGACAGGAGCCATGATTAAATCGGCGGTGTTTAGTCAAATTATTATTCTAATAGTGTACTTGCCTATTTTATCTTTAGAAGGAATAGAAGGTAAAATGTTTAAGCCAATGGCCTTTACCATTGCCTTTGCCATATTTGGTGCCTTCATATTATCTATTACTTATGTGCCCATGATGGCAGCGCTTTTTTTGAATAAAAAGCTCAACCATAAAAAGAATTTTACAGATAGGTTAATGATTTTCTTAGAGCGTTCTTATCAACCTTTGTTGAAGAAGGTTTTAAATATTCCTAAGGCAATCATTGTTTCAACTGTTGCACTGTTTGCTATATCAGTGATTTTATTACTTAATATGGGGGGTGAATTTATACCTCAATTAGAAGAAGGAGATTTTGCAGTTGAAACTAGGGTACTCACAGGTAGTAATTTGAATAATACTATTGAGTCAACACAGAAAGCTACGAAATTATTAATTCAAAACTTTCCTGAAATTGAAAAAATTGTTACCAAAATTGGTAGTGCTGAAATACCTACCGATCCAATGCCATTTGAGGCAGGTGATATGATGGTTATTTTAAAAGATAAATCTGAATGGACTTCTGCTAAAACTTTTAATGAACTAAGTTTAAAAATGACCAAGGTTTTGGAAGCAGTGCCCGGTATTACCGTTGGTTTTCAATTTCCTGTGCAAATGCGTTTCAATGAATTAATGACTGGTGCTAGGCAAGATGTAGTATGTAAAATATTTGGTGAAAACCTAGATTCTCTTACGCATTATGCTAGTAGATTAAACGAGATTGTAAAAACCGTAGATGGTGCCATTGATATTTATGAAGAAAAAGTAACAGGCATGCCTCAGGTGGTCATTAAATACAATAGAGATGGCATGGCCAAGTACGGTTTGAATGTGGCCGATATAAATAAAGTAGTCAATGCTGCATTTGCAGGCCAGGTAGCAGGGCAGGTTTATGAAGAGGAAAAAAGGTTTGATATGGTGGTTAGATTTGATGGTGAAGCAAGGAAGAGTATTACAGACATTCAAAACTTGTATGTTAGTTCTGCCAGAGGGCAACAAATTCCCTTGTCTTATGTAGCAAACATTGAAGAAATAGAAGGGGTGAATCAAATTCAAAGAGAAAATACGAAAAGAAGAATTATAGTAGGCTTTAATGTTACTGGAAGAGATGTGCAGACTATTGTAAAAGAGTTGCAGGCAAAAATAAATGAGAAACTGCAATTACAAAAAGGATATACCATCGTGTATGGAGGGTCTTTTGAAAATATGACAGCTGCAAAAGATAGATTAAGTGTAGTGGTACCCATTGCACTATTTCTAATTTTCCTTTTATTGTATTTTGCTTTTGGCTCTGTGAAACAAGGCTTATTAATTTACACAGCCATTCCATTATCGGCCATGGGGGGTATTTTTGCTTTGTGGGCAAGAGATATGCCATTTAGTATATCGGCAGGTGTGGGTTTTATTGCCTTATTTGGGGTAGCTGTTTTAAATGGCATTCTATTAGTCTCTGAATTTAATAGGTTAAAAGCAGAAGGTTGGCATGATTCTATTCGAATTGTAATACATGCCACTAAATCAAAATTAAGGGCAGTGTTAATGACAGCCTTGGTGCCTGCCTTAGGTTTTATTCCCATGGCCATTAGTACTGGGGCAGGGGGAGAAGTGCAGAAACCTTTAGCCACTGTTGTTATTGGGGGGCTCATTATTTCAACTATGCTTACTCTATTTGTACTACCCGTTATGTATTTACTTTTTGAAAAAGGAACACAATATTTAAAAATGAATAAAAATGTTAGTTCAGTTAGTTTAATTATTTTAACAACTATCTTATTTTCTTCAACTGTTTCTGCGCAAAATAAAATAAGTATTAATGCAGCTATCGATAGTGCCATTCAAAATAATGCTTCTTTAAAAGCAAGTTCAATGCAGGTGAACTATTATCAAGCTTTGAAAAAGAGTAATCTTGATATTGATAAAACACTATTTGATTTTGGTTATGGAAAAATAAATAGTTTTCAAAATGATAATAGAGTGACTGTATCTCAAAATATACAATTCCCCGCTGTATATAAAAGTCAAGGCGCTATCAATAAAACGAATATTAATATAAGTGTACTCTCGAAATTGCAAAAAGAAATTGAGCTAAAGGCTGCTGTAAAAAATTATTTTTATAATTTACTACTACTTCAAAGAAGAAAACAACTCTTGCTCAATGCCGATAGTATTTACACTTCTTTTGCTAATAAGTCGAAGCAACGTTTTGAGGCAGGGAATTCCGATATCTTGGAAAAAATTACAGCAGAAAGTCAATTAGCGCAAATCTCCAATCAATTAGAATTATTAACTACTGAGTACGAGGTATTGTTAAATGAATTCAATATTCTTTTAAATTCAAAAATGGTACAGGTGCCTTTTGCTGAAAATAATATTATTGAATTAGAGCGTATTCCTGATTTGCTAACGGTGCCTGAAACACCCCAAATAAAACTAAGTCAACAAAGAATTACATTGGCCGAAAATGAGCTCCAACTTGAAAAGGGGAAATTGCAACCCTCTTTTAATTTGGGCTATAATAGCTCCACCATTATTGGTTGGCAGCCAATTGATCAGACTGCCGAACAGTATTTTGGAAAAGATTATCGTTTTAATGCTTTTAATATGGGTATGTCCATTCCTTTATTTTCCTCGGCACAACGTTCACGCATTACTGCAGGAAGTATTAGTGTTCAACAAAATAAATTAGAGCAAATTGCGGTGCAACAACAGTTTAGTGCTAATTTAAAAAATTTAGCAGCTAGGTATGTTCAAAATAAAAATCTAGTAATAAAATATCAAAGAAGCATAATACCTAATTCCAATTTATTGATAGAAACAGCTTCCAAGAAATTAAACGCTGGAGAAATTAGTTATTTAGAATGGGTAATGATTATAAATCAGGCCATACAAATTCAAAATGAATATTTCAATTATGTGCAACAATTAAACGAGGGCGCTATTGAAATAGAAAAAATAACTGCAAATAACTAAAGATAATTTTATGAAATTTAAAAAATTGATATTTCTAGCTAGCTTAATAATTTTACTAGCTTGTAATGGAAATAAAAACCAGCCAGCTGCCTCAAGTTCCAATGAATTGGAAAGCGATAAGCTTATTGCAGAAGTAGTGACTTTAAATGCAGCACAATTAAAAACTGCGAACCTTGGTTTTGGGACTGCGCAGTTAATATCCATGCATAAGGTATTAAAAGTAAATGGAGTTATTGATGTGCCACCTAGTAATATAGTTTCTGTTAGTATACCTATGGGTGGCTATTTAAAGAAGACTAGCCTTATTCCAGGCATGTTTGTTAAAAAAGGTAATTTATTAGCAATAATGGAGGATCCTAGCTATATAGAATTACAACAGGATTACTTAACTGCAAAAAGTAAATTGGTTTATTTAGAAGCCGATTTTAATAGACAAAGAGATTTAAATGCTACAAAGGCTGCAAGTGATAAAATTTTTCAATTAGCGAAAAGCGATTTCGAAAGCCAAAAGTATTTAACAAAGTCTTTAAGTGAAAAGCTAAAATTAATAGGTATTGACCCAATGCTTTTAAATGAGACGAATATTTCAAGAGCTATTAATTTTAATGCACCTATCAATGGGTATGTCACTAAAGTGAATGTAAACATTGGAAAGTATGTAACCCCTACGGATATACTTTTTGAAATTATTGACCCTAGCGATTTACATTTAAGACTTATTGTATACGAAAACGATGCTACTAATTTAAAGGTGGGTAATAAAGTAAGTTTTTATACCAATAATGATATGCGCAAAAAGTATTTGGCAAAAGTGGCTGTTATCAATCCCAATATTAATGAGGATAGAACAACAGATGTGCACTGTCATTTAGTGAATGAATCGGTGCGATTATATCCAGGTACTTCTGCGAATGCTGAAATTGAGTTAAATGATGCAAAAGTAAATGCACTACCTGAAGAGGCTATTGTAAAATGGCAAAATAAACCCTTTGTTTTTGTAAAAATGGAAGGAGGTAGTTTTAAAATGCTTCCTGTTGAACTGGGCGTTTCTACAAATGGATATGTGGAAATAAAAAATGATCTAGGGAAACAATCAATTGTTACTAAGAATGCCTATACTTTATTAATGCAATTAAAGAACAGTGCCGACTAAATATTAGTTCGTCGTCTCGAAATAAGCTAAACTGCCGCCTACCCAGGTGGCAGTTTTGTTATAGTTCACCCCAATCATTTTTCCTTTGCTTAATCGAGCAAGGTTCATGGTGGCAATATATTGTTGCTTTTCTTCGTCCCAAAAATAAAACAGCCTTAATTCTGCTTTGGCTGGCCCTGTGGGTGTTTCAATGCAGTTGGCGTAGTTTACTTTCTCTTGTAATATCCAGCCTGAGGGGTCTTTTATGTTTTCAATATCACCCGGGCTAATATCTATAATAACGCCTTGGCCTGCAAAAGAAAATAGGGGTTTGAGTATGTATTTCTCTAATGCTGTAGGTATCTCTGTTAATTGATCTACGAATTGGGTATGCGGAATGTTTGCATGCTTTAAAAAAGGCAGTAAGAACTTACTAATTCTAAAAAAATGATGTGGGTGTGTTACCCATTCAATTGCTAAATTATTTTGAAGTAAAGCACCTTTCTCTTGTATCTCTTTTGTTTGATGCTTTAATTCATCTAAAACAATGCGGTTATAAATTCTATCAATTTTTATTTTCTGGCCTTCTCTTTCATAATATAAATGAGCCCCCTCAGTAAAAATTTCAGTAATACAAACTGTAGGAATATTTACATATTTTTCAGTGCAGTAAAAATCAATTCTAGTTTTTTGTTGATGGGGAAGTATTTCTAATAATACAGTATGCTTATTAGAATTCTTTATAGTATCATTAGAAGAGTCGGATATATTTCTATTATTAGTATCTAAATTCTTTTTGGTATCAATTAATGTATTTCCTTTTAAGATAGTCTCCAAATGAGCTAAATACTTTTCTTTAGTATAGCCATTTAAATAGGGGCTATAGCCTTCAGGAATTTTATAAGTTTTACGAATACATTCATCTTGTAAAATTTCATAGGCAAATAAAGAAGGGAAACCTTGTAGCTCAATTAAAGCAGGCACTAATTCATCATGCTCATTCTGGGCAAGAGCAAAATCCATTACTATACATGCTGGTAAAGGGGTTTCCTTAGGAAAAAAGGCTTGGTTTTTTAAGGAAGGCTCAGTAATAGACTTAAAATTAGCCGATTGAATTACTTGATTCACATAGTCGCCTGTAGCTAGTACTTTTTCAGTAAAATCTTTGTTAATAAAAATAGGGGTTTCGGCTACACTGAAATCTAATGCACCTGGAAAAGCTGTATTTAGGGCAGCTAAGTAATTTTGATGGGCTTGCTCGGTAAAGGCTGCGTTGAATTTTTGTCTAATTGAAGCAATCATATATTTAATTTATGATTTTGCTTTTAAAGCCTTATCTAAAAAATTAGGAATAATAGCGTGAAAGGTAGACTTAATTTTTTTAGGGTCATTTAAGTGCTCAATCATTCTGTCCCACTTTTCTATTCCGAATTCTTCAATAATTGAATTTTTAATTTTCTCTTCTTTAAAATAATCTAATAAAATATGGTATTCTCCTTCTGGGTGAAATTGCACACCTGCCATATACTCATTAAATTGAATACCCATGATGGCGCGTTCCAAGGGTACTTGAGGTCTAATTTTTTCTAAAGCTATAATGCGCGCGCCCATACTATTTATGAGTTCGTCGTTGGGCTCAGTAATTTGATACAATCTGCTTTCTAAAGTATAGAATGGGTCTTCTAATCCATCAAATAAATGATTGTATTCAATAGGATGAACTGGAAGTATACCTACTTGTCTTGATTTTCTTAAGCTAATTTTTCCCAAATTAAAATGCCTGCAGGCAATTTGAAAACTATGACAAATTAAAAAAACAGGTTTTTCTAATTTGAACATTTGATCTAGCCATTGGGTATAAAGGGTATCCCAGTTTTCGCCTTCAGAATCGGTGGGGGAGCCTGGCCCTCCTGTAGAAATATAAGCGTCGAATTTATGATCGGGTATTTCAGCGCAGTCTCTCAATTTAAAAATTTGATGCTCTATGCTTGCATTTCTGTCTTGACTCCAATGTGCTAATAGCAATTGAATACAGTCCATACCCACATTCGTATTCCCATCATACATATCAATGATAGCAATATTTAAATGGGTAGTAGACATTATAGGTAGCTTAGGTTGGTCTTAGGTGTCAATACTAAAAGGGTTTCATACATAAGTTGAATGGTATCTACGATATCTTTTTTATGAATCATTTCAACAGTGGTATGCATGTATCTTAAAGGCATTGAAATTAAAACTGAAGGGCAGCCATCATTGGCATAAGCAAAACTATCGGTATCGGTTCCAGTGCTTCTGCTTAAGGTTCTAAATTGTACTGGAATCTTTTTCGCTTTAGCAGTGTTTTCTACAATGGCTAATAATTTATTATGAATAGCAGGCGCGTAGGCTAATGAAGGGCCTTTGCCACATTGAATATCTCCTTCAATGGCTTTGTTAATCATGGGTGTATGCGTATCGTGCGTTACATCAGTGATAATAGCAATATTGGGTTTAATTCGACGCGCAATCATTTCTGCTCCACGTAGGCCAATTTCTTCTTGCACTGCATTCACAATATATAAACCAAAAGGTAATTTCTTTTTATTCTCTTTTAGTAAGCGGGCTACTTCTGCAATCATGAATCCACCCACTCTATTATCAAAGGCACGTCCTATAATAAAATCGTTGGCTAACTCATCAATACCTTCTTGATAAGTAACTACTGCGCCAATATGAATACCTAAGGCTTCTACTTCTTTTTTAGATCTTGCACCACAGTCCAAGGTTAAGTTGTCAACCTTAGGTTGTGGTTCTTTTTGTTCAGGGTTACTCAGTCTTGTATGAATAGCTGGCCATCCAAATACGGCTTTCACTGGCCCTTTTTTACCATGAATCCAAACACGCATAGAAGGCGCAATTTGATGGTCAACACCGCCATTTCTTTTTAAATATATTAAACCTTGGTCGTTGATATAATTCACAAACCAACTAATTTCATCGGCATGCGCTTCTATCACTACTTTAAAAGGAGCATTTGGATTAATCACGCCCACTGCTGTACCATACGCGTCGGTATAAGTAGTATCTACATATTTTGTAAGGTATTCTAACCATATTTTTTGACCACTTGTTTCAAATCCAACCGGTGAGGGGTTGTTAATATAGTTGGTTAAAAACTGATAAGATGCTTTGCTAATTAATTCTTTTTTAGACTTTGCCACTGGTTTTTTGGTGCTTGATTTTGCCATAAAATGTATTTAAAATTGACTCCTGCAAGATAACACTAATTGTGCTATTTTGAAACTTGCCTTCTACCCCCGTTTTCTTGATTATTTATTGATACTTTTGTGCAAATAAAAGATATCGTTTTGTTTCAACCGCCTTTAGATACAAATAAGTTATGGGATCTTGCCACAGGTCAATTTTTGCAGACTAGTAAAATAATTTTTAATTGGCAGGCATCGCATAATCCAGTGTATAAACAGTGGGTGGAATTGAATAAATCAACAGCTATTCCTTTTTTACCTATCTCTTTTTTTAAAACCCAAGATGTTTTCATTGGAGAGAAGCCAGTCAATTTATTTGAAAGTAGTGGTACCACACAGGATGTAAAAAGTAATCATTGGGTGCAGGATTTAAGTTTATATGAAACAAGTTTTTTAAAAGGGTTTGAATTATTTTATGGTAAGCCTGCAGATTATTGTATAATTGGATTACTACCTTCTTATTTAGAAAGAAAACATTCTTCTTTGATATACATGGTAGATAAATTAATAAAAGCATCTGGCCATGCGCAGAGTGGTTTTTATTTAGATGATTTTACAAAGTTGAATGCAGTCTTGCAGGATTTAGAAAAACAAAATCAAAAAGTTTGGTTTATAGGAGTCAGTTTTGCTTTAACCGATTTTGCAATAGCCTTTCCACAAAAATTAAAGTCCACTATTATACTTGAAACGGGTGGAATGAAAGGAAGAAAAGAAGAGTTAACCAGAAACGAATTACACCAATTATTAAGGGAGCATTTAGGAACTACTACTATTCATTCTGAATATGGTATGACCGAACTATTAAGCCAGGCCTATGCTATTAAAGAAGGGGTATTTAAATGTCCGCCTTGGATGAAGGTAATGGTAGCAGAGGAGGAAGACCCTACAGCTATTAAAGAAGCGGGAAGAGGGGTGCTGCATATTATTGACCTTGCCAATATATATAGCTGCAGCTTTATTGCTACGGAAGATATAGGGGAAGTTTTTGAAGACGGTAGCTTTACCGTACTTGGTCGACTAGATGCAAGTGCTAGAAGAGGCTGTAGTTTACTTGTTGTATAATTTACTGCTATTTCTTATTCGTCAAACATAGTTTTCTCCGATTCAATCATCTTTTCTAAGTAGACTAAGTAACTAGGCTCTAATCCATAGTTGTACTGCCTTTTATCAATACTGTCTCTCGTTTTTACAATAAGAGGTAATTGTTGTTGGGTAGAAAGTTTATACTTCTGATTAATTTTTAAAAAGTGGTCGCTTCTACTTTTATTTTGCGTTAACACATCCTTGTTTTGCACACCAATAATTTTATTAATAACCTTTGTGGAAATAGATTCTCCTTTCTGGTGATTTAAATACAATACTTGTAAAAGTTCTTTTTCAATAATAGTGAGTGAATGGTAAAAATTATAATTCAATCTTGCCGTCACTTCCTTGGGTACTCTTTTCTTTCTTTGTCTATACACTATAAAAAATAGTCCAAAGCTAATGAGCATTACTATGGATACGCTAGGTGTAAAGAACGGTAGTGCTTTATTAAAGAAAAAATGCAAGAGGGGGTTTTCAATTTTATAGACATATTGAACAGTATTTCTATCTAAATCATCTGAGTTGATTGAATAGGTAGCATAACTAAGTTTATTACCTGATAATATTTTTACTAGATAGGCAGTATTACCTAAGTTGAATTGAAGTCCATCATAGGTTTCCTTAGTGCTATATAAACTCAACCAAGCTTGCTTCATTCTTTCGTTCGAATTAGACTTCACTTTTCCATACTCGTTTTTAGCAAAATCAATCCAGTAATAGTCGAGATAGTTTTGAAAAACAAGTATTTCGTTTATATTGTAATTATAATAAGTAGCCGATTCTAAAGTTTTAATTAATGCAGGATTGGTAGCACCTAAAGTGGACCAAGTGTTTTTAGCAAAATCAAATTCGTAGCAGGAATCAATACTGTTTAATGAAAAATCCTTCGGCATATTGGAGAAGGCTAATGACTTAGAAGCGAATAGCTTATTGTTTGAGGCATCAACCTTATATTTAATGATATAGTCAAAGTCGTCATAGCCATTCACAATAATATTACTTGGATATAATTCCCACTCATGTGTTTGAGGGCTGAAATAGGTCATAATACCACGCATATTCCAAAAACCTGATCCACCATATTGGAAAATAGTATCTTTTAATAGAAAGGTTAAGGATTGGTAATTTACCCCTGAGTGAACGGTGGAATCAATTCTTATTAAAGCATAACTGCTTTTATTTTTTTCAATTTTAAACAATTTACCTGTACCTGATGGTTGTATCCAGGTATTCTTCCCTTTTTTGATTAGGGCAATATGTTTGAAGTTTTTAGTATCAAGCCCAAAGTTAAATAGGCTACTATTTAACTTTAAATTTAGGGAGTTAACGCTATCTGCAGTAATTATATTCAGTAAGGCAATGTCTTGCTCTTGCAATGGGTTACTCACCTTTTTCTCTTGTGTAAAAGATGAATTAAAATAAATTATGAAACTTAAACTAAGTATTATTCTAACTATTTTCATACAGCTAAGATAATAGAAAAAATATAATAAGAAATTTACTTATTTGTTTTTATATATATTTTATAATTTATAAATATGTAAATTATTGTTTTACATTAATTTAATAATTAAATTTAATTTTCACCACTTAGTTTACTATTAATTTGGAATCATGACTACTCCTGAAGCATATTTACATTAAGAACGTTGATATATTAAAGAAATATTAAATATATCAATATTTAAACTTTTTATCCTTTGGGGGAAGGATAATCGGGGTGGTTGGGACTTGTCCTGGCCACCCCAAACTTTTTTAGGGAGTCTTGGTACTTAGAGAAAATTCTAAGAAAAATAGAGTCTGAAAATTAAAAGCTAATGAATGAACTAGACTGCTACATTAAAGTCACGTAAGGCATCATTCAAGCTAGTCTTCAAATCTGTACTTGGTTTCCTTTGTCCAATGATTAATGCACAGCTAACTTGGTAGTCGCCAGCAGGAAAGGTTTTTCTATAAGAGCCAGGTATAACAACACTTCTGGCAGGTACACGCCCTTTATATTCAATAGGGCTAGCGCCACTTACATCTATAATTTTAGTGCTTTGGGTTAAGACCACATTGGCACCTAATACTGCTTCTTTTTCTACATGAACGCCTTCCACCACAATACATCTACTTCCAATAAAACAGCCATCTTCGATAATCACAGGGCTGGCTTGTAAGGGTTCTAAAACTCCTCCAATTCCTACACCTCCACTTAAGTGCACCCCTTTACCAATTTGAGCGCAACTTCCCACTGTAGCCCAGGTATCTACCATGGTTCCTTCGTCCACAAAGGCCCCGATATTTACATAACTAGGCATTAAAACCACGTTCTTGGCTAAATAAGCGCCATATCTTGCTACTGCATGTGGCACAGCTCTTACGCCTAAGGCAGCATAGTTGGATTTAAGTAACATTTTATCATGAAACTCAAAAGGGGCAAGCTCCCAGGTTTGCATGGGTTGAATACCAAAGTATAATAAAATAGCTTGTTTCACCCACTCGTTCACTACCCATTTTCCGTCTATGGGTTCGGCCACTCTTAAACGACCTTTATCTACTTCTTCAATGACTGCATGCACTGCAGCACTGAAATTAGCGTCTTTTAATAAACTACGATCGGCAAATGCTGCTTCTATTTTGTTCTTTAATTCCATTGTTTCAATTTGCTCAAAATTACAAACTAGACCTTTATTTTGCTTACTAAGTTTTACACAATAACTAAGCTGAATTTATTTAAGGGGGATTGTTTAATTTGCAACATGTTTGTTTATGAAGAAGATATACAACTATGTTTAACGACCCTTCAAAAAGGGGGGATCATCTTATATCCCACCGATACGGTTTGGGGTATTGGTTGTGATGCGACCAACGAAGCAGCCGTAGCAAAAATATTTGCACTGAAAAATAGAGTAGACACCAAGGCCATGATTATACTTTTAGGCGATGAAGCTAATCTTGCAAATTTTGTTGCCGATAATAATGTACAAATATTTGATTATATAAAAGGAATTCATAAACCCACAACAGTCATTTATCAAAAGGCAATTAACCTCGCGAAAAATTTAGTAGCAGCAGATGAGTCGGTGGCCATTCGTATTACCAAGGACGCTTTTTGTAAAGATTTAATGAAAGCATTGGGTAAACCTATCGTAAGTACTTCAGCCAATATTTCTGGGTATCCTACACCTTTATGCTTTGCAGATATTTCATTGGATATTAAAGAAGGGGTTGACTATGTGGTGAAACATAGACAGGAAGAAACGAGTATGCAAATGCCTTCTTCTATAGTGAAATGGGATGAAGCTGGAAATTTAATTATCATTCGTCCTTAATACTTGCTATGCAAAAAATACTGATCATTCAAACGGCCTTTATTGGTGATGTCGTATTGGCGACTGCACTTTTAGAAACCCTGCATGAAAACTATCCTCAAGCAAGTATAGATATAGTGGTAAGACAAGGAAATGAAAGTTTATTTAATGAACACCCGTTTATAAGCGAGCTTATTGTTTGGAATAAAAAAGAGAATAAGTATTTGCATTGGTTACAAGTCTTGCAAAGAATTAGAGCCAAGAAATATGACTTACTAATAAATCTGCAAAGGTTTGCTGCCACTGGCTTATGGACTGTTTTATCGAAGGCTACCAGAACCATTGGCTTTGATAAAAACCCTTTTTCATTTTTATTTACCCATTCTGTAAAACATAATGTTTCTGAAATTGGAGTACACGAAATAAATAGAAATCACAAATTAACAGAATCATTAGGTGCCTTAAAACTTTGCAAGCCAAAATTGTATCCTACAAAATCAGATTTTGATAAAGTAATACAATATCAAACTGAAAAATATATCACAATGGCACCTGCCTCTGTTTGGTTTACTAAACAATTTCCTTTGACTGCGTGGGTAAGCTTTATTAATGAACTAAAATTTGAAGGCCCTATTTATATCATTGGGGGGACTACTGATAAAGACCTTGGCGATAAAATTATAAATGAAGTTAAAAGCTTAGATTCAAAAGCTTTAAATGCTATTTCTACTTCAACTACGAATTCATCTGCTTCCAAAAAAATAATAAACCTAAGTGGTGAATTAGGTTTATTAGCGTCAGCTGCCCTGCAACAAAACGCAGTCTTAAATTATGTAAACGATTCTGCTCCTATGCATTTTTGTTCTGCCGTGAATGCGCCGGTAGTAGCCATTTATTGTTCTACCATTCCAGCCTTTGGGTTTGGTCCTTTATCTACCCGTTCTTTTATAGTAGAAACTCAAGAGCAACTAACTTGCCGCCCCTGTGGTTTACATGGCAAGAAGCAATGTCCTTTGGGCCATTTTAATTGTGCCAAAACTATTGCCAATAACCAATTAATAGCCCCATTGCTACAAATGGCCCAACATTAGTACTTTTGTAGCCATGCAAATTCAATTTACACAAGAAGAAGAATCTATATTCAATATAGTAGCAAAGCAAGCTGCTTTATTGAACACGCCTGCATTTGCAGTAGGTGGATTCGTGCGCGATAAAATTTTGAATAGGCCCACTAAGGATATAGATATTGTTTGCATAGGAGATGGACTTGCTTTAGCCACGGCTTTTGCTAATCAATTCACACCCAGGCCTCCAGTTTCTTTGTTTAAAACATTTGGGACAGCACAGGTGAAATTAGATAGTATTGAAATTGAATTTGTAGGGGCTAGAAAAGAAAGTTATGCAAGAGAAAGTAGAAAGCCATCGGTAAGTCCGGGTACCATTGAAGACGATCAAAACAGAAGAGATTTCACAGTGAATGCTTTGGCTATTTCTTTAATTGAAAACGATTTTGGAAAAGTAATTGACCCTTTTGGAGGCTTAGAAGACTTAACGAATAAAATTTTAAGAACACCTTTGTCGCCAGAAAAAACTTTTGACGACGATCCACTTCGCATGATGCGTGCTATTCGTTTCGCTACTCAATTAAATTTTGAAATAACTGCTGAGACTTTCACAGCTATTCAAAAAATGGCCGACCGTATTTCTATTGTTTCGCAAGAACGCATTACCGATGAACTACAAAAAATAATGCAAACGGCGATACCTTCTAAAGGTTGGTACTTATTAAAAGAGTCTGGTTTATTACAATTTATATTCCCAGTGCTATTGCAATTAGAAGGAGCTGAAACCCTTGATGGTATTGGGCATAAGGACAACTTCTCACATACTTTGCAAGTATTAGATAATGTAGCAGCTACTAGTGAGGACCTATGGCTTCGTTGGGCTGCTTTACTACATGATATTGCAAAACCTAAAACCAAAAAGTTTGAAACGGGGTTTGGTTGGACCTTTCATGGACATGAAGTAGTGGGGGCACGCATGGTGCCTAAAATTTTCACGCAATTGAAATTGCCCTTGAATGAAAAAATGAAAATGGTTCAAAAATTAGTGGCCCTACATTTGCGTCCTATATCCTTAACGAAGGAATCGGTGACCGATAGTGCTATTAGAAGACTATTGTTTGATGCTGGAGATGATATTGACAACCTAATGTTATTATGTGCTGCCGATATCACCAGTAAGAATAAAGTAAAAGTGAAGCGTTATTTACAAGGCTTTGATTTTGTCAAAGAAAGATTAATTGAAGTAGAACAAAAAGATAGTATTAGAAATTGGCAACCACCTATTACAGGAGAAATGATCATGGAATTATTCGCCATTGCACCTTCCAAACAAGTGGGTATTATCAAAGATGCCATTAGGGAAGCTATATTGGATGGGCTTATACCTAATGACTATGAGGCAGCCTATGGCTACATGTTAAAAGAAGCTGAAAAACTAGGCTTATTTCCTATAATAAAATAGTAATTTAGCGTTTCAAAATACCAAAATGGCCGTATTAAAATTTAGAGTTTATTGGGAAGAGGATGATGCGATATACCGTGATGTTTTGGTAAAACACACACAAAATTTTCAAGACTTACATACCATTATTTTAAAGGCCTTTGAGTTTGATCAAAAGCATGATGCTACTTTTTATAGAAGCAATGATACTTGGCAAAGAGGAAGAGAGATAAGTAAAGAAGTCTATGACCGTGCTTATAAAGTACCTCCATTGTTAATGGAAGAGACAGTTATTGGTACTGAAATAATTGATACCAATCAACATTTTATTTACGAGTATGATTTTGTAAAGTCATGGTCTTTTTTAATTACGCTTATTCAGGTTATAAAAAATGCCGATGCAGATATGACGCTTGAATATCCGCTGGTATCTCGTATTGAAGGAGTGGGTCCTATGCAATATGGCACCAAGGGTTTACTCGGTGAAAAATTTGCAGATATTGAAGAGAAGTATGATTTAAATGAGGGGGCTGATGGATTTGGTGAAGAAGGAGAAGAAGATGCGAATGCATCTGATGATGGAGGCGATGATGGTGACAATGCTGAAGACAGCGATGAAGAAGACGCTGATGATAACAAGCAGGATAATGAGTCTGGTTCTGAGTTTTTCGAAGGAGAAGCTTTTTAGTTCTATAATTCACATTAGTTATTTATTTCAAATTTAAATTAGTTCAAGATTTTGTCTAAAACCGTTTACATCGTAATGGGTCCTACAGCTGTAGGAAAAACAAGCTTTGCGATTGCACTTGCCAAAGCATTAAATACTGAAATTATTTCAGCAGATGCTCGTCAGTGTTATAAAGAAATGAATATAGGTGTGGCTAGACCAAGTGTAGAGGAGTTAAAATCGGTGCAGCATCATTTTATTGCATCACATTCAATTACTGAAAATATCAATGCCTCTTATTTTGAAAATTGGGCCATGGATAAAGTAGAGACTTTATTTTCTACAAAAGATGCTATTGTAATGGTAGGCGGAACGGGTTTATATATTAAAGCATTTTGTGAAGGTTTAGATTTAATACCAGCTATTGATGCAGAGATACGAGAAAATATTATTGCAAACTATGAGAAATTAGGCATGAGGTGGTTGCAAAAAGAAGTATCAGTTAAAGACCCACAATATTGGGAGAAGGGAGAGCAAAAAAATCCGCAGCGATTAATGCGCGCCTTAGAAGTAATGCTAGGAACTGGCTCTTCCATAACTAGTTTTCAAAATAAAAAAGCAGTTGAAAGACCTTTTAAAATTGTGAAAATTGGCTTAGAATTAGATAGAGAAGAATTATACCAAAGAATAAATGATAGGGTTTTGAATATGGTGAATGAGGGCTTGGAAAAAGAGGTGGAAAGTTTACAAAATTCAGCTCATTTAAACGCACTACAAACAGTAGGTTATAGCGAGTGGAAAGACTATTTCGAGCAGAAAATAAGCCTTGAAAAAGTCATAGAAAATATCCAACAAAATACCCGCCATTACGCAAAACGCCAAATGACCTGGTTTAAACGAGACCCTGCTGTTACTTGGTTTAAGGCAGGTAGTATTGAGCCAAAGCAGGTTTTATTATAATAGTTTAATATTTTTAGAAATTAACATATTAGAAACTATACCCATCCAAATTATTGTTATTTTTGACCCATAATATAGCCATTGATACAGTGGTATATTCATTACATTTTATTTTAAAAATACAAGTATGCAAAAATTAGGAAGCTTCCTATTGGTAAGTCTTTTTTTAATGACTGGGACTTTGGCAAAAAGCCAAACCATTAAATTTGAAAAATATACCTTACCCAACGGGTTAAAAGTTATTTTACATGAAGACCATTCTGCACCCGTAGTGGCAGTAACGGCATTATATCATGTAGGTTCAAAAAATGAAGACACTGCTAGAACAGGCTTTGCGCATTTCTTTGAACATTTATTATTTGAAGGTTCAGAAAATATTAAAAGAGGTGAGTTTGATAAGTATGTCACCAATGCAGGGGGCGCTTTAAATGCCAATACTTCTCAAGACCGTACTTTTTATTATGAACTATTACCTTCTAATCAAATAGACCTTGGTCTTTGGTTAGAAAGTGAGCGTATGATGCATGCTAAAATTGAACAAATTGGAGTGAATACACAACGCGAAGTGGTGAAAGAAGAAAAGCGTCAAAGAATGGACAACCGTCCTTATGGTTCTTTTTTAACTGAAATGTTAAAGAGAGCTTATAAAGTGCATCCCTACCAATGGTCGCCTATTGGAAGTATGGATCATTTAAATGCTGCCAAATTAGAGGAGTTCATTCAATTTTATAAAACTTATTATGTACCGAATAATTGTGTTTTATCTATTGCAGGAGATATCAATATCCCTGAATTAAAGAAAAAAATAGAATCTTATTTTGGCCCTATTGCTAAAGGAACATTACCCATTAACAGACCTAGTATTAAAGAACCTCCTTTAGGGGGTGAAGTGCGTGATAATATATATGATAACATTCAGTTACCAGCTATATTCCATGCTTACCGTGCACCTAAGCAAGGTGGGGAAGAGTATTATGCCTTCAATGTATTATCTACTATTTTATCTGGAGGGGCTTCTTCTAGAATGAATAAGACCTTGGTAGATAACAAGCAATTAGCGGTGGCGGCTCAGTCGGTTCCTTTTTTCAATGAGGACGATGGCTTATTTATCGCATTGACGATTGCCAATATGGGTGTTAAAGTAGAAACTTTAGAAGCAAGTATGGATAGTGTAGTGAATGAATTAAAGTTGGGTTTAGTAGGGGAGCGTGAATTTCAAAAAGTTAAAAACCAAATTACCACTGAATTAGTAGATAGCAAAGCAACTATGGCAGGTATTGCTGAGAGCTTAGCGAATAATGAAGTGTATTTTGGTGATGCCAATTTAATTAATACCGAGTTAGATAAATACAATAAAGTCACTAGAGAAGATGTTTTAAAAGTGGCTAAAAAATATTTGAATAAAGAGAACAGGGTAGTACTTCATTATTTACCAAAAGAAAAAACAACTAAATAATTAAGGCTATTCATAGCATCAAAAAAATAATTTTATGAAAAAATATATATACAGTGTTTTATTATTTGTGCCCTTCCTTTCAATGGCACAATCAGTAGATAGAACGAAGTCGCCTGCACCAGGGAAGGCACCTTTAATTCAAGTGGCTAGCCCTGTTAAATTTACTTTAGCTAACGGCTTGCAAGTTTTTGTAGTAAAAAATACAAAATTACCGAAAGTCACTGCTACTTTAGCTTTAGATGTAGAGGGATTCAAAGAAGGTGATAAGGCAGGCTTAGCCGACATGTCAGGACAACTACTTAAAAGAGGAACTGCTACTAAGTCAAAAGCGGAGTTAGACGAAGCGGTTGAATTTTTAGGGGGTAGTTTATTTACATCTAGTAGTTCCGCTTCAGCGAGTTCTTTAAAAAATAATTTCCCTAAATTAATGGAGTTAATGGCGGAAGTCATTTTACGTCCTGCTTTATCTAGTGATGAATTAGAGAAAGTAAGAAAGCAAACTATTTCTGGAATAGAATCAAATAAAGATGATGCAGATGCTATTTCTAATAATGTAATGAAGAAATTAGTATACGGCGCCAACCATGCATTTGGAGAAATCACCACTGTAAAAACAGTGAATGCGATTAAAGTGGATGATGTAAAAAACTTTATCAAAACCTATTGGATACCTAATAATGCGTATTTAATATTTGTAGGAGATATCGATCCAGCCAATGCCAAATTACTTGCTGAAAAGAATTTTGGTACTTGGGCTAAGGGTGTGTATGCAAGACCTATATATGAGAAGCCAGCTATTCCTGCAACAACCTATGTGGCTATTGTAGACAGACCAGCCTCTGTTCAAAGCGTGGTATCCGTTGCTACTACTGTTAATTTAACAAAAGGATCACCCAATGATATTCCTTCTAATGTGATGAATAATATATTAGGTGGTGGTTTTTCTGGAAGATTATTTGCCAACTTACGTGAGAAGCATGCTTTTACTTATGGCGCTTACTCTTCAATCTCTCCTAGTAAACAAATAGGTATGTTTAGCGCTGAGGCTTCTGTTAGAAACGAAAAAACAGATAGCTCTATTCAAGAAATATTAAATGAATTAAATATTATTCGTAATACAAAAGTAGGTGATACTGAATTAGGCCGTATGAAGAATTATTTAGCGGGTGGCTTTGCGCGTTCTTTAGAAAGCCCTAACACCATTGCTAATTTTGCTTTATCTATTGCTGTAAATAATTTACCTGAAGATTATTATCAAAAATACTTAACCAATTTAGCAGCTGTAGATGCTCAAAAAGTACAAGAGGTGGCGACTGCTTTATTGAACCCTTCTAAAATGCATATTGTGATTGTAGGTAATGCAAAACAAATTGCTAAAGGCTTAGAAAAATATGGCCCTATAAAATATTTTGATATTGAGGGTAATGAAGTAGCTGCTCCAACTGAAGTTAAGGCAGATGCTAGCTTAACGCCTACTGCATTAATGGAAAAAGCCATTGCTGCCATTGGTTCAAAAGAAGCTTTAGACAATGTGAAAGATGTTCAATTAAAAGGAACGGCTAATGTAATGGGCCAGTCTTTAGAAATGAAGCAAACCATTGTAATGCCAGGTAATTCAGTGACCACTATGTCAATGGGTGGTATGGCTATTATGAGACAGGCAGTAGTGAATGGTAAATACTCTATTACGCAACAAGGACAGGAAGCGCCTATAACAGATGATTTAAAAGAAGGTCTAGACGAATCTGCTTCTATTGCGCCAGAGCAATTGTTTTTAACAAAAGGCTATAGTTTGAAAATTGTAGGTGGAGAAAAAGTAGATGGTAAAGAAGCCATTGATCTTGAAGTAACAACCCCTTCTAAAAAAGTATCACATCGTTTTTATGATGCTAAAACATTCTTATTAGTAAAGACTTCAAAATCGGAAGAAGTACCTGGAAGAGGCACTATGACGCAACAACAATTTTATACTGGCTATCAAACTGTGAATGGCGTTCAAATTTCTTCAGAGCAGCTTATCGATATGGGTCAAATGAAAATAAATGTTAAGTACACAGATATTAAAGTGAATCAAGGATTAAAGACAACTGATTTAAAATAGGGTTATATGTCCTACACAAAAAAGCCATCCTTCGGGATGGCTTTTTTTATATCAATGCGTTAGTCTCAGTTTGAATTAGAATCTTATACCGTAACCAATATTAAATAATAATTGGTTAGCAGTTAAACTAGCATAAGTATTAGGCTTATCATTTAAACGGTAAGGGAATACGGCATCTTTAGTGCTAGAACTAACAATAGTAAAGTCGATAAAGTTTCTATTGGTTCTGTATCCAATACCACCGCTTAATACCATGCGAGAAGCTTTAAGTGTTTCATCTTTATAAGGAGAACCATAATAAGCAGTACCACCTCTTACCATCCAGTTGCCATTTAATTTTATTTCAGAGCCTAATTTAAAATTAATATTGTTTTTATAAGAAGCTTTTACTACGTCGTTTATTAAATTATAATAATCCGAAGTTGCTTTATCATAGTCATTTGAATAAAAACGAGTGGCTGCGTAGTTTACGAATTCTAAGTCAGCAGAAATAAATCCAAGCGGTTGTGTTGGCTTGCCAGGAGCTGCAAAAAAGTAGCTAGTACTTAATATAGCTTTGGTGGGTGTAGCAATTGTATATTCTCTAGTACCACGATAACCATTATTTAATTCGCCAGAACTAGCTGAAAGGGTACCTGCATACTTTTCAGTATTAGTTGTCATACTCGCGCTCATTTGATCTCTAAATGAAATGACTTGAGGCGTATGCAAAGTAAAGCCCACTCTTAAAAAAGCCTCAGGCTTATAGATGATACCTAATTTGGCACCCAAACCCCAACCTCTTGAAGAGAAAAATTCATCTAATACAAAGCCTGCAAAATCATTATTTGGATTAGAACTAGCATCAGCTTCAGAATAAGTTAGGCTTTTGGTATAGTTAATCATAGGCAACACTAAACTAGCTCCTAAGTATAATTTATCTTCCATATTGCCGCCCCAACCAAAGGCAAGTTCGTCATAGCTACCAGTAGTGATTGCATCATAAGACTGGTTTATACCAGTAGTTATAGGCACTAAACTTTGGTAGCCATTAACATTACCTCTTGCATCAAGAGAAGTATCTACTAAATAAGTTCTAAATGCAAGGGAGCTTCCAAAAATATAATTACTTAGAGCGGCACTAGTATCGGCCTGGTCGCCTACTAATTCTTCTAAATATTTTTCAGACAAACTGCTGAAATTATTTTTACCACCAAAACTAGAGTGGTTATTATAATTTGCTATTTGGTTATATGAAACAGAGAAGGCAGTGCTTGTCCAGTTATTTCTTTTTTGTCCGTCTGCAAAAACCATACCCACTGATCCAAAATTAGATCTTGAGTTTGTATTTGAAGAACTTGTTCCTCTGTAAGTGAAATTATTTGTTTGCACTAAGTACTTAGGTGTTAACAATAATTCACTTGACTTATAGAAGCCTAATCCTGCTGGGTTAATATGATTAGAAGATAAATCACCTCCTAAAGAACCCATGGCCCCACCTAAGGCATTACTTCTAGCAGTTCCATTGGGTGCAAACCAAGAAAGGCGAAGCCCATCTTCAGGTTCTTGTGCATAAACGGTTAAACTAGACCCCATTAATATTAAAAAAAATAATTTCTTCATAATTGACACTTTGATTTTAAAAAACTTACCTCTACAACTTACTTTTAAAAAAAATACTAGATAACAGCATTGGCCTATGGAATTCTTGAAGCACGTGGGCTTCCAGCAGAGCTACCAGCGCTATTAAAACCACCACTTCTTCCACCTGCATTGCTATTGCCGTTGCTTTGGAAACTTGCTCTGTTATTACTATTATTGGTGCTGTTTGTTTGATTTTGGTTACCGCCATTGTAGTTATTATTATTCGAAAAATAACGAGCTGGACGGTCATAACTATTTGCGTAATTGGTATTACTATTATTCGTAACAACACGCTTCATTAAATTTCCAAAATTGCTATTCAATGTTGGATTGCCAGTATATCTTGTATTACCAGTGGTAGTATTAACGCTATTATTACTGTTATTATAACCACGGTTATTTCTATAAGCATTAATTGCAGAAGGGCTTGATCTTACAGCAGTTGGAGATTGGAAAGGTCTTCCTCCATTATTTACAAAACCACCACCATAATAAATTGGCATGTATGGATTCCAATATCCTGCAAAGTAAGGGTTCCAGCCGCCCCAACCACCGAATCCACCGCCCCATCCGCCCCATCCACCCCAGCCGCCCCATCCACCCCAGCCGCCCCATCCGCCCCATCCACCAAATCCACCCCAGAAAGGGTCATAGCCCCATCCTCCTAAACCACCCCAGAATGGGTCAAAGCCCCAACCACCAAGTCCTCCGCCCCATCCACCAAATCCACCAGCCCATCCACCAAAACCTCCGCCCCATCCACCAAAACCTCCGCCCCAACCACCAAATCCGCCGCCCCAGAAAGGGTCAAAGCCCCAACCGCCCCAACCGCCCCATCCGCCAAAACCACCACCCCATCCAAGACCAAATCCCATATTAAATCTTGGGTTGTTCCAATAGCCAAAATCGTCAATGGCTGACCAGCGGTTTCTGTTCGCCACTTTTAATCTTAAAAAACGGTCGTCTTGATAGTTTTGATATTCTTGATATTCTTCTTCTGGAGCCATTCCATTTTCTTCTTTTTCAATAGCTGCTAATCTTTCTGCACTTACAACTTTCTTGTTAGGGGTATAGTATAAATCATCTGTAGCAACAGCTGTGCTTTGTTGTAAACTTGTACAGCTAGTACCAAAAAAACTAAAAGCCACTATGCCAATGGCTATTAGCCTTAAATAAGTGTTAGTTTTTTGAGTCTTCATTTTCGTAAGTTTTAGGTTTTTATATGCCCCTTAATTAGCATACATTTGCTAGTATAAAGGTACTGAAAAATAAAATATAGAGCGTTTTTCGTACTTGAATTTATTACTATATAAATTGTTAAGATTTTACGATGGCAAAGGAACTAACTACAAGGGCCCAGGATTATTCACAATGGTATAATGACCTAGTTATTAAAGGCGAGCTAGCTGACTATAGTGCAGTTAGGGGATGTATGGTCATTAAGCCTTATGGTTATGCTTTATGGGAAAATATGCGCGATGTCTTAGACAAAATGTTCAAGGATACCGGTCACCAAAATGCCTACTTCCCTTTGTTTGTGCCTAAATCACTTTTTGAGGCTGAAGAGAAAAATGCCGAAGGTTTTGCGAAAGAATGCGCAGTAGTTACCCATTACCGACTTATTGCTGATCCTAATAATAAAGGAAAATTAATGGTTGACCCGGAAGCTAAATTAGAAGAAGAATTAATTGTTCGTCCAACTAGCGAAGCCATTATTTGGAATACTTATAAAACTTGGATTCAGTCTTATCGTGATTTACCCATCTTGGTCAATCAATGGGCGAATGTGGTAAGATGGGAAATGCGTACACGTTTATTTTTACGCACTGCTGAATTTTTATGGCAGGAAGGACATACTGCACATGCCACTGCAGTGGAAGCTATTGCAGAAACAAAACAAATGTTGAATGTATATGCCGACTTTGTAGAAAATTGGATGGCAGTACCTGTATTAAAAGGAGTGAAAACAGCCAATGAGCGTTTTGCAGGTGCAGAGGATACCTATTGTATTGAAGCCTTAATGCAGGATGGAAAAGCATTACAAGCAGGTACATCCCATTTCTTAGGACAAAATTTTGCGAAAGCATTTGATGTAAAGTTTAGCGATCAGAACAATAAACAAGAATATGTTTGGGCTACTAGCTGGGGTGTAAGTACAAGATTAATTGGAGGCCTTGTCATGACACATAGTGATGATGAAGGTTTAGTTTTACCTCCACGCATTGCACCTATTCAAGTAGTGATTGTACCTATTTATAAAGGAGAAGAACAAAAGCAAGTATTGGATGAAAAAGTGGGAGAGCTGGTGAAATCCTTTAAGGCAGCAGGTATTAGAGTAAAGTATGATAATTCAGACCATGCAAGACCAGGATGGAAGTTTGCAGAGTATGAATTGAAAGGAGTGCCCATTCGTATTGCCATTGGTGCACGCGATTTAGAAAACAAGCAAGTAGAATTAGCGCGTCGTGATACGAAAGAAAAATCTGCTATAGCCATGGAAGGCTTAACGCAAACAGTAGAAAATTTATTAGTAGAAATTCAAAATAATTTATTTGAGCGTGCTAAAAAATACCGCGACGAACATATTACCAAAGTAGAAACTTGGGAAGAGTTCATGCAGGTATTAGATACCAAGGGAGGATTTATTTCCGCACATTGGGATGGTACTGCTGAAACAGAAGATAAAATTAAAGAATTAGCAAAGGCTACTATTCGTTGTATACCATTAGACAATCCATTAGAAAATGGAAAATGTGTTTTAACTGGTAATGCATCTACTCAACGTGTCTTATTTGCAAGGGCTTATTAATTTAAGTTTCCCTAAATAATTCATCTAATGAGTTTCCCTAAAAAATTCCTCTAAAAAGTTTTCAAACTCAATGAAACAAAAACCAATACCTGATGCACTTATGCCTTTTTTTGAAGGCAAGGTATTGTTAATTGATAAACCCATTGGTTGGACTTCTTTTGATATCGTTAAAAAAGTACGCAACTTAACCAGGGTTATAAAAGTGGGCCATGCAGGCACCTTGGATCCCTTAGCCACGGGGCTGCTCATAGTTTGTACGGGTAAGTATACTAAATCAATAGATGCTTATATGGGTATGCAAAAAGAATATACAGGCGCCATGTTTTTGGGTGCTACTACACCTACCTACGATTTAGAATCAGAACCTGAAAACTTTAAAAGCACAGATGCTTTAACGAATGAACTTATTCAAAAAGCAACCCTTCCGTTTATAGGTGAAATTTTTCAAATGCCTCCGCAGCATTCAGCTATTAAAAAAGATGGTAGAAGATTATACGAATCTGCAAGACTAGGCATTGAAGTAAAAGTAGATCCTAGAAAAGTAACTATAGAAAGTTTTGAAATTACCAAGATAGCATTACCTACTATTGAATTTAAAGTAGTTTGTTCCACTGGAACCTATATAAGAAGTTTAGTCAAAGATTTTGGAGAAGCTTTAGCAGTGGGTGCTTATATGAGTTCACTTCGCAGAACGCGCATTGGAGAATTTAATGTAGAAGATGCCAAAGTATGGCAAGATATTGAAGCAGAAGTGAATACTTTATTGGAAGGGCAATAGTAGAAGAGACTAAGTGTAATATTGAAATATATATTAGAAGGGTAGTCCAATACCAAATTGCAATGCGTAATTATTTACTTTAACGCCATTGGGTTTTACCTCTGCCCATTTTAAATTTCGAATATCCAACCAGCCATCATTTTGCAAACGAGTAGGGTCCTTCATTTTAAGGGCATAGTCTATTCTAATTATAAAATAATTAAAATCCATTCTAAGGCCGGTGCCTACTGCTACAGCAAGGTCTTTATATAATTTATCGAATTTGAAACCTGCAGCTGGATCTAATTCAGTACCTCTAATATTCCAAATATTACCAATATCTGTAAATACAGCAGAACCTATTTTATAAGAGCCCCATTGGAATAAAGGGAAGCGATATTCCAAGTTGGTTTCTAATTGTAAATCACCAAATCTATCAAAGCTTTGACTTCTTGAACTTGTATCATAAAACTGAGAACTACCTAAACCCAATTGTCTTAAGCCCCAGGCACGCATACTATAAGGGCCACCTGCGGTGAATTGTTTAAAGAAAGGAAGTTGTCCTTTTAATACAGGATCATTGCTATAATTATTACCCCAACCTCCCATAAAACGCCATGCGAGTTCGGTGTATTGGTATTTATATAATTTTCTTAATTCAAGTTCTGCTTTAATATACCTGTAAATACGAGAAGCAGCACCAGGTATTAAACCCGTTAGCCCACCTGCTTCTTCAATTCCAATTCTTAGATAATTATTTCGGTTAGGATTTTTTAAAGAAGTTCCAGTATATAAGTAATTAAAGGTTTGACTAATTACATTACCCTCATTAAAAGAAGAACGCAAAAAAGGATTTAATATTAATAAGCTATCTAGTTTAGAAAACTTATTCAGGTGATAAAGCTCTACATTAATAGGCTTATAGGTCCAAGTGTTTTCTTCGCCATTTCTATTTTTCTTTAATTCATAGCCCCAATTAGTTGTAAAGGATTTTAGTTTATAATAATCTAACCTATCAATATAGGCTCCGTTAATTGAAAAAGTACTCCTGGTTTGATTGGGATAATTAGTTCTTTTAGGAACAAAAGGAATAATTAAATTCGGAAAGCTATAAGTATGGCCAACATTAAATAATAAAGTTTGTGCTAAATTATCATTACCATTATTTACGTTTAATTCAATACCTGTTCTTGCACTGCTAATGGAGGAGATAGTTTTTTTGCGCACATTTCTATCTCTAAAGGTAACGCTAGTAGAGAGGCCTAATAAATTTCCTGCAACCAATTGGGAATTGTTTCTACTGCCTTCAATGTCAAAATTAAAACTATGTCTTAAAGAAGGCGTTAGGAAATAATGTAAGTATACACTGTCGTTTTGCATAGTAGTTCTAGCATCTACTTGTTGCCAGGCACCAAGGCTACTAAAGTTGTTCAGGGTTTGGTAGTATAAATTTTCATTGAAAAGATTCCCTTTTTTAATGATAGACTGTTCTTCAAATAAAGGAGACTTGAATTTATATTGAGTATAGGTTTGTATAATATTTTTATATGCTTCTTTTTGAGGCAAGCCTTTTGCTAAAACAGAATCAGGGTTGTCGGCTAATTTTAAATCGGAATAAAAAATTTGTTGACCGATAGGATAGGTTTTGAATTCAGTGCCACTGGTAGAACGTAGCTGAAAACTTAGTTTCCAAACTGGGTAGTCGTTATCTGATTTTTGTGCAAGTAATACTTGATTCATTTGATCCAAGGGGTCCAAATTCAATTCCATTAAACCTTGGTTCAGTGTATCTACTTCTACAAATATTTTTTCTTTCGTAAAAAAGTAATACCCATTCGCTCTAAATAATTCAACTAATCGGTCTAATTCATTATTAATGGATTCGTTTGAAAAGGCCATCCCTTTTTTTACATAAGCAAAACTAGTGTTCTTCATTGCGATAGATTGCAATAAGGAATCACTTAATTCGTATACCACAGAATCAATTAGGGTTTTTTTATTCAAAAGAATTTCCATGGTAAGGCGTGCCCTCCATTCATTATTAACGGTATCTACTTTTACATACGGGGTTAATACAGGATGATTATAACCCTTGGTGGCTAAATAGTTTTTCATAAACTGGATAGAAGGTTCCAATTTATCTTCCTGTAGTCGTATAGGTTGTAAAATGGTATTAAAAAATCCAAATTGGCGAACTTGTTTTGCTTTCGCACTATCGTCCCAGTAATTGGCTAATTCATTAGAAAGTGCTTGCGCCTCTATATTTTTGCCCGCATCCTTAATAACCACTTTATTATCATAAACAAAGCTTAATTGCTTGGGATAGTCATGAATTACTGCTTTTTTAATGTCTGCGCATGCATTTAATAAAAATAAAAGACCAAGAAGGTAAAATCTTGAGAAGAAACTAATATTTTTAAGCTTCCGTAATTGCATGTAAATGATAAGTAATAGTGAGCTCAAATATATTCAATCTTTTGCCCATAAAAAACATTGGGCGGAAGAATCTGTGTTTATTGTAGAAGGGCCTAAGATGTTGGAGGAATTATTGGCTTCTAATTGGGTCATTCGTAAAATTATTGCCCTGCCTGACTGGATTCAAGCAGAAGGCGCATTGCCTGCAGAAGTCGTGGAAGTAGATGAGATTATGCTAGGTCGATTAAGCCTACTGCAAACACCCAATAAGGTCATGGCCATTGTTGAAAAAAAGAAAGAGGAGCAGCCCTTAGTATTTAATGGAAAATTGACTTTATTATTAGATGGTATACAGGACCCTGGAAATTTAGGCACTATTATTAGAACAGCGGATTGGTTTGGTATAGATCAAATAGTAGTTTCTGAAGATACAGCCGGTTGGTATAATCCTAAAGTCATTCAAAGTACCATGGGAAGCTGTTTTAGGGTCAATCTGCGTTCAATGGATCTTGAGACACTTCTTCAAGCCAATGCAAAGTCTAAAAATAAATTACCTGTTTATGGTGCGCTATTGAATGGTAAGTCCATGCATGAAATAAAATGGAAGCCTTCTAATTTTATATTAATTGGTAATGAATCGAAAGGTATTAGAGAAAACTTAATGCCCTTTATATCGTATCCCATTTCTATTCCTAGAACGGGTGAAGCAGAATCATTGAATGCAGCAGTCGCGACGGGTATTATTTTAGCGAATGCAAAAGCTTAATTAATTTAATTCAATCAAGCTTAATCGAACTGTATAGCTTTTGCTGGAGAGATTTTCTTAATCCATAAAGTAGGTAGTAAGAAAGAGATATAACTTATAATGGCTGTGCCAATAAGAACGCTTATAATTTGAACAGCGTCCATTTTAATAGGTAATTCTTTAATAAAATAGGCCGACTCATCCATTTGTATCCAACCTGTTTTTGCTTGCAAGTAAGATAAGCCAAGACCTATCATAGCGCCTAGTAGTATACCGGTCCAACAAATAAAACTTGCTTGGAATAAAAATATTTTTCTAATAAAATTTTGAGAAGCACCCAATGCGGTTAAAGTACCTATCATGGTTATTCTCTCTAGCATAATAATAAATAAACAAGTAAGTAAATTAATGATGGCCACAATTAGCATAATAGTAATGGTCACATTCCTATTAATGGTTTGAACACCTATCCAATCAAAAATTTGAGGGTAATAGTTTGTGATGGAAGTAGCTACCCAGTTTTCAGGTATGATTTTTTGAAGTTCTGCTGAAGTGGCTTCAATGGGTGCATTTTCATTTAATACAATGGAATAGCCTTCTACTAGTTCATTATTATTTAATTGTTGTAGTAATTTTATATCTACTAAAACAAATTGGTTATCATATTCTTCAATACCAGAATGATAAATGCCCACCACTTTTAATTTTCTTTGTTGAACAGCGCCTGTATTTAAAAAATATAGTCGCACTGTTGCACCTAATTGAACATTTAATTTCTTAGCAATATTGTCTGAAATTATAATTTCATTCAACATGCTATCTTTTCCAGTATTAGTCCAACCTTTACCTTTTCTTAAAAAAGGTATTTGAGTAGAAGTAGGTATTCCTCTTGCAACAACTCCTTCAATGTCTTGCTCAAAAGAAAGTACTGTTGATTGACTCACAAAAGGAGTAATTGTTTTTACAGCTGGATGTTTTTGAAAGGCTGCTATGGTATTCGCGTCTTGTTCTAAGGGTTCTCCACTTACGGAAGCGACTCTAATATGTCCCCAGAACTGATACACTTTATTTGCAATGGTTGCCTGAAACCCGTTCACTATAGAAAAAGTAAGTAATATAGCAGCGACACTAATGGCAGTTGCTGCAATAGATAGCCTAACTATAAAACGAGTATAGTTTTTTTGTTTTTGAAAACTTATTCTTTTAGCTATTTCAAAGGCGGTGGACAATGCTTAATTTTTAACAAATCTAGTTTTTTCTGTTTATAAATTAGGATTAAAAGGGTAGTTTCGTAGTGACCAATAACCAAGTTCATGTTAAAAAGATGCTTATGGATGGCTTTACTAATAGGGCTTCATGCAGTAAAGGGCCATGGTCAATCCAATCCTGATAGTATTTATCAAAATAGTATACATACTGTTTTGATTCATCCTATGAATAAGCCCCAGGCTATTCCTTTAGTGTCGCTAAATGAACTCAGTCCGCTTTTAATAAGCTTTGACGATTTCAAAAATGATTACCAAGACTATTATTATTCAGTAGAACTAAGAAATGCCGATTGGACAGCCGTTCCCATGTCTGCCTTTGATTATTTACAAGGGTTTAATCAAAATAAAATTTCTAATTTTTCGGTTTCATCTATTGCCACCCAAAGGTATTATCATTACGAATTCAATTTTCCTAATGCACAAGCTAGGCCAACACAGTCTGGAAATTATATTTTAAAAGTGTTTAAAAACGGCAATGCTAATGAGTTGGTTTTCACAAGACGATTTTTTGTAACAGAAGACCAAGTGAGTATGGCTGCTACTGTGCAAGAACCTTTCGATGCTCAAGTTTCTAAGACACATCAAAAAATACAGTTGGTATTAGATGTTAAGAAAATTCCTTTCTTTCAAACCGATCAAATCAAGGCTACTATTATTCAAAACTACAGATACAATGATGCGCTTACATTAGCGGCACCCACTTTCATAAGAGGTAACTTATTAGAATACAATAGTGAAGATCAATTTATTTTTCCTGCAGGCAAGGAAGCCAGGTGGTTAGATATTCAAAATTTAAGATTAAGATCGGATAGAATTACAGATATCAATTCAAAAGCAGATAGAGCCATTATAAGTGTTAAGCCCGATTTATCAAGAGCGAGCACTGCTTATTACACATTTAACGACTTGAATGGAAATTTTATCATTTCCAATACAGAGTCTCTACAAAGTGAAAATCAAAACGATTATGCGACAGTGAATTTCACTTATTTTCCTAAAGACAAAATTCCTTTTATAGGTATGAAATTATATTTAGCAGGGGCACTTACTAATAATATATTGAATAAAGAAGCTGAAATGATTTTTGACCCAGCCTTGGGTTATTATAAAAAGTCATTACTATTAAAACAAGGTTATTATAGTTATAACTATGTTCTTAGAGAACAAAATAGCTTCAATCCCCTAAACGATTTTACTGAAACCGAGGGGAATCATTGGGAAACTGAAAATAACTATTCCATAATGGTTTATTATCGACCTCCAGGTGCAAGACACGACCATATTATAGGTTTTGGCGCTGTCAATTCTAGGCAAAATTGGTAGTATTTTTTTTGCTATATTTGCAGCGGCAGGTCTTACACAACCAGCTCCTGTTGAAACTCCCCAGGGCAGGAATGCAGCAAGGATAGATGGTTGAGCGGTGTGATGTAAGTAGCCTGCCATTTTTTATTATTGTAGACAATTTTTAAAACAATTTGTATGAAATTTTTCATTGACACGGGTAATTTAGCTCAAATTAAAGAAGCCAATGACTTAGGTATTTTAGATGGTGTAACTACGAATCCTAGTTTAATGGCGCAAGTGGGTATTAAGGGTGAGGCAGCTATTGCAGCGCATTATAAAGCTATTTGTGAATTAGTGAATGGAGATATTAGTGCAGAGGTATTGTCTACCGATTTTGCCACCATGGTAGAAGAAGGTAAAAAATTAGCTGCTATTCATAAAAACATTGTAGTAAAAGTACCTATGATTAAAGACGGTATTAAAGCCATTAAGTGGTTTACCGATAATGGTATTCGTACTAACTGTACTTTAATTTTCTCTGCGGGTCAAGCAATTCTTGCAGCGAAGGCAGGTGCTACTTATGTTTCTCCCTTTATTGGAAGAATTGACGATAGCTCTTGGGATGGGATGGAATTAATTAGTCAAATTAGACATATTTACGATGTACAAGGTTTTAAAACAGAAATATTAGCTGCTTCTATTCGTAATGCTTTACATATTGTTAAAGCTGCAGAAGCAGGTGCCGATGTTTGTACTTGTCCTTTAGATTCAATTTTAGGATTGTTAAAACATCCTTTAACCGATATAGGCTTAGCAAAGTTTTTGGAAGACGCTAAGAAAATGTAAGCATTTTATTAGCCTTTTTTAAAATATAAAAGCTAATAAAATTTACTTCAATAATTTTGTGAAGCCTCGCATTTTGCGGGGCTTTTTTATTAATACACATTGATTTATTCACTCTTTAGAAAATCTCCGAACGTATAAGTTTTGTCGGTTTTGCGGTTTATTCCTTTTTACTTTCTTCAATTTAGCTTGAATATTTTATTTATTTATGATATATAATTATATATCTTTGTAAAATCAAGCTAAATGATAAAAAAGGTTAAAGAGATGATTAAGATAATTGAACTTGATGGTTGGGTCTTATATGCTCAAAAAGGAAGCCATAAGCAATATAAGCATCCAATAAAGAAAGGGAGAGTCACCATTCCTGATCATGGCAAAAGTGAAGTATTAGAACATGTGATTGTGAAGTCAATTTTAAAACAAGCAGGTTTATTGTAAACTAAAATATTGCCATTATGAAAAAAAATATCGTTGAAATTTTCTTTGCGGGTAAAAATTTTTCAGCACATGTGCCATTACTGCCTGGTTGTATTTCTACAGGTAGGACACCCGATGATATAAAAGCTAAAATTCAAGAAGCCATTCAATTTCATTTAGAAGGTATTAGGGAAGATGGGGAAATGTCACCTGTATCTTTTAGAGGGAAGTACGAATTGATTTATAAATTTGACACCCAAAGTTTATTGAAATACTACAAGAATGTTATTACTGGTTCAGCTTTGGAAAAATATTCAGGAATTAATCAAAAGCAATTAAACCATTATGCTAATTTGCATCGTAAGCCTAGGGTAGAGCAAATAAATAAAATAAAATTAGCTTTTCATAATCTAGGCAAAGAGTTAATGTCGGTTGAATTATAAATTAAACTATTGATGCTTTAATGCTTCACGAAGTTTTTCGAATCTCATAAAAAATTAAGATTCGAAAAACCTTAACAATGTTTAAGCGCTTCGCGCTTAGATAAATTAGATAGAGAGGGGTGGTCCTTCACAAATTGGATGACCCATTTTTTATTAGTATAGGCATAAGCACGAAGTGCCCAGCCAATGGCTTTGCGGATAAAAAATTCTTCTTCTAGTTGGCAGTGCTCAATATACTTTGTAAGTAATTCTGTATCGGTTTTATCCTTGTACATGAGTTGAAATAAAATACTCATTCGTTGAAGCCAAATATTATTTGACCTATTCCATTTAGAAGTGGTGGGCTTGATATATTCTGGAAATTCTAAAAAGAATTTACCAATAACATATGAGTTCGTACTGTCTACCGAGTCCCACCAACTTTTGTGTGTAATTATCCATTCTATTAAAGAAATAGTTTGCTTTGACCATAATTTTTTATGATATCCTAAAAGTTCAATGGCAAAATAATGTATTTCTCTTTGGGGTGCTGCAAAACATTCTTTAATAACTGCTGTTAATTCAGTATGATTTTTAATGGGATTTGCTTTATAAAATTCCTTGCATAATTTTCTTCTAATAGGTGTTTTAATCCCATAGAATTCAAATTGATTCAATAGATAGGCTTTGGCGCCTTTAGCTTCTGTAGCGTTTTTATGGGCTACAAAAACTTTTTGAATGGCTATTGAGTAGGGATGCGCCATGATAAAATTGCTATAGTTAAATTTTAAAATCCAAAGTCTACAGTTCTATTGTTTTTCCTGCGGCGAAGCTTGCTCTTGCTGCTTCTAGTATGCGTATAATAGCTGCGCCATGCTTTGCAGAAGTAGGAACAGCTTCGTTATGGTTAATGGCATTTGCCATTTTCTCATAAAAGGTTCCGTAATTACCTGCAAGACTAGGTATGGTTTCAGTACTTATTTTACCTTCTGTATCTGTACTTAATATACCCCATTTCTCTTTGGCTTCTACTCCCCAATTCGGTGTATTGGGTTTTTTGCCTGCGAGTAAATCGTCTTCTTGTATATCGGCTCTTTGTTTAATAAAGCAGCCCTTGGTTCCATAAATTTTATAGGCAGGTAATTGTTGCATGTATACCATTCCGCTAGTTAATAATATTCTGTGGCTAGAGTAATAAAGTAGTAGTGTAAAATAATCATCTACCTTGCCTACTTTTCTAGTAGTTCTTATATCTGCAAAAACTGAAATAGGCATACCGCTTAATAGTAAGGCTTGGTCAATTAAGTGAGGGCCTAAATCGTATAAGACCCCCGATCCTGGTGTATTGGTTTCCTTATGCACTTTAGGGCTTAAGGTGGTTCTATATCTTTCAAAAGATATTTGTATGTCTAAAAAGTCACCAATTTTATCTTCTGTAATTAATTTTTGTAGGGTTAAAAAGTCGGCGTCGTATCTTCTATTATGATACACTGCTAATTTTAAATTTAATTTTTGGGCTAAGGCATCTAGTTCTTCTGCTTCTTTAACTGTTACAGTAAAAGCCTTTTCAGTCACCACATGTTTGCCTGCAAGTAAAGCTTGCTTGGTATATTCGTAATGGGTATCGTTGGGGGTATTCACTACCACTAAATGAATAGAAGGGTCATTTAATATTTCTTCATAACTACCAAAAGATTTTGCATTAGGGTAAATGGCTTGAATATTTTTTTGTGACCTCTCCCAGCAACCCACTAAGTTGAAATGAGGATTAGTATCAATAAAAGGAGCATGGAATAATTTTCCGCTCATGCCAAAAGAAACAAGTGCTGTGTTTATCATAGATTAAAGATAAAAAAAATCCCCCTAATTACTTAGAGGGATTTTTAAATTATAAGCTGGAGTACTAGTACTACCCAGCAACTTGTTTTCTTATTATATTAAGTGCACCACCAGCTTTAAACCACTCAATTTGTTGTTGGTTATAAGTATGGTTGGCTTCAATGGTATCAATAGTTCCATCTTTATGCGTTAAAACTAATGTAAGTGGCTTACCCGCAGTAAAAAGAGTTAATCCGTTTACATCAATGGTATCGTCTTCTAAAATTTTATCGTAGTCGGCTTTGTTGGCGAATGTTAATGCCAACATACCTTGCTTTTTCAAGTTGGTTTCGTGAATACGTGCAAATGATTTAGTCAATACTACACGAACACCTAAATGTCTTGGCTCCATGGCTGCGTGCTCACGAGAAGAACCTTCTCCGTAGTTTTCATCACCTACAACAATGGTTCCTACACCTGCAGCTTTATAAGCTCTTTGGGTATTAGGTACAGTATCGTAATTGCCATTGATTTGACTTTTAACGTTGTCTGTTTTTTCATTGAAGAAATTCACCGCACCTATTAATAAGTTATTAGAAATATTATCTAAGTGGCCACGGAATTTTAACCAAGGGCCTGCCATAGAAATATGGTCGGTAGTACATTTCCCTTTTGCCTTTATTAATAATTTCAAAGATTTTAAATCAGTGCCTTCCCATGCTGCAAAAGGGTCTAATAATTGTAAACGCTTTGAACTTGGATCCACTGCAATAGTCACTTTAGAACCATCTTCTGCTGGTGCTTGGTAGCCTGCATCTTCCACCGCAAAACCTTTCAATGGTAATTCATCACCAGTAGGAGGGTCTAATTTTACTTGTTCGCCTTTATTATTAGTAAGTGTATCTGTTAATGGATTGAAATTTAAATCACCTGCAATTGCAAGGGCTGTAATTAATTCAGGAGAACCTACGAAGGCAAAAGTATTTGGGTTACCATCCGCTCGCTTTGCAAAGTTTCTATTGAAAGAATGTACAATGGTATTTTTTTCTTTTTTCTCTGCACCTACACGCTCCCACATTCCAATACAAGGTCCGCATGCATTTGCAAATACTTTGGCACCAATTTGGCTAAACACGTCTAAGAAACCATCTCTTTCAATGGTAAATCTTACTTGCTCAGAACCTGGTGTAATTAAGTATTCAGATTTCATGGTTAAACCTTTGGCTGAAACTTGTTTCGCTAAACTTACCGCACGACTAATATCTTCATAAGAAGAGTTTGTACAACTTCCAATCAAACCTACTTCAATTTTGGTAGGCCATCCGTTGGCAGTAGCAGCTTCTTTCATTTTAGAAATAGGCGTTGCTAAGTCTGGCGTGAAAGGTCCGTTTAAATGGGGTTCTAATGTATTCAAATCAATTTCAATCACTTGATCAAAGTATTTCTCAGGGCTTGCGTAAACTTCAGGATCTGCTGTTAAATGTGCAGCCACTGTATCGGCTAAGCTAGCTACATCGGCACGGCCAGTAGATTGTAAATAACGGCTCATGCTTGCATCGTATCCAAAAGTAGAGGTAGTGGCTCCAATTTCAGCACCCATATTACAAATAGTTCCTTTACCTGTACAACTCATACTCGTTGCACCTTCTCCAAAATATTCTACTATGGCACCAGTTCCACCTTTTACAGTTAAGATACCAGCCACTTTTAAGATAACGTCTTTAGGCGCTGTCCAACCATTTAACTTTCCTGTTAATTTAATACCAATTAATTTAGGCCATTTTAATTCCCATGGAAGACCTGCCATTACATCGCAAGCATCTGCTCCACCTACACCAATGGCAATCATACCTAGTCCACCAGCATTGACTGTATGTGAATCGGTACCTATCATTAAACCACCTGGGAAGGCATAGTTTTCTAAAACCACTTGGTGAATAATACCTGCACCTGGTTTCCAAAATCCTAAACCATATTTATTAGATACAGAGGCTAAGAAATCATATACTTCTTTACTATCTGTAGTGGCTACTTGTAAATCTTGTTTTGCTTCTACTTTCGCAGAAATTAAATGGTCGCAATGAACGGTACTTGGCACAGCCACTTTAGGACGGCCTGCTTGCATAAATTGCAATAATGCCATTTGTGCAGTAGCATCTTGCATCGCAACACGGTCTGGTGCAAAATCGACATAAGAACCACCTCTTTCAAAGCTTTCTAATTTTTGATCGCTATGTAAATGAGAGAATAAGATTTTCTCAGATAAGCTTAAAGGACGACCTAATAGTTTACGAGCCGTTTCTACTTTGGCTGGCATTGCAGCATATAATTTTTTGATCATTTCGATATCAAAAGCCATGGTTCTTAGTTTTGTTGTTAAAATTGGGCCAAAGGTAAGCCAAAATTAAACCCGGTTGAAGCAAAAAATACAGTTTATATCCACTTTTTTTGATAGATTGCATTAGATTTTAACGTTTTTCCTATGCAAAAAATGAAGGATTTTTTTGAATTACACGCTTTTGGGGTTTGTACCGCCATCGGAGAACGATTAGGCATTGCTACCAGCAAAATAAGAATGTGGTTTATCTATATTTCATTTCTCACTTTTGGCTCTCCAGTGATTGTATATATGGTACTAGCTTTTTGGAGAAGTATGCGCAGGTATATTCTACTAGGGAAAAGAAATCCCATGAAATATTTTTAGCATTATTAGTTGTAAAAACTAAATAACTGCTTTTTTCAGTCTCACTAATTTTTCTAATAAAGGAGCCAATTTATCTAAGGGTAACATATTCGCGCCATCACTTTTTGCTTGCGCAGGATTGGGATGTGTTTCAATAAATAACCCATGCGCTCCTGTGGCAATAGCTGCCTTTGCAATGGTTTCTATTAATTGAGGATTGCCTCCAGTAATACCACTAGTTTGATTCGGTAGTTGTAATGAATGCGTGCAATCCATTATTACGGGTACGCCGTTTTCTGCCATGGCAGGAATATTACGATAATCTACTACTAAGTCTTGGTAGCCAAATGTATTGCCTCTTTCTGTAAGCATTACTTTATCATTACCTGATAATCTTATTTTATCTACTGCAAATTTCATAGAAGCCCCACTTAAAAATTGTCCTTTTTTGACGTTCACAATTTTTCCTGTTGCGGCTGCTGCAAGAAGTAGGTCGGTTTGACGACATAAAAAAGCGGGTATTTGTAAAATATCAATATACTTTGCGGCTATAGCTGCTTCATCATGTGCATGAATATCGGAAGTAGTAGGTACTTTGAAACTAGCACCCACTTTTTTAATAAGCTCCATTCCTGTATCGTCGCCAATGCCTGTAAATGAATTTGCACTTGTTCTATTTGCTTTTCTATAGCTTGCTTTAAAAACATAAGCAATACCTAGGTTTTTACAGAGGGTAGAAACCTTCTCTCCAATTTCCATAACCAATTCTTCATTCTCTACTACGCATGGTCCAGCAATTAAAAAAAATTGTTGTTCATCGTAGCTTTGGCCTTTAAATAAATCTTGTAAAAATGGAGCGCTCATTTGATACTGTTTTGAGTTAGCAAAGCTAGCGTATTTAAAATCTTAATCCAAGGCCAATGCCTAAGCCCCTTAAGCCTGCCCAAGGACCTTCGGTATCTATTGTTGCCTTATTTGCTTCAACTGTGGATTTTAGTTTAAAAGGGTTTGCCTTTGTATTATCTAATACTTGTTTTAAGGCTTCTCGAGCCGGTCTAGGAAACCCACCCGGTGGACTAAATTCAAGTTTCCCAGAGGAAGTGCCATAATGCCCACCAATAAAGGAGATATCCAATACCAATTTAGTTAAGAGTTGGAACTGCATACCTACATGGGCACCATAGCTTTGGGTTCTTATTGTACCATCTAAGGTGGCGACTGCTGTAATGGGTTTTACAATTTCAGTAGGAAAAATTTTATCGGGGGTGTAAGTATAAGAGGCAGGAACTGATAAGTCGTAATTACCATAACGAATATAAGGGCCTATATAAAAACCAGACATTTTAGATAAGCCTAAATAAAAACGGCCTTCAAAAGTAAAGGTGCTATTGCCAATTTTAAAATTATCAAAGTCGATAGCAGGGTTATCAATAAATTTTTTCGCTAAAGCTTGTAAAGGCAGTTTTGAAAGCGGCATATTTTTATAATTCACCGATAAAGAAATAAAGTGGTTAATACTTTTCTCATAAGTGATATTATAGTTATTGATAGCGTCGGCCGATAAATTGGTTTTTAAGATATTATCACCCCCTATTAAACTTTGCGAAGAAGCGTTGAAAGCTATGATTATGAATAAGAGGGTAAATATTTTTTTCATATCGTTTATTTTATAGCACTTAGGTCTGCTACGGTTTTATTGTCTAGTATGGCTAAGGTATTATCTCTTACAGCAGCCATGACTTTATTAATGCCACATTTTTTTTCATTGCAGTCGGCACATTTTTCATAAAAATTTAAACTTACGCAAGGTAGTAGTGCTATAGGGCCTTCGATAATTCTGAATATAGATGATAATTTAATTTTTTCAGGAGCTTGGGCAAAAAAGTAGCCACCATGTTTTCCTTTTTTACTTTCTAAAAAACCTGCTTTTCTCAATTCTAGTAAAATGTTCTCCAGAAACTTAATGGGTATATTTTTTTGACTTGCAATTTCAGCTATTAAAATCGGGTCCTTGCTATGCTTCTCTACCATATAGGAGAGTGCTTGTAAGGCGTATTGAGTTTTTTTAGATAACATAAAAGTGATTAAAGACCTAGCACGTCCTTCATGGTAAAGATACCCATTTTTTGATTGGCAAATTCGGCGGCTAATACCGCACCGCTAGCAAATCCTTTGCGGGTATGGGCCGTATGGGTAATTTCAATACTGTCAATAGACGACTCATAACTTACTGTATGAGTTCCAGGTGCAGGGTCAATTCTTTCAGAACGAATAATTAAGTCACTCGCCTCGCTACTTGTCTCATTTACCCATTTCTTTTTTCTGCCTATTTGTGCAAGTATTTGCTCCGCTAGGCTAATCGCTGTTCCGCTAGGGGCATCTTTTTTTTCAGTGTGATGCGTTTCGGTCATGGATACATTATAATTATCATAAGGCTCCATTAAAGCGGCCACTTGCTTATTTATTTCAAAAAATAAATTTACCCCAATACTAAAATTACTTGCATATAGTAAACAGCCTTTTTTTTCTTCACAAAGCTTTTTTGCTTTTTCAAAATGCGCTAACCAACCAGTAGAGCCACTTATTACAGGCACAGACCACTGAATACATTTACTTATATTTTCAAAAGCAGTATCCGGTCCAGTGAATTCAATGGCAACATTGGCCTTTTGTATATTTTCTTTGGTAAAATCTGAAGTATTATTCGCGTCTATCTTCAGTACAATTTCATGTCCTTTGCTTACTGCAATTTCTTCAATGGCTTTTCCCATTTTACCATATCCTATTAATGCAATTTTCATATCCCTGGTTTTAAATTATTTTGAGTGGGTATTTTTAAAACGAAATTGTAAGGATAACCCACTTTGTTGTTGTTGTGGTTGAACATAGGGTACCATTCTAAAAGATAAATTATCACTTACATCAAATTCTTTTAACTGGCCTGATACCGTAGCATCCAATACATTCACGCCCCAGGCAAGTATAAACCACATAATAGAGTAGTCTCTATCTCTTCTAAATATATTTCGATAACTCTGTAAAGAGCCAATACTTAAGTTTTGCAATTTTGAGTCAATTTTGGATAGGTCGCTATTATCGCCCTTCTCTGCTTTAAACTTTGCTTCATAAGCAAACTTTGTTTTCAGGTACATGTCATTATTATATACATAAGTAGAAGCAGGTACTGCTAGTACGCCATACACTAAAGGAACTTTCCAATATTGTTTATTGTATAACTGTCCCCAACCTGGAATGATGGCCGATCTTTTAGTGGCTCTTTTTGGAATATGACGTTGTAGGGTATCAGTTTTTTTGAGATAGGCGCTATCTTGGCTATTCGCAGAGGGCTGTATCAATAGCAGCATTAGTATAATGTATAGTAGCCGCATCTTAAATTAATTCCTTTTTTAAAAATAGTACTAGCTAATGCTTAGTTGCATTGCCTCTAGTATTTTATTTAAACCATTAAGATCTGAGTACTCAATAGTAATTTTTCCGCTACCATTTTTTTGGTGTTGTAAAATAACCTTGGTAGACAAATGACTGGTTAATTTATCTTCTAGTTTTTTATAAACAGGAGACAATTGGTTTTTTGCAGATGCTGCAGAAGGTGTAAAGGCCTTACCCGCTAAATTCATTTTACGAATTAACTCTTCTGTTTGTTTTACAGTTAAACCTTTCTCAGTAATTTCTTTAAATAAGAATAATTGCTTCTCTATTTCCTTGCCTAATAATAACTTAGCTAAGCTTATGCTTAAACTTCCATTACGAAGCGCTGCTTGCAAGCTAGGAGGAAGTTCTAGTAATCTTATGTAATTTGAAATGGTAGACCTGTCTACGCCCATTCTCTCCGCTACCTTTTCTTGCGTGTAGCTTAATTCTTCCATCATGCGCTGATAACTTAATGCAATTTCAATTTCATTAAGATCCACTCTTTGTAAGTTCTCAAGTAAGGCTAGTTCTAATAATTCTTTATCGTTGCCTGTTCTAACATAAGCTGGTAAATCGCTTAGGCCTGCTATTTTAGCGGCACGAAAACGACGCTCACCTGCAATTAGTTGATATTTACCATTAGCTAATTGCGCAACCGTAATAGGTTGTATTAGATCATGTATTTGAATAGAATTGGCTAATTCTTTCAAAGTTTTTTCATCAAAATCTTTTCTTGGATTCTTTGGATTGACAACAATGTCAGTTAAGGCTACACGATTACTAGCTACTGCTTTTTCTATCACCGCTGGTTGTACTCTGCCTGCTGGATTTTTATAATCCGCGTCTATGTTTTGCAATAGAGAGCGAAGTCCTTTTCCAATGAGTTCTTTATTAGGTGTGCTCTTGCTCATAATTAATCTATTATACGCTCGGCATTACTCATATTCGTCATGCCATTTTTTTGTAAAATTTCTTTTGCTAGGTTTAAGTAGTTCACCGTGCCCTTGCTATCTGCATCATATAAAATAACAGGCTTGCCCACACTTGGCGCTTCACTTAAACGCGTGTTTCTATGAATAATGGTAGAGAATACCATTTCATCAAAATGTTTTCTTACTTCACTAACTACCTGATTACTTAAACGTAGTCTTCCATCATACATGGTCATTAAAATACCTTCAATTTGCAATTCAGGATTTAATCTACTTTGAACTATTTTAATAGTGTTCAATAATTTCCCTAAACCTTCTAATGCAAAAAATTCGCATTGTACAGGTACAATCACGCTATCGGCGGCCACTAATGCATTCACGGTAATTAAACCTAAAGAAGGTAAACAATCAATTATAATAAAATCGTATTGATCGGAAATAGGGGCAATTAATTCTTTTAAAACATTTTCTCTATTAGGTAGGTTCACTAATTCAATTTCTGCACCCACTAAATCTATATGAGAGGGGATCACATCTAAATGTGGAATCTCTGATTTTAATATAATATCGGCAAGAGGTGTTTGGTTAATCATACCATCGTATAAGCTGGTAGTGATATTATGTAAATCAAATCCAACACCTGTAGTACTATTTGCTTGAGGATCGGCATCAATTAATAGGGTTCTGTATTCCAATACGGCTAAACTTGCCGCAATATTTATGGCAGAAGTGGTTTTACCCACACCCCCTTTTTGATTCGCTATACCTATTATTCTAGCCATAAACTGGATATCCTTAATTTCTGCCAAAAATAAGGCATAAATGCTAACAATTTGGCCTTAATTTTGTGCTTTAAATTTTAATATGCGCAACCCCTTATTTCTAGTCATTCTCATCACTGTATTGATTCTCATTGACTTTTACATCTATCATGTATTAAGAATCTTGACACAGGGGGCGTCCAATGGAACGAGGACCACAGTGGGCCTAATATACTGGGCATTGTGTATTATGAGTGTTGGTTCCTTCTTGCTATTTCCTTATATCACGAATCCTTATTTTAAACAATATATTTTTTCCATTGGTATTGGCTGGGTTTTGACCCAAGTATTCATGGTTTTATTTTTCTTAATGGATGATTTAAGAAGAGGGGCTTTTTGGACCATGGGCCAGGCAGCCTCTATTGCAGGCGCCAAATTTATGAATACAGAAAAGGGTATTCCAAGATCTACTTTTTTAAGTTGGTTGGGAGTGGGTCTATCTTCTACTTTATTCTTTTCACTTTTATATGGTTTTGGAAATAAGTATAATTATAAGGTCATTAAAAAGAAGATTGCCTTAAAAGGTTTGCCTGCTTCTTTTAAAGGTTTTAAAATTATTCATATTAGCGATATTCATAGCGGAAGTTTAAAAGACAAGGCTGCAGTTTTAAAAGGTATTGAATTAATTGAAAAGCAAAATGCAGATATTGTTTTGTTTACAGGTGACTTAGTCAATGACCGTGCCTCAGAAATGTACGACTGGATGGATGTATTTAACAAAATTAAAGCTCCAAATGGTGTGTATAGTACTTTAGGCAACCACGATTATGGTGATTATGTAAAATGGGATACAGTAGAAGAAAAAAAGCAGAATTTAGAAGCGCTAAAACAAGTGCATCAGGATTTAGGATGGCGTTTACTAATGAATGAAAATATAAGTATTGAAAAAAATGGTGAAAAAATTAAAATAGTAGGCATAGAAAATTGGGGGGCGAAAGCGCGTTTTCCTAAATACGGGAAAATGGATTTGGCTATGCAAGGAGTAAATAAGGAGGAAGTAGCCATTTTATTGAGTCATGACCCTAGTCATTGGGAAGCAGAAGTGATTCCAAAATATGCAAGCGTTCAATTAACCCTATCGGGTCACACCCATGGTATGCAGTTTGGATTAGAGAACCCTTATTTTAAATGGAGCCCCGTACAATGGGTATATAAACAATGGGCAGGAATTTATGACAATAAAGACCAGCAATTATATGTTAACCGAGGCTTTGGATTTTTAGGATATCCAGGCAGGGTAGGCATCTTACCAGAAATTACACTGATTGAATTAGTCTAAAAAACCTGTCTACAATTTAAAAAGAGCAGGATGTGTTTCATCCCAGTTGGTTGCTTTTTGGTATGCCTGTGCAATAGATAATATAGTGGCCTCGTCGTATAAGTTGCCCACAAAACTAATACCGGTAGGTAAATTTAATTTTTTATCAAAGCCAGTAGGTACACATACTACAGGGTTGCCTGTTAAATTGGTAATAGCCGATTGATTACCATCTCCTCTAGAAGGGCAAATAATAACATCATACTGCTGCATCACTTCATTTACTTTTTGCATAAGTGTGTAACGATGTCTTTGTGCATTAATATATTCTACGGCAGGTACAAATCGAGCTGTTCTAAAGGAATTGGGCCAATCGTTTTTTGTTTGTCTTGTAAGCGCATCATCAATATTCATTCTTGTCATTTCGTCAAACTGTGCAGCACATTCAACACCAATGACTACATCCATAATATTGAAATTGTATACTCCACTATCTGGAAAGTTCACGGGAATTAATTGCACGCCTAATTTTTTAAATTCTTCTAAGACTTTAAATTCATTTCTAGAAGAATCTTTTATTTTATCAAAATAATTTTTAGCGTACCCGATTTTTAATTTTTTGATATCTTTATTCGGTGTGTAATTAAATGGCATATTCACTGCACTACCATCTTTGCCATCCGTTCCATGTATATAATTAAATACAATTGCGGCGTCAGCAGCAGAACGGCATATAGGACCTACTTTGTCTAAGCTATAACTTAATGCCATGGCGCCTTTACGGCTAATGCTACCGAATGTGGGTCTTAATCCAGTAGCACCGCAAGTAGTAGATGGGGAAACAATACTACCCCAGGTTTCCGTGCCAATAGCAAAGGGAACTAAACCTGCCACTGTTGCAGAAGCTGATCCTGCAGAAGAACCAGATGATCCATATTTTAAATTCCATGGATTTTTTGTTCTTCCACCAAACCAATAATCGCCCATGGCTAAAGCGCCTAAAGTAAATTTAGCAACTAGTACTGCACCTGCTTCTCTTAGTTTAGTATATACAAAAGCATCTTCCTCAATATTTTGATTTTGATAAGGCGCAGCTCCCCAAGTAGTCTTGGTTCCTTTGACAGCAAATAAATCCTTTAGGCCATAAGGTATGCCATGTAATAAGCCTCTGTATTTTCCTTGTGCTAATTCCGCATCTGCTTTTTTAGCTTGCACATAAGCGATATCTTCTTGGATACTAATGACACATTGTAAAGTATCGCCCCATTTTTTGATGCGCTCAATAAAAAATTGAGTAAGTGCTAGGGAGCTTATCTTTTTATTTTTAATTAAAGAAGCTAATTGTTCAATAGTATAAAATGCTAAATCATTTTTATTGGTAGGTAATTGAACGGTATTGTCTAATTTCCAAGCAATGGGTTTTTGCACTGTATTAAAATGCATACCTGGTAATACTGGTGTTTGCCACATGCTTAAGGGAACACTATTTGGCAAAGTCAAATTATGCATTGCCTTGTAGTTCGCTAAATTGTCTATTACATCGGAGTATAAAGTATCTATTTCCTTAGTGGTAAAACTTAGGTCAATTAGTTTAGAGGCACTAATTAAATCTTTTTTCTGAATGGAAGAATCTTGAGCAGATGCCAAAAGACCAAAAGATAAAAGAAGGTAGGTCAATAGGATGCGCATAAATAACTTATTTAATTGCATCAAAGATAATATTACCTACTTGGTTTTGGGCGACTAAAATGTCTTTTTTGACCACCATTTGCCATAGCCTTAGACCTTGCGTGACCTGAATTCCCTCTGCCTTGTTGTTTAGCTTCTTTAATGGGATTAAAGTTGGTCATGGGAAAGGGATGATTCTCTATAACAGGTACTTTTTTAGCAATTAATTTTTCGATGTCTTTTAAAAAGGCTCTTTCTTCCGCATCGCAGAAAGAAATAGCAGTTCCATTCGCACCTGCACGACCCGTTCTTCCAATGCGGTGTACATAGGTTTCAGGAATATTCGGAATTTCATAATTCACTACAAAGGCTAGTTCATCTACATCTATACCTCTTGCAGCAATATCGGTGGCTACGAGTACTCTTGTTGTTTGGGCTTTAAAATTAGTCAATGCTCTTTGTCTTGCATTCTGTGCTTTATTGCCATGAATAGCTTCGGCCTTAATATTATTTTTCAAAAGTAGGTTTACTACTTTATCTGCACCATGTTTAGTTCTTGTAAAAACCAAGGCTGTTTTAATAGCCGTATTTTTTAGAATTTCAATAAGTAGTGCATTTTTATTGACTTTATCTACAAAATAAACCGATTGCTCAATAATATCTACAGTAGAGGAAACAGGCGTAACACTTACTTTTAGTGGATGAAATAAAATACTATTGGCTAAGCTTACAATTTCAGGAGGCATGGTAGCAGAGAAGAATAGCGATTGCCTTTTTTTAGGAAGTACGGCTAATAATTTTTTTACGTCATGTACAAAACCCATATCCAACATTCTATCCGCTTCATCTAGTACAAATATTTCTACTTCTCTAATATTTAAATGCCCTTGGTTCATTAAGTCTAATAATCTTCCTGGAGTAGCAATCACCACATCCACTCCATTTCTTAATGCAGTTACTTGTGGTCCTTGTCCAACACCTCCAAATATAACAGTACAGTTTAAACCTGTATGTCTTCCGTATGCATTAAAGCTTTCTCCAATTTGTATGGCTAATTCTCTTGTAGGTGTTACAATTAAACTTCTAATTTTTTTTCTTCTTCCCCCCGTTTTGTTTTTAACTAATAACTGTAAAATAGGAAGGGTGAAAGCAGCCGTTTTGCCGGTACCTGTTTGGGCGCAACCTAATAGGTCTTTACCTTGTAAAACAATGGGTATTGATTCTGCTTGTATAGGAGTGGGGGTTGTATAACCTTCTTCCTGAATGGCCTTTAATAAGGGCTCTATAAGACCTAGGGTCTGAAAATTCGTGTTCATAATAGACTGCAAGGTAGTGCATTTAAATTTAGGCACTTAAATTGAAGGCTAATTATACGCTATTCTTACTTTCTTACTAATTTATAAGAAGTAAGTACAATCTCTTTAATAATGGCTGAAGGAACATGCCTATTGAGGTGTAAAGTGTTCCAATGTTTTTTGTTCATATGATAGCCTGGGAAAATGGCATCTGGATATTCTTCTCTTTGTAGGATAATATCTTCAGGGTCTGCTTTATAATTCATAGTAGCAGGAAGGGATATCAAATCTAAGATTATAAAAATTTTTCCTTTAGTTTTAAATACCAGACTATTTTCTCCAAAAGGGAAACATTCTTCTGTATCTGGAAGCGAAAGGGCGTAAATTCTAATTTCATCTATTTCCATAGTCATCCATTATTATTGTTTTAAAAGACAAGGGGCTTTTATTATTTATTTATCTATTTGTTCGAAATTTATACGAAATTAGACTTTAAATATTGAATGGATGTTAGCTTTGAAATCTTTTGACTTTACAGAGGAAATTATTTTAGAAAATGAGCGTGTATTATTAAGGCCGCTTCAAATTTCTGATGGCTCATTACTATCGCATTATGTAAACGAGGAGCCTGATTTATGGCAATATTCGTTAGTAGCTATTCATAATAGTGCAGACTTAGAAAAATATATTCAATCGGCCATTGATGCAAGAGAAAACAAAACTTCCTATGCTTTTATTGTATTTGATAAATTATTAAATACCTATGTGGGCTGTACAAGGTTTTATGATATGCAGCTAGCTTATCAAACCACGCAATTAGGGTATACTTGGTATAGTAAAAAATGCTGGGGAACCAAACTAAATGAAAATTGTAAATATTTATTACTTCAATTTGCTTTTGATCAAATGGGTTTTGAAAGAGTAGAGTTTAGAGCTGATAATAATAATAAAAGAAGTATTGCGGCTATGCAAAAAATTGGTTGTACTATAGAAGGTGTATTAAGAAATCATTTACCCATGCCGAATGGAAAAAGAAGAGACTCGATTGTGCTTAGTATATTAAAGGAAGAGTGGAATGCTTCATTGAAGCAGGCTTTAGCTGCTCAACTAAAAGTTTAATTAAAAAAATAATTATAGTAAAGTGCCTTGTAAGAATAAGTAAGCCAAACTAAAATAAATAAGAATAGCAGTTACGTCCACTAAAGTAGCTACAAAAGGTGCAGAAGAGACAGCAGGGTCAGCGCCTAATCTTTTTAGCACAATGGGTAACATAGATCCTGTAATGGTTCCCAAAATAACCACGCCTAAAATAGTGAAGCCAATGGTGATGCCAATTAAAAACCAATGCACACCGTAAAATCCTGGAGCAATCATATGCCATACAGCCACTCTAAAAAATCCAAGGATACCTAATAAGATACCTAATAAAAAACCACCAATAATTTCTCTTCTTAATATTTTCCACCAATCGGCAATGGTAATTTCGCCCACTGCCATTGCTTGAATAATAAGCGTAGACGATTGTGATCCAGAATTACCACCTGTAGATAAAATCAATGGAATAAAACTTGCTAGTACTAATACTTTTGCTAATTCATCTTCAAAATAACCCATGGCAGTAGCGGTGAATAATTCACCAATAAATAAAACCACTAGCCAAGTAATTCTTTTTTTGAAGAGTTTTAATATAGAAATATCTAAATAAGGTTCATTCAATGCTTCCATACCTCCCATTTTCTGCATATCCTCGCTAAACTCTTCATTCGTTACCCATAAGATATCATCAATGGTTACTATACCTAATAATACATCGTTATCATCTACAACAGGAATGGCGGTGCGGTTATTCATTTTAAATACCTGACTGGCATGTTCCTGATCGTCGTAAACATTTAAAGCAACAAAACGGCCATCAATAATATCTGAAATAATATCATCAGGTTTGGCTAATAATAAATCTCTAATTCTGATATCATCAATTAAGCCCCCCTTTTCATCAATGATATAAATAACGTCAATGGTTTCAGAATTCTTACCATACTTGCGTATGTTATCTAAAACCTGGGCCACTGTATAATGCGGATAAACATACACATAGTCGGGCGTCATCAAACGACCCACACTATCCTCGGGGTATCCTAAAAGAGATAAAGTAATTCTTCTTTCTTCTGGGTCGAGTAATTTTATTAAGTCGCGAATAGCAGCCTTAGGTAATTCTTCTAAAAAGTCGGTACGGTCATCGGGAGGAAGTTCATTTAATATTTTTGCCGTTTTACGTGCAGGCAATTCTTTAATGATGTCTTTTTGCTGATTAATATCAAGTATCTTAAATACACTTACAGCTCTGTGCACAGTCATGTTGTCAACAATAGTAGCCTCGTTTTCTGGGAACTCATTCACCAGTTCCACCACGTCGCTAATATTTTGTTCATCTAGAAATTCTTTTAATAGATGCATGTCGCCCTTGGACAAAATGTCCAAGAAAACTTCGGATAAATTAATTTCTGGTATTTCTAATTCAACTGACATGGGTGCAAGTTAAGAAAAATACTAAAGTATGCCCTATATTTATAGTATGATTCTTCCATTTCTAACTATTGCACCATCGCCCAGCAGGGGTCGTGGAGTATTTACGACCGAAGCCATTGCGAAGGGCACTACCATTGAAATAGCGCCTGTCATTGTTTTTGATCCTACACAGAGAATGAAATTAGAAGAAACATTATTATATGATTATATTTTTGAGTGGGGGGAAGATGATAAAAGTGCTGCAGTAGCATTAGGATATGTATCTATATATAATCATGCCATTCAAGCCAATTGTAGGTATGATATGGATTTTGAATTTGAGACAATGTCTATCATCACGACTAGAGACATTAAAAAAGGCGAAGAATTATTCGTTAATTATAATGCAGATGGGGAGGCAGATAAACCAGTATGGTTTGAGCAATATTAATGAGGTGCTCTTAATAAAACAACAAACAAACCGGCATTGATAATTTAATTGACACGCCCGTGGATGTTAAGGCACCTGTTTGAATATTTCTTCTAAAGGCAATAATATTATTTGAATCTTGATTGGCAACGAGTAACCAATTACCTTCTTTATTTATAGTAAAATTGCGAGGCGCTTTTCCTTCCGTGCTATAATATTGTATACTTTTCTCTTCCAATTTTCCATTCGGAAGTACTTTGAATGAAACGATATTGTTTTCGCTACCTCTATTACTTGCATATAAATAAAGTCCATCGGGTGATAAATGAATATCGGCACTACCTGCGATTCCTTTAAAACTACTTGGATGTGTGTATACTTTTTGTAAAAAACTAGCTGTTCCTTTCGTAAACCTATAAACGCTAATGCTACCTGTAAGTTCTTCAATCACATACAGAAATTTACCATTACTTGAAAAACATAAATGTCTTGGTCCAGCGCCAGGACTTGATTGTATACTACTTGCTTTTTGTATTTGTAGCGGAGGGCCATTTTTTGTTTGATAAGGATAAATAGAAATTTCATCCTTGCCTAAATCTGGGGTCAATACATATTTACCATCTGGTGAAAAAAATATACCATGCACATGTGCTTTATCTTGCCTTGCTTCATTTATACTTTTGCCTTCGTGTTGAATAAATTGTTGCGGGTTAGACAAACGGCCGTCGGCGAAGCGGTGATAGCTAGTAATACTTCCTCCACTATAATTAGCAACAAACAAATTAGTTTGATCGGGGCTTAATGTGATATAACAAGGATCCGCACCTTTCGTTGTTTTCTCTTGTATTAAATTCAACTTATTGTCTACAAATGAATAGACACTCACCTTGCCATCACTAACTTCATTAGTAGAGTATACTTGCCCATGGTCTTTTGAAATAGTTAAAAAAGAAGGATTCGTTGCAGTTTCAGTATGACTTATTGCAGTAGCCTTTCCAGTGGCGGTGTCAAATGATAATACATAAATACCCTTGCTTCCTTTTTTGGTATAAGTACCCACTAATAAATTGGGGGATAATAAACTAGGAGCGGGTGCAAGGTTTTGTGCAAATGAATTAATTGCAACAGTTAAAAAAATAAATACAAAAGCAAGTTTTTTATAATTAGCTTCAAAAAAAAAGGATCTAGTCTGAAACATGTTTTTATCTTTTATTTAATTTGGTCGTATCAGGTAAGCTCCCTTTATCAAACCATCCAAACATACTAGCTTTTTAGCTTTATCAGATGGGGTAGAAGGCTTGGTAACAGTTTTGGGTATATTGGGGGTTGCCACTAATAAAGCAGAAGCCGGTGTTTCTTTTTGAGCACAAAAAGACGAAGAAAGAAGCGAAAGAATCATTGATAGTGGGTAGAATATGCATTAAAACTATTGTTAGTAGTGTTTTTTTTGAAATTTGTACTAGCAAATTAGTCAAAATATTTCTTTTTTGTTGGGGAATTTCTAAAAGGGTCGTAAATTTGCAACATGACATTAAACAACCATTCACATCATTTGCATTTGCTATCCAATGGGTAGGCTATGGGTGTAGGTATGTAACTATATTTAACCAAAGGGCTTACTAACAAGTAAGCCCTTTTAGTTTATAGTCAGTCAAGTAAAATATATAATATAAATAATATGCGTTTAAAATTAGCTATTCAGAAGTCGGGTCGTTTACACGACGATTCAATGCGTTTGTTAAAAGAAGCAGGCATTGATATTGGTAATGGCGTTAATAAGTTAAAAGCAGAAGCTACTAATTTTCCGCTCGAGTTATTTTTTTTAAGAGATGACGATATTCCTCAATATGTAGAAGATGGTGTTGCCGACATTGGATTTGTAGGAGAGAATGTAGTGTATGAAAAAGCAAAAAAAGTAGAAGTGGCCTATAGCTTAGGTTTTGGAAAATGCAGACTTAGTTTTGCGCTAAGAAAAAATGAAGATTTTACAGGCCCTCAATTTTTAGCAGGTAAGAAAATTGCCACTAGCTATCCGGTGCTTGTGCAAGGGTATTTAGACAAGCATGGCATTAAAGCAGAAATACATGAAATTAGCGGTAGTGTGGAAATTGCACCAGGCATTGGCCTTGCTGATATTATTTGTGATTTAGTTAGTAGTGGTTCTACTTTATTTATGAATGGATTAAAAGAAGCTGAAACTATTTTAGATTCTCAAGCTGTTCTTATTAAAAGAAAAGCCTTAGTGCCTGAAGCGGAAGCCATTTTACAAAAATTATTATTCAGAGTGGAATCGGTTAAAAAAGCAAAGCGTAATAAATATGTTTTATTAAATGCGCCGAATGATAAATTAGAAAAAATAATTTCTTTATTACCAGGTATGAAAAGTCCTACAGTGGTGGCCTTGGCTACACCAGGTTGGAGTAGTGTACATAGTGTTATTGATGAAAGTGATTTTTGGGAAATTATTGAACAGTTAAAATTAGCAGGTGCTGAAGGAATATTGGTGGTGCCTATTGAAAAAATGATATTATAATGATTCAAGTATTTAAAGAGCCAACAAAGAAAGATTGGCCAAGTATCTTAGCGCGACCTCAATTCGATGCAGCTCCCTTAGAGGTTAAGGTGAGAGAAATATTATTGGCCGTGAAGCAAAGGGGAGACGCTGCTATTTCAGCCTATACCCTCGCTTTTGATAAAGTGGCATTAAGTAATTTTAAACTGAGTGCTGAGAAAATAGAGGCTGCTGAAAAAGCTTTAACCCCTAGTTTAAAAACCGCTATTCAATTAGCGAAAGTAAATATTGAAGTTTTTCATCAGGGACAAATACAAAAAGAAGAAAGAATTGAAACCATGCCGGGTGTTTGGTGTTGGAGAAAGTCGGTGGGCATTGAAAAAGTAGGTATTTATATTCCAGGGGGCACTGCCCCTTTATTTTCAACAGTACTAATGTTGGGCATTCCTGCAAAGTTAGCAGGCTGCAAAGAAATAATTTTATGTACGCCACCGAATGAAAAAGGAGAAATTGATCCAGCCATTATTTATGCAGCTTCAATAGTGGGCGTAACTGCTATATATACAATGGGTGGAGTGCAAGCTATTGCAGCACTTGCTTATGGCACAGCTTCGGTACCTAAAGTGTATAAAATATTTGGTCCAGGAAATCAATATGTAACGGCTGCTAAACAAATGATTCAACAAGAAGGGGTGGCCATTGATATGCCAGCAGGTCCTAGTGAAGTATGTGTTTACACAGATGAAACAAGTATCGCATCCTTTGTGGCTGCCGATTTATTATCACAAGCAGAGCATGGCTCCGATAGCCAAGTAATTCTTATTGCAAATAGTATAGACCTAGTAGAGCAAGTTCAAAAAGAATTGGATATGCAACTAGCCTTATTACCCAGAAAAGAAATGGCCACAAGTGCCTTGGCTCATTCTAAAGCCATTGTAATTGAAAATACAGAAGAGGCGATTGCAATGATAAATGAATATGCACCTGAGCATTTAATTTTATCTATAAATAATGCTGCACAAGTAGCTGAAAAAATTATCAATGCAGGTTCTATTTTTATTGGCAATTTCTCTCCAGAATCGGTGGGAGATTATGCCAGTGGTACCAATCACACACTGCCTACCAATGGTTTTGCGAAAGCTTATAGCGGAGTCAGTATGGATAGCTTCGTAAAGAAAATTACTTTTCAGCAGTTAACTGAAAGAGGGCTAGAAAATATAGCACCTACTGTTATAGAAATGGCTACAGCAGAGGGTTTGCAGGCACATAGTAAGGCTGTAGAATTAAGAGTAGAATGGATAAAATCTAAAATTTAAGGGTATGCAATTTGATATCAAAAAAATAGTAAGGCCCAATATTGAAATATTAAAAGCCTATTCGTCTGCTAAAGAAGAATATACAGGAACCGCGAATGTATTATTAGATGCTAACGAAAATAGTTTGGGATCTCCTTTAACAAAATGGTATAACCGTTATCCCGATCCTTATCAAAAAAAGTTAAAAGAAAAACTGGCCTTCATAAAACAAATAGAAGCTTCGCAAATATTTATTGGCAATGGTAGTGATGAATGTATCGATAATTTATACCGAACTTTCTGTATTCCTGGTAAAGACAATATAATTATTTGTCCTCCTACTTATCCAATGTATGAAGTGGGCGCGAATATTAATAATATTGAAATTAAATCGGCGCCCTTACTTGAGAATTATCAATTAAATGTAGCGCATATAGAACAGTTGGTTAATGAGAACACTAAAATTATTTGGATATGTTCGCCCAATAATCCTACAGGAAATTCATTAGATAGAATTGATATTGAAACGATCTTAAATCATTTCAATGGAATAGTAGTGGTAGATGAAGCCTATATTAATTTTTCTAAACAAAAATCTTTTGCACAGTCTTTAATTGATTATCCCAATTTAGTGGTACTTCAAACTTTAAGTAAGGCTTGGGGGCTTGCAGGCATAAGATTAGGTATGGCTTTTGCAAGCAAAGAGATTAATGCTTATATGAATAAAGTAAAGCCTCCTTATAATATTAGTATTGTTACCCAAGAATTAGCTTTAACTGCATTAGAGGAAGTGGGTCAGGTAAATGATATGATTATGCATTTGGTAGATATGCGTAATGCCTTAGCAAAAGTGATAGAAAGTATGCCTTATGTAGAAAAGGTATATCCATCAGATACTAATTTTTTACTAGTCAAAATACCCAATGCAAGAAGCTTGTATGAGTTCTTATTAACCAAGGGTATTGTGGTAAGAGATAGGTCTAGTCTAGAAAATTGTGCCGATAGTTTAAGAATTACAATAGGAAATGAACAAGAAAACACAGAATTGGTAGATGCGATGGCGCAGTGGATAGAAATAACATTCCCCAATGCCTCCGTTTAAGTTAATTTTATTAAATTACACACTCAACTTATTTTAAATAAATAGTATATTATGAAAAAAATGACTCAATTTTTAAGTGTTGCTTTTTTAGCTTTTTCGCTGCCTGTTTTGGCACAAGACAATGAAGGTTTAAAATTACCTGAAGGTTTTAAAGCAAGTTTATATGCCAATAATATTGGAGGTGCAAGACATATAGCCATAACAAAGTCGGGCGTTGTTTTTGCAAAATTAAATAATCCAAATAAAGAAGGCAATTCAATTGTGAGATTAGAAGACGCCAATAACGATGGAGTAGCTGACAAAATTAATGGTTGGGCTAAATATGGTGGAACTGGAATCTTTGTAAAAGGAAATAGTTTGTATGCTAGTTCTAATGAAGCCATTTTTAAATATGAATTAAATAGCAAAGACGAAGTAGTGAATCCGCTGGCCCCTGTAACCATTGTGAGTGGGTTAATTGATAGAAGACAACATAATTCAAAGTCAATCACATTTGACAAGGCAAATAATATTTATGTAAATATTGGTGCTTATTCTAATGCTTGTCAAGAAAAAGATAGAATGCCAGGTTCACAAGGAATGATGCCTTGCCCAATTTTAGATTCTGCTGGAGGTATTTGGAAATTTGATGGCAGTAAAGAAAATCAAACTTATAAAGATGGCAAGCGTTATGGTACTGGACTTAGAAATGTAATTGGATTAGATTGGAATACAGAAACGAATCAATTATATGTTGCCCAACACGGTCGCGATCAATTAAATAGTTTCTATCCTAATTTATATAGTGATGCACAAAATGCAGAACTACCAGCTGAAACTTTTTATGAAATCAAGGACGGTGATAATGCAGGCTGGCCTTATATTTATTATGATCCTATTCAAAAGAAAAAAATAGTTTCTCCTGAATATGGTGGAGATAGCAAAAAAGAAGGATCTTCTGAGTTTAAAGAGCCAGCTGTAGCATTCCCTGCGCATATGGCACCAATGGCTGTATTATTTTACACAGGGAATCAATTTCCTGCGAAATATAAAAACGGCGCATTTATTAGTTTTCATGGTTCATGGAATAGAGCCCCACTTCCTCAAGAAGGTTTTTTCGTAGCCTTTGTACCTTTTAAAGATGGCAAGGCAACGGGCGAATGGGAAATTTTTGCCAACGGGTTTGCAGGCACAGAAAATGGCGCTAAAGTAATTAATACGGGTAAGGCTAAGGCAAGACCTTGTGGATTAGCACTAGGGCCAGATGGCTCTATTTATGTAAGTGATGATACCAAGGGTGCCATTTTTAAAATTAGTTATTCTAAATAAATATTTTTAAAAGAAGTTTGAAAAAATAAATGCTAATTAAGTATGGTGAATTTTTTAATAAATAGAAAAATAAATAGAGGAATACACAGAGTAGCTAAATTTATTTTATTGTTTTGCTTTTTAGTCCTCGCCCAATGGGGCAATGCGCAGAATAAGGTAAATGGCAAAAAGATTTATGAAACCAGGTGCTTAGTTTGTCATCAATCAGATGGAGGTGGGGTGCCGAATATGAACCCTCCTTTAGATGGAGCATCGAATGTCAATGGAAAAGACATTGCAAGACTAGTGAAGATAATTAGAAACGGTTATGATGAAAGAATAGCCTTAGATGGTATGTATTATAATAATGCCATGACAGCGAATCCCGATTTAAAAGAAGAGGCCATAGCAGATGTTTTAACCTATATCAGAACAAGCTGGTCCAATAAAGCAAGCGTAGTAACGACTAATCAAGTAAAAGCAGCCTTGCTTAAAAACAAAGCCGCAAAGAAGTAAAAATATATGAGACACATTTTGTTTATTGATAGAGACGGCGTTGTGTTGGAAGAACCCAATTCTGATTATCAAATTGATAGTGTAGACAAAACGCGTTTTGTAAAAGGGGCTATTACTAATTTACATAAAATAGCAGCAGAACTGGGCTATTATAAAGTAATGGTCACTAACCAAGACGGCCTAGGCACTGCCTCTTATCCTAAAGAGCAATTTGAGCCTTATCAAGCATTAATGTTAGATACATTAGCTAAAGAGGGTTTTGTATTTGATGAAATACATATCGATTCCAGTTTTGAAAAAGATAATTTGCCTACACGTAAACCAGGAACGGCACTTGTAAAACATTTAATCGGGAATGAATCATTCGATATTCACCATTCATTTGTGATTGGAGATAGATGGTCCGATATAACCCTTGCAAAAAACTTAGGTTGTAAAGCTATTTATTTGAAATCGGGTAATCATGCACTTAGTGCTGAGCAAGAACTAGCATTAAGAGATACGATTGCTTTTGAAACTTCTAGTTGGGATGAAATTTATTCTTTTTTGAAACTAGGTCTTCGACAAGTAGAGCATGAAAGAAATACGAAAGAGACTAAAATTAAGGTATCCTTAAACTTAGATGGTACAGGTGAGGCCAATATTCATACAGGCCTGGGATTTTTTGATCATATGTTAGAGCAAATTGCAAGACATGGTTCCATTGATTTAACTATTCATTGCGATGGCGATTTACATATTGATGAACACCATACCATTGAAGATGTGGGTTTGGCCTTAGGGGAAGCCTTCGCAAAAGGTTTAACAGATAAAAGAGGAATGGAGCGTTATGGTTTTGCGCTACCCATGGATGAAGCTGAAGCAAAAGTATTAATAGATTTTGGAGGAAGAAATTGGATTGTATGGGATGCGAAATTTAGCCGTGAAAAAGTAGGGGAAATGCCCACAGAAATGTTTTTCCACTTCTTTAAGTCTTTCAGTGACGCTGCTAAATGCAATTTGAATATTAGCTGCCAAGGGGAGAATGAGCATCATAAAATTGAGGCCATCTTTAAGGCCTTCGCCAAAGCCATTAAAATGGCTGTGCACCGCAACCCCCATAGCAATCAACTACCCAGTACCAAGGGGGTTTTATAGGCGCTAACGCCTGATAGCATGGCTTATAGTTTTTTTGGTAGAAAATGCGCATTGACGTAGATTTGCAATAGAATGAAACAAACAAACAATATATGGTGGTGGCATACAAAATCCGATAGGGTATTGTAGTGGCATAACTATATTGTCAAATTATACATGAACCCTAACAGCAATGTTGGGGTTTGTTTTTTTAACGAATGACCGCAGGAATATGCAAAAATTGATAATTGAGTCCACTGTCACTAAAATGTTGGCAGACACCTTTACACCCGTAGGTATTTATCTACGTTTAAGAGATAGGTATAGGGATACTATTTTATTAGAAAGCACCGATTCTCATGCTGCTGAAAATAGTTATTCTTTTATTGGGGTGAATGCCATTGGAGGTATTGAGATTTCTTCTTTAAATGAAATTGAATATAAATATCCGAACCAAGAGCCAGAGAAAGAAATTATAAAAAATGTGCATGATGCACCCGATCGTATCTGGGCCTATATGCAACAATATGAAATGAAAGGTGCTGGAGAGAAAGAAGCTGCTTTTGCGCAAGGATTGTATGGTTATACTGCTTATGATGCTATTCCTTTTTTTGATACTATACAATTTAAAGAAGGAGATCCTATTATTCCTTTAATGCGTTATCGTTTATATCAATATGTGATTGCATTTAATCATTTTAAAGACGAAATATTTATTTGTGAAAATAAAATTGCAGGTATTGCTTCCGATTACAATGCGCTCATATCTTATATTAAAAGTAAGGACCTACCTCAATATCCTTTTACAATGAAAGGGGAGGAAAGTTCTAATTTAACGGATGAGCAGTACCGTGACGCGGTTAAAAAAGGCATTCAGTATTGTATGCGCGGCGACGTATTTCAAATTGTATTAAGTAGAAGGTTTCAGCAAGGCTTTCAAGGCGATGAGTTTAATGTATACAGAACGCTTCGAAATATTAATCCTTCTCCTTATTTATTCTTCTTTGATTACGGTGATTATAAATTAATGGGCTCTTCTCCAGAAGCGCAAATTATTATTAAAAATGGCAAGGCCGTTGTGCATCCCATTGCAGGCACTTTTAAAAGAACAGGCGATGAAGCCAAGGATGCAGCCATGACCCAACAACTATTAGACGATCCTAAAGAAAATGCGGAGCATGTAATGCTCGTAGACTTAGCTAGAAACGATTTAAGTCGTGTATGTACGGAAGTGAAAGTCACGCAATATCGTCAGGTACATTATTATAGTCATGTAATTCATTTAGTGAGTGAGGTAGAAGGGCTGGTGGCAAAAGATGCCAACCCTTTACAATTGGTTTCTAAAACTTTTCCTGCAGGCACTTTAAGTGGCGCGCCTAAGTTTAAAGCTATGCAATTAATTGATGCTATTGAGCCTACTAAGAGGTCGTATTATGGAGGCTGTATTGGTTTTCTAGGTTTTGATGGTTCTTGCAACCAAGCCATTATGATACGCACTTTTTTAAGTAAGCAAAACACACTTACTTATCAAGCGGGTGCAGGTGTGGTGGCTGCCAGTGTACCAGAAAATGAGTTGCAGGAAGTGAATAATAAATTGAACGCCTTAAAAATGGCCATTGTTTTAGCTGAAAAAATTCATGCTTAATTTTTGAGTATAGAAATTAAAATATAGAACTATTATTATTGAACATAGAAATAAGTGAAAATGAAAATATTGGTTTTTGATAATTACGATTCTTTTACCTACAACCTAGTACAGTTGATAAGGGAGATAGCGCCCATGGCTAGTTTTGAAGTGCATAGAAATGATGAAATTGCATTAGAGGATATTAAGGCCTTTGATAAAATATTATTGTCACCTGGTCCAGGACTGCCTTCTGAGTCGGGCTTGTTATTAGCTCTACTAAAAGAATACGCAGCTAGTAAATCTATTTTTGGCGTATGCTTGGGACAACAAGCCATTGGAGAAAATTTTGGAGCAAAGCTTACTAATTTAAGTAAAGTGTATCATGGTGTTGCAACGCCTGTGCATATTACAAATAGTTCTAGTTTGTTTGAAGGAATGCCTACTACATTTAATGTGGGGCGTTATCATAGCTGGGTGGTAGATGAAAAAAACTTTCCAGCCGAATTAATAATTACTTCTAAAGATGACCAAGGTTTTATTATGTCTTTAGAACATAAAAATTATGATATCAAAGGGGTGCAATATCATCCAGAGAGTGTGTTAACCCCATTGGGTGCCACTATTATAGCTAATTGGTTAAAAAAATAAGCATGAAAAAATTATTACAATATTTATTTGAGCATAAGACCTTAACTAGAGAGCAGGCCAGAGATGTACTAGTGGAAATTTCTGAAGGCAGGTATAACGATCATGAAATTACTTCCTTTGTCACAGTTTATTTAATGCGCAGCATTACCATTGAGGAGTTAATGGGTTTTAGAGATGCCTTACTTTCTTTAGCAGTAAAAGTGAATTTAGGGGCGGATGATGCCATTGATATTGTAGGAACTGGAGGTGATGGCAAGGATACATTTAATATATCTACACTTGCTTGTTTTATAGTAGCCGGTGCAGGACAAACTGTAGTGAAGCATGGTAATTATGGCGCTTCTAGTGTAAGCGGTGCTTCAAATGTAATGGAGCAATTGGGCTATACTTTTAAAAATGAAGAAGCATTACTGGCTAAAGAAGTAAAAGAAGCAGGTATTTGTTTTTTACATGCGCCTTTATTTCACCCTGCTTTAAAAACAGTGGGGCCCATTCGAAGAAATATAGGCGTGCGTACTTTTTTTAATATGCTAGGTCCTATTGTGAACCCTGCTCAACCAAAGTATCAGTTAATTGGCGTTTATAATTTAGAGATGGCTAGAATATATAATTATTTATTACAGTCCATTGGCAAAGATTTTACCCTAATACATAGTTTAGATGGCTATGATGAAATTGCTTTAACCACCGATACAAAGGTTATCACCAATAAAGGGGAGTATATAATGACACCTTATCAGTTGGGTAAGAAAAAAGTATTTAGCCAAGAATTGCATGGGGGCAAGACAGTGGAAGAAGCAGCTGCTATATTTAAAAATATTATTCAAGGGAAGGGCAGTTGGTCACAAAATGCAGTGGTATTGTCTAATGCAGCCATGGCATTATTTGTAACAGGCAAATATGAAAGCTATGAATTAGCTTTTCAAGCAGCGGTTACAAGTTTAGAATCGGGGGCTGCCAATAAATGTTTAGAAAAATTAATTAGTTTACAATGAGTAGTAAAATAACAGGTACTAATATATTAGCTACCATCGTTGCTCAGAAGTTGAAGGAAGTAGCTGCGCGTAAAAATGAAATTAGTATTACGCAACTAGAAGCTATGCCCTTATTCACAAAGCAAGCCCTTTCTTTAAAAGCTAATTTACAAAAGCAGTGTACTACGGGTATCATTGCTGAATTTAAAAGAATGTCTCCCTCTAAAGGCATTATAAATGATAAGGCTTCTGTAAAAGAAGTGACTGCTGCTTATCATAAATTTGGTGCTGCGGGTATATCTGTATTAACCGATACCGAATTTTTTGGCGGTAGCTTAGATGATTTATCAATTGCTATCCAAAATGATATACCAGTGCTTAGAAAAGAATTTATCATTGATGAATTTCAAATTATTGAAGCAAAGGCTTATGGCGCTTCAGTGATTTTATTAATTGCTTCTTGCTTAACACCCGCTACTACTCAATTATTAGCGGCCAAGGCAAAAGCATTAGGTTTGGAGGTTTTATTAGAACTACACGACGAAACAGAATTAGAGTATATCTGTGATGAAGTAGATCTAGTAGGTATTAACAATAGAAGTTTAAAATCTTTTGAAGTGAATATTGAACATTCATTAGAACTTAAAAATAAACTACCTAAAGGAAAATTAAGTATTGCAGAAAGTGGTATATATAGTGTAGAGACTTACCAGTTATTAA
>JBILDC010000036.1:0-2615 GCA_044352855.1 Sediminibacterium sp. | reverse complement strand
AAGGTTTAAAATCATTGGGTTAATACCTATAAATATTGCAAATTACATATTAATTAAGCTGTAAACTATGAAACTCAATCTACCTTTTATTAAACATTGCCTTCAGCAATTTCTTTTAATTCTATTTAGTAGTTTTTCATTAGCTGCGCATGCGCAAGAAAATACAAAATCAAAGGCCCCTAATTTAATTATTATTACCACCGATGGCTTAAGATGGCAGGAAGTTTTTAACGGGATGGATTTTGCCTTGGCCAATCATAAAAAATTCAATCACGGTGATAGCGCCTACCTCTATAATAAGTATGGATCTATTTCGGTGTCCGAGCGTCAGACAAAACTGCTCCCATTCTTTTGGCAAAGCATGGCTAAAAAAGGACTTTTATTTGGCAATCGTTTTAAAGAAAATAAAGTGGATGTTGCGAATTCATATTGGTTCTCTTATCCTGGGTACAATGAAATTTTTACGGGCAATCCTGATACTGCAATTAATTCCAATAATTATCCTCCTAATCCATATCAAAATGTGTTGGCATTTTTACAAACACAAAAATCCTATCAAAATAAAGTCATTGCATTTGGTGCATGGGATGCCTACAATCGTATTTTAAATGAAGCTGCGTCAGGTTTTCCGGTGATCAATGCTTTTGAAAATCTATCAAGCATTGTAAAAGATCCACAAACAAAAATGTTGGAAGACATGCTTCAAAATAGTTATAAACCATTTAAAGAAGTGGAGTGTTTAGATGTCTTTACACATCAACAAGCAAAATATTATTTGACAACGCAGCGTCCAAAAGTCATGTACATTAGTTATGGTGAAACAGATGAGTGGGCGCATGAAGGCAATTATTCCGCCTACTTAGATGCAGCGCATCAAGTGGATAGATGGGTGGCCGATCTTTGGCAATGGGTTCAAAGTACCCCCGGCTATAAAGACAATACCTATTTATTAATTACTACAGACCATGGCCGTGGCTTCGGTGATGCTTGGACAGATCATGGTGCCGACGTCAAAGGCGCTTCTAGTATATGGTTTGGGCTAATGGGTCCGGAAAACAATTCTAACCTATCTAAAATTGCAGCTGCAATGCAATCCAAGATGGGCGAACAAACTGCCAACCAACAATTGTATCAAAAACAATTGGCCACGACCATGGCTAAATTATTGGGCTTGCAATTTGCGCCAGCACATCCCGTAGGCAATGCGATTTATTAAAAATAGGTTAACTTTGTAATATGCTATTTAATAAAACCTTTAAGCAGTTTCTTGCGCTAGCGATGCTAGTGGTTTTTGCATTTAGCATCACGCCACAAAAATCCATTCACGATGTAGTTGCAAAACATATCGATCCCAATAGCTGTTCGGTGCACAAGGATTTGCCTATTGAGCAAATTGAAAAAACAGAACTGCATTGTACTTTTGATTTTCAGGTAGCTACCACACCTTTTGTGGACTACGATTTTAGTATTGAAATTGCAACACCAGCGATTGCGCAACCTCGAAATGTAACATTTGAGGCGAAGGTTATTTCTCAAGATGCGATTCATTCCGACTCTCGCGGTCCTCCAACTTGTTAATTCAATTTTTATCTTAAGTTATTCAACTACTTAAGCGGTCTATTTCTCTATTTTCGAGTATTTTATTAATTGTATTATTTTGAATGCACTAAAAAGCCTTTGGTCTTTTTTATTCATGACCATTGTTTTTATGTCAACTTATTTGACAGTCAATGCGCAAGGTCAAAACTGTAAATTAGTTTTGTCTGGACTTGTAATTGATGCGTCTAATAATGCGCCATTGGATAAGGCTGTTGTTGAAATAAAAGAACTTGGATTAAAATTTGTAACTGATGTAAAAGGGCAGTATCATTTTTATGATTTATGTGCAGGTAATTATACGATTGTAGTGAATCATATTAGTTGTGATAGCGTAGTTTTAAAAACAGCAGTACAAAGAAATCTAATTAAGAATTTTAGACTCCCGCATTCATTTAATCAATTAGAAACGGTTAGTGTTCGTTCAAAAAAAGATCTAATGGTCAATACTATTAGAGAAGAGTTAAGTGCAAAAGCAATTGAAAAAACAAGAGGACAATCTTTAGGTGAAATTTTAAAACAGGTTAATGGGGTAGCTGTTTTACAAACAGGGAGTACTATTTTTAAACCTGTAATACATGGTCTTCATAGCCAAAGAATTCTGTTAGTAAATAACGGTGTAAGACTGGAGAGTCAGCAATGGGGTACAGATCATGCGCCAGAAATAGATCCATTTATAGCAGATAAATTTACTGTTTTAAAAGGGGCAGGAGCGCTAAGGTACGGAAGTGATGCTATTGCAGGCGCCGTGTTGATTGAACCAAAACCTTTGCTAAAGCAAGCGGGTAAAAATGCCGAATTTAATTCCACTTATTTTTCTAATAACAAACAATATGTTTTCAATGGTATGTACGAGGCAAGTCCTTTAAACTTACCTGAATTCAGTTATCGTATACAAGCAACGTATAAAAAAGGAGGCAATGCTAGAACACCTGATTATTGGTTGTATAATACTGGCTTAGAAGAATTTAATTATTCTGCAACAGCTGGATATAGAGAAAACAGGTTTAATACTGAGT
>JBILDC010000005.1:0-111577 GCA_044352855.1 Sediminibacterium sp. | reverse complement strand
ATATTGGTATCTTCTACCGTGTCATGTAATAAAGCACAAATGGTACTTCTTACTCCCAGGCCTATTTCTTCTACACAAATCATGGCCACCGCAAGAGGGTGTAATACATAGGGTTCTCCACTTTTTCGACGCATGGTTTTATGCGCGTCTGCGGCCATCTCAAATGCAGTTCGAAGTAATTCTTTATCCCCTTTTTTTAGTTTTTCTCTGAGTGCCCTTAATAATGCACGATAATGACGAACAATTTCTTTTTTTTCTTGTTCTTCATCTAAATTGTATTTTGTTACAATCTCAGCATCAATATCGATTGGTAAGGCTTCCATCTTATTACGAAAATACGTAAAAGCGCTAGGATTTTTACAAAGAACAAACAGATAGTGTAACTTTGAACTGCAATGCCCAGCAAAGAGCCAAAAAAAATATTTCAATTATCGCTTTTAAAGCGTGTTTTTTCATTTGTACAGCCCTACCGCTCTGTGTTTTTGGCATCTGTGTTTTTATCTATTTTTCTCGCTTTTACCACCCCTGTAAGGCCTTATTTAATTCAAGCAACAGTGAATGCAGCTATTGGTAAAGTAGTCAGCCTGCCTTTTTGGGTAAATTGGTTTTTGCCAGGCAATGCTTTTGAATCGGTGATACATCTTATCTTATCCATTACTTTATTTCAGGTAGCCTTTATCATTTTTGAAACCATCATGCGCTTCTTTTTCACTTTTGGTATGGCATGGCTGGGGCAGCAAGTCATTCGAGATTTACGCAATAAGGTCTATGATAAAATTATGCATTGGGAAATGCGTCAATTCGATAAAACACCTATTGGTACTTTAACCACACGCACCATAAATGATATAGAAAGCATCAACGATATTTTTTCTGACGGGCTCATTCCTATTTTAGCAGACTTACTTACTATAATTGTAACGCTGATTACTATGTTTGTCATTGATTGGAAATTGACACTTATTTGTTTGATTCCTTTTCCTATTATGATGGTAGCAACTTATTATTTTAAAGAAAGCGTTAATAAAAGTTTTATACAAGTCAGAAATGCAGTAGCTGCTTTAAATGCCTTTGTGCAAGAACATATTTCGGGTATGCAAGTGGTGCAAACTTTTGCAGCAGAAGAAAAAGAAATGTCCAAGTTTACTAAAATTAATGAAGGGCATAAAGCAGCAAACATCAAGGCTATTTTTGCGTATTCGGTTTTCTTTCCAGTAGTAGAAGTGGTATTAGCTTTAAGCACTGGTTTAATTGTTTGGTGGGTGGCAGATAGGACATTGGACGCAGGTTTACTCGTCGCCTTTATTTTATTTTTAAATCAAATTTTTAGACCCCTTCGAATGATTGCCGATAAATTCAATGTGCTACAAATGGGTATGGTGGCGGCCGAGCGCGTATTTAAGATTTTAGACAATGAAGATGTTACATTGAATGAAGGAACCTATGCACCTGAAAAAATACAAGGTAAAATAGAATTTCAAAATGTTTCCTTTGCTTATAACGAGCCTAATTTTGTTTTAAAGAATATAAATTTTACAGTGCAAGCGGGTGAAACCATTGCACTCGTGGGACAAACAGGTTCTGGTAAAACTTCTATTATAAGTATACTCAATCGCTTGTATCCTTATCAGTCGGGTAGCATATTATTAGACGATCATCCTATAGAATCTTTTGCACTAGGTCGTTTGCGCGCTTCTGTTGGCGTGGTATTGCAAGATGTATTTTTATTTTCAGGTTCAGTGTATGATAATATTACCTTACGCAATACAAGTATTTCCAAAGAGCAAGTGCATGAAGCTGCCAAAATGATTGGCATGCACGACTTTATTATGCAACTTCCCGGTGCTTACGATTATCAAGTAATGGAAAGAGGGGCTACTTTAAGTTTAGGCCAAAGACAATTATTAAGTTTTATCAGGGCTTTATTATACAACCCTTCTATTTTAATTTTAGACGAAGCCACTTCTTCTATCGATACCGAAAGTGAGCAGCTCATTGAAAAAGCCATTGAAACCTTAATTAAAGGGCGTACTTCTATTGTTATTGCGCACCGCCTTTCTACTATCCGCAAAGCCTCTAAAATCATTGTTTTAGACAAGGGTGAAATCATGGAAATGGGGTCGCATAATGAGCTTTTAGCAGTAGGCGGTTTTTATGCAAAATTGAGTGAAATGCAGTTTGCTGCTAAGAAAAAAATGACAGGAGTATAAAGTATTGATTTTCAAGTTTTTAGATTGAATTCAAATTTCCATTTTTGCCTACAATTTCTCTTTAAATTTATTCAATTTCAGATGCATATTTCCTATCTTTGCAGCAAATTTTGAAATTCGTATGGTCCTTCAGCGCCTTAAACCCCTATTGATAGTCAGTTTCGTAAGTATTTTCTTATTAAATATTACGCCTTTATTTGCGAATGAAAAAGAAGCTGCTGCAAAAGAAGAAGGTAGCTTTAATGTAACCCAAACAATTTTGGAGCATATCAAGGATGACCATAGCTGGCATTTATGGGGTCATACCTCTATTTCTTTACCTGTTATTTTATATACACCAGCAGGCTTTGAAGTTTTCTCTTCTGCTAAATTAATTGACGAACATCATGAGCCAGCAGTTTACAAAGGAAACTTTAATTACAAATTAGTAGAAGGCAAGGCTAAAATTCTAAACGCTGCGGGTGAAGTAGATGTAGAAGCGAGTAAAAAATTATGGGACTTCTCTATTACAAAAAACGTAGCTAGTTTATTTATATCAGTGATCATTTTATTGTTGGTGATATTAACTGCTGCAGGCGCTTATAAGAAAACAGGAATTACTTCAGCCCCTAAGGGACTTCAGTCTTTTATGGAGCCCATTGTTTTATTTGTAAGAGATGAAATTGCGCTTCCAAATATTGGAGCCAAGCGTTATGCAAAGTATATGCCTTTCTTATTAACTATTTTCTTTTTAATATTAACGAATAACTTTTTAGGTCTTATTCCTTTATTTCCAGGCGGTGCGAATGTGAGTGGTAATATTGCTTTCACCATGACTTTAGCCGTTTGTGTTTTTATTGTGGTGAACTTAAGTTCTAATAAAAACTATTGGGAGCATATTTTCTGGATGCCTGGTATGCATTGGTCTATGAAATTATTTTTAGCACCTATTGAATTAATTGGGGTGTTTAACAAACCTATTTCTTTAATGATTCGACTTTTCGCAAACATCACTGCGGGTCATATCTTAGTATTGAGTTTGGTTTGTTTAATATTTATTTTCAAAACAGTTTATGCAGCCGCAGTAGCAGTACCTTTTGTAATATTTATATTCTTGATAGAATTGCTAGTTGCTTTTTTACAAGCCTATATTTTTACCATGCTTACTGCAATGTATATTGGAATGGCATCAGAGGAAGGACATCATGATCAAGCACATCATTAATAATATTTATAAATTTTTTTTCAATAACAATTAAAACGTAAAAAAATGGTAGTAGGAAGTGTTGCCGCAATCGGCGCTGGATTAGCTGCTATCGGTGCTGGAATTGGCATCGGTCTAATTGGTAAAGGAGCGGTAGAAAGTATTGCTCGTCAACCAGAAGCAGTGAATGATATTCGTTCTAACATGATCGTAATGGCTGCCTTCGTTGAGGCCGTAGCCTTATTTGCGGTGGTGGTTGCCCTATTGGGGAACGGATAATCTATCAAAAGATTTCCAAAAGCATTATAGGCCCTAGCACAGGGCGAAGGGCCTATAATTTTTTAAACAAACTGTTGTAGAAAAAGATTGTAAAAAGAAAAGATTGTAGATAAAAGATTTTAAATCATTAAGATAAATTAAGGATTATGTTTTTAGAAATAAACCCATTAGTGTTGCCAGATATCGGATTGGTATTTTGGAATACTGTTGCCTTTCTTGGACTACTTGTTGTATTAGGCAAGTTTGCTTGGAAGCCTATGTTGAAAGCCATCTCTGACAGAGAGAAAGGCATTGAGGATTCTTTAGCCAAGGCAGACAAAATGAAAGCAGATTTAACTGCTATGCAAAATGAAAACGAAGCATTATTAGCTAAAGCAAGAGAAGAAAGAGCTACCCTTATCAAAGAGGCTAAAGAAGCTTCAGAGAAAATGATAGCAGAAGCAAAGGATAAAGCGAAGTCTGAATATGAAAGAATTGTGGCAGATGCGCAAGTAGCTATTAACCAACAAAAAAATGCAGCCTTAACGGAAGTAAAAAACCAAGTAGGAAGCTTAGTGGTGGAAGTGGCAGAGAAAGTATTAAGACGCGAGCTTACGAATAAAGCAGAGCAAGAAACTTATATTAAGCAATTAGCAGACGGAGTTAAGTTAAACTAAATTTTAAAAAATGCCCAACGCACGTTTAGCAGGTAGATACGCAAAGAGCTTACTAGATTTAGCCACAGAACAAGGTCAATTAGAGGCCGTGTATGCTGATATGAAATATATTCAAGCGGCATGTCATGCAAGTAGCGAATTTGTAAATATGTTACGTAGTCCTATCATTAAAGCCGATCAAAAAAATAGCATCATTAATGAAGTGCTTAAAAATAAAGTAGGCGTATTAACCAATTCTTTTACTGTTTTATTAGTGAAAAAAGGAAGAGAATTAGAATTACCAGAAATGGCCACAGCCTTTATTGAGCAGTACAATGAAATCAAAGGTATTCATCAAGTAACTTTAACCACTGCAGTAGCGGTAAGTGAAGAAATTAAAAAATCGATCGAACAAAAAGTAAAATCGGCTGCCGATTTTAAAACGGTTGAACTAACCACTAAAACTGACGAAAGTTTAATTGGCGGTTTTGTACTAGAGTTTAATAATAATTTAGTAGACGCTAGTATTGCTAGAGATTTAAAAGACATTAAAAAACAATTTTTGAACAACGAGTTCATTAGTAAAATATAAATAATCATACATTAAAATAGACTGTTATGGCGGACATTAAACCAGATGAAATTTCGGCGATTCTTAGACAACAATTAAGCAACTTTAATGCTTCAGCAGATTTAGAAGAAGTAGGAACTGTATTACAAGTGGGTGATGGTATTGCCCGTGTATATGGTTTGAATGGTGTTAGAAGTGGTGAGTTAGTTGAATTTGAGAATGGCACTAAAGCAATTGCATTGAACCTAGAGGAAGACAATGTGGGTGTGGTATTGATGGGTGATAGTAAAGGTATCAAAGAAGGAAACAAAGTAAAAAGAACTGGAGAGATTGCTTCTATTAAAGTAGGGGATGGTCTTACAGGTCGTGTTATTAATACATTAGGAGAGCCTATCGATGGTAAAGGTCCTATTAAAGGTGACTTATACGAAATGCCATTGGAGCGTAAAGCACCAGGGGTAATTTTCCGTGAGCCAGTTAAAGAACCATTACAAACAGGTATCAAAGCCATTGATGCGATGATTCCTATTGGACGTGGACAACGTGAGTTAGTCATTGGTGACCGTCAAACAGGTAAGACTGCAATTTGTGTTGATACTATTATCAATCAAAAAGAATTCTACGATGCAGGTAAACCAGTGTACTGTATATATGTAGCCATTGGACAAAAAGCATCTACGATTGCAGGTGTGATGAAAACATTAGAAGATAATGGCGCGATGGCTTATACTATTATTGTAGCAGCTCCAGCAGCAGATCCTGCACCGCTTCAATTCTACGCTCCATTTGCAGGTGCAGCCATTGGAGAGTTCTTCCGTGATACAGGTCGTCCAGCATTAATTGTTTATGACGATTTATCTAAGCAAGCGGTGGCTTATCGTGAGGTTTCTTTATTATTACGTCGCCCTCCAGGACGTGAAGCATATCCTGGTGATGTATTCTATTTGCATAGTCGTTTATTAGAGCGTGCTGCAAAAGTTATTGCGAATGATGAAGTAGCAAAAAACATGAACGATTTACCTGCTTCTATTAAGCATTTAGTAAAGGGTGGAGGATCTCTAACAGCCTTACCTATTATTGAAACACAGGCGGGTGACGTTTCTGCATACATTCCAACCAACGTAATTTCTATTACCGACGGACAAATATTCTTAGAAGGTAACTTGTTTAACGCGGGTATTCGCCCAGCGATTAACGTAGGTATCTCTGTAAGTCGTGTGGGTGGTAATGCACAAATTAAATCCATGAAAAAAGTATCTGGTACTTTGAAATTAGACCAGGCCTTATACCGTGAGTTGGAAGCCTTCTCAAAATTTGGTGGTGACTTAGATGCTGCTACTAAATCGGTAATTGATAAAGGTGCTAGAAACGTGGAAATCTTAAAGCAAGCTCAATACACGCCGTTTTCAGTAGAAAAACAAGTAGCCATTATATACTTAGGTACCAATGGTTTATTGAAAGAAGTAGCTGTGCGTAAGGTAAAAGAATTTGAAGCCCATTTCTTATTAGAGATGAGTAACAAATTACCTAATGTACTAGCTGAATTTAAGAAAGGTAATTTACCTGAAGATGGATTGAAGCAAATGGTAGAATTAGCCAATAGCATCATTCCTCAATACAAATAGTATTAGTTAATATTAAATTGATACAAAACCCCGAACTATGTTTGGGGTTTTTTGTTATTATTATAGTATGGCAGTTATTAAAGTAGAAAATATAAGTAAGCATTTTGGCACACTGAAAGCGGTGGACGACCTAAGCTTTGAAGTAGAGGCTGGGCAGGTCTTTGGCTTTTTAGGCCAAAACGGGTCTGGGAAAAGCACCACTATTCGTATGCTTTTGTCTTTGATTCATCCCAGTAGTGGAAATATTGAGTTATTTGGAAAGTCCATACAAAAAAATAGAGACGCTATTTTAGAGCAGGTGGGTGCCATTATTGAAAGGCCCGATTTATACCCTTATTTAAGTGCTACAGAACACTTACAGTTATTTGCCAAAGTAAGAAAGAAAAAAATTGAAGCGAGTAATATTCAAAATACTTTAGAAAAAGTAGGCTTGGCTGGTCGTGCTCAGGATAAAGTGCAAACATTTTCATTAGGTATGAAGCAGCGCCTAGGCATTGCCATTGCGCTGGTGCATAATCCAAGTTTAATTATATTAGACGAACCTACCAATGGTTTAGATCCTCAAGGTATTGCAGATATTCGAGCACTCATACAACATTTAGCGAAAGAAGAAGGCAAGACCGTTTTTGTTTCTTCTCATTTACTTTCTGAAATAGAACAAGTGGCCCATCAGATATTAATTATACATCAGGGTAAAAAAATGGTAGAAGGGGTGACTAAAGAATTATTAGATCCTGAAAAAAGAATTGTACAAATTAAAACAACTAATGACGAGCTAGCCTTAGCGAGTATTAGGACAGGTAGTTTTAGTAAGTACATCTTAGCTAGAAAGGAAGGCATACATTTAAAATTACCTACTTTGGAAATTGCCTTACTCAATGAAAGCCTAGTCCAGTTAGGAATTGCGGTCTTGGGCATTGAAACCAAGAATTCTTTAGAAGATTATTTTTTACAAATTACTTCAAACGCTTAGTTATGTGGTCGCTTATACAAATAGAATTATATAAAATATTCAGACGCCCTAGAACCTATATTGCTTTTGGTGCCATCGCAGCTCTTATTGTGGTCATTCAATTTGGTTTAAAAATTGATGGCGATGCTTATGCGGGTTTTCTAATGAAGGATATCAATGATACTTTAACGGTCGATGGTAAAGTATTGAACGGCTATTTAATTTGTTATATTTTATTGCAATTATTATTAGTGCATGTGCCCTTGCTAGTAGCCTTAATTGCCGCAGATATGATTTCAGGAGAAGCCAATTTAGGCACACTTCGTTTATTATTTAGCACCCCTTATAGTAGAACACATTGGGTAATTGCTAAGTTTATTGCAGCCAGCATTTATACCATTTTACTATTAATATGGCTGGCCTTCTTAGCGCTATTTGTAAGTATGTGGATATTCGGTACCGACGATTTATTTTTAATGAAGTCTAACTATGTAGTATTGATTGAGCAGTCAGATGTTTTGTGGAGATATGTAGGCGCCTTTGTATTTGCTAGCTTTTCTTTGCTAACCGTTACCAGCCTTGGTTTTCTAATGTCAAGCTTATCTAGCAATTCTATTGGTCCCATTGTAGGTACGATGAGTGCTATTGTTTTTTTTACTATTTTAAGCACTTTAAATATTCCTTTATTCAATATAGTAAAGCCTTATTTATTTACGACCCACATGAATAATTGGAAAGAATTTTTCGATATTAAAGTGAATTTGGATAATGAAGCTATTAGAGGAAGTATTTTAAATATTCCTAAAATTAAAACCTCTTTAATGGTATTAACCCTGCACATAATTTTATTTGTAACGGCCTCTGTTATTATTATTAAGAAAAAAGATATACTCAGTTAAGATGCAACCTAAGAAATCTAAAAATATTGTATTGTACTCTTTGTCATTGGCAATTTCTTTATTTTTTTCGTCAACTGCGATGGCCCAAACCGATCCCTTGATAGAAAAAGTAAGTCAAAAACTAGCACAGGTAAATGACTATGTAGCAGAAGGGGTTATGAAAACAGATGTTGCTTTTATCAAGGCCTCTTTAGGCAAAGTAAAAGTATATTTTAAAAAGCCTAATTTATTAAAAGTAAAAAAAGAAGGGGGCATTTCCTTGTTACCAAGGGGTGGGGTATCGCTAACCATTAATACTTTATTAAATACAAAGCAGTATACCACTATACCTGCAGGCAATCAGGTATTGAATGGTAAGAATCTAACAGTTATTAAATTAATTCCAACAGATGATAATTTAGACTGGGTAATTTCTACTTTATGGATTGATCCCTTAGAAGCCTTGGTATATAAGACTGCTACGACCACGAAGGAAAACGGCAGTTATGAAATTATGATGCAGTATGGTGAGTATGCCAAACAAGGACTTGCTAGTAAAATTATTTTTAGTTTTAACACCAAAGATTATAAATTGCCTAATGGTATTACTTTAGAATTTGGAGACGAAGACCCTGCTGCTAAACAAAAGGCCCTTAAAAATAAAAAAGGAACTATTGAAATAACTTATTCTAAGTACACTATTAACAAAGGTGTCCCTAATAATATTTTTTAAAAAATGCGCAGTTTTTTTTACATTTTATTTTTTTCTATTTCCTTGTTGAAGGCGCAAGCGCAGGTAAGCGCTACAAATAAAACCTTGGAGACAGCTGTCCTACAATTCCATCAGGCAAACAAAAACATAGACTATCAAGAATTATATCTACAATTTGAACAGCTTTATGCAGTGAATAAAACCAATTGGTTAATTCCTTATTATGCTGGAATGACTAAATCTATCATGTGTCTTTTAAATATGGGCGATAAAGATGCGCTAGCCAATGATGCTTTATTATGGGTGGGTAGGGCAAAATCCATTATGGCCAATGACGAAGTGTATTGTGCAGAAAGTTTGGCCTATACTGCAAAGATGTCAGTGAATCCTCTATTGAGGTGGTTAACCTATGAAGGTAAAATTAAAAAATCTTTAAGCCTTGCTAAGAAGTTGAATCCAAATAATCCTAGGGCCTATGTTTTGGAAGCCAATATCCAACAAAAAATACCTTATATATTTGGTGGTGGATGTAAATCAGTAAAGCCATTGATTCAAAAAGCAGAATTGTGTTTTAATGCTCAAACTAAAGCAAATTTATTGCAGCCATCTTGGGGTTTTCAATCCTTAGTGCAATTAAAAAAAGCATGCCCTTTTTAATTGCCTTTAAATTCTTGTTTAATTTTCGTTTTCGTATAATCTTTCATCCACCGCACCTGCAAACATTCTTGCACTAATTTTCTTAAGTGGGTTTAGGCGCATATCGGTATAACCTTGTCTTGCATGAATAATTCTTGCACATTCAAATATACTTGCTGTAAAAGAACCTGCATCTGCCTTAGCTTTTCCTGCAATATCAAAGGCAGTGCCATGGTCGGGACTTGTTCTAACAATAGGAAGTCCTGCGGTGAAATTCACACCCTCTCCAAAGGCCAATGATTTAAAAGGAATTAATCCTTGGTCATGGTACATGGCAAGTACACCGTCAAATTTTTCATGTGCACCTCTAGCAAAAAAGGCATCTGCAGAATAAGGTCCGTATACTAGCATTTGTTGCTTGCTTTCTTTAATGGCAGGTTTGATAATTTCAATTTCTTCTTTACCAATTAAACCTTCATCGCCTGCATGTGGGTTTAAGGCTAATACGGCAATGCGGGGTGCATCAATACCGAAATCTTTTTTCAAACTACTATTTAAAATATTTAGCTTTTGTTTTATTTTATCCTTGGTAATGTGCTTGCCTACTTCTTGTATAGTTACATGTTCAGTAACCAATGCCATTCTTAAATTATCGGCAACGAGTAGCATTAGGTTTTCGGTATTCCCAAAAGCAGCTTGCAAATAAGGAGTATGTCCGCTAAAATTAAAATTAGGAGATTGAATATTTTTTTTATGAATAGGGGCGGTAACTAGTCCGTCAATTTGTTTATTTTTTAAAGCGGCTACAGCAGCTTCTAAAGAAATCAATGCATATTTTCCGCCTAAGGCTGACATCTCACCTGGGGTAATTTCTACTTCTTCTTCCCAGCAGTTCACTAAGTTTACTTGCTTGGTATTTAATTTAGAAAGGTCGGTAGTAGCTGCAAAATTGATGGCGTATTCTGGTAGCCCTTTTCTATAAAAATTAATGGATTTATTATTGGCAAAAACGACAGGAATGATGAAATCTAAGATGCGGCTATCGGACAGTGATTTAATGATTAATTCAATGCCAATACCGTTTAAATCGCCGCAGGTAAAGCCTATAATTGGTTTTCTGATGTCTGGGTTCATATCCATTTGATTAGGCTGTAAAAGTACGCACAAAAACCTAACTTTGCCTCATGCAATACACGCTAAAAAAATCATTGGGGCAGCATTTTCTAAATGACGCTCAAGTTTGTAAGGATATTCAGGCAGTATTGCTAGAGCAGCCCATCAAGCAATTGCTTGAAGTAGGCCCAGGGGCAGGGGCTTTAACGAAGTATATCCAAGACATTCCCACGCAGTCATTTAAAGCCATTGAATTAGACCGTGAAAAAGTGGCTTTTTTATGTACTGAATACCCCGAATTAAAAGACAAATTAATACTGGCTGATATTTTGGACGCGGCTCTACCTTTTGAGAATGAATTTGTAGTGGCAGGCAATTTTCCTTATAATATTTCTACGCAAATTGTATTTAAAATTTTAGAGTGGAAAGAGCATGTGCCCATGATGGTGGGTATGTTTCAAAAAGAAGTGGCAGAAAGAATTGCGGCCAAGCCTAATTCAAAGGCCTATGGAATATTAAGTGTTTTAACGCAAGCCTTCTATGATGTGACTTATTTATTTGATGTGCCACCGACTGCTTTCACCCCGCCTCCTAAAGTTATGAGTGGGGTTATTAAGCTAACGCGAAAAGATAATTTTCCGAAATTTGTTTCTGAAAAACTATTCTATCATATTGTTAAAATGGCATTTGGTCAAAGAAGAAAAATGTTAAGAAATCCATTAAAGCCTTATTTTAGTGCAGCGCAATTGCAGGATCCGCTATTTACCAAAAGAGCGGAGAACCTTACCTATGATGACTATGCGGCCTTAACCTTTAAAATGCATATTGAATAGATGTCTTTGAAAATTATTATAACAGCACCTGTGCATCCTTTTTTAATAGATACTTTAAAAGAAAAAGGATATACCCTTCAATATGAACCTGCTATTAGCTATGAAGCCTTAATGGATTGTATTGATACAGCAACCGGATTAATTGTAACTACGCGTTTAAAAATAGATGCTGCTATTTTAGCAAAAACCCATCAATTAAAATGGATTGGCCGTATTGGAAGTGGTATGGAACTAATCGATACCGAATTTGCGGCTAGTAAAAATATTTTATGTGTAAGTAGTCCTGAAGGCAATAGAACCACCGTGGGGGAACATACCCTAGGTTTATTATTAAGTTTGATGAACCGAATTCATAGTGCTTATAAAGAAGTGCGTGAAGGTAAATGGATTCGGGATGCCAATAGAGCAGATGAGCTTACAGGAAAAACTGTAGGTATTATTGGACTAGGTAATACAGGTTCTGCTTTTGCAAAAGTCTTATCTGGCTTTGATGTAAATATTTTAGCGCACGATATTTATAAAACCGGATTTGAAACGGCTCAAATAAAACCTGCAACACTTGAGCTGATTCAAGAAAAAGCGGATGTCATAAGTTTGCATTTACCTCTTACCAATTTAACCCATCATTATGCCAATGCTGCTTTTTTTAATCGCCTTCAAAAGAAGCCTTATTTTATTAGTACCTGTAGAGGGTCGGTTACGGAAACCGCTGCTGTATTAGAGGCCATTCAAAATCAGCAAATTAGGGGGGTGGGTCTGGATGTGCTAGAAAAAGAGCCCATTGAGCTGCATACAGGCCAAGAAATGGCTGTTTTAGAAGCACTTATGCTACACCCTAATTGTATCATAACACCTCATATTGCAGGCTATAGCCAGGAGGCCTACTATAAAATGTCTAAGGTAGTATTGGAAAAATTAGGCATCATTTAAGCAATATTTTATATCTTTGTACCATGCAACGCCTCACTTATGTGGCGTTGTATTTTTTTTATAACTAAACTAAGGATATGAGCGATACTAATGTATATGTCACCCAAGATACTTTTGATAAAATGCGTGAGCAATTACAAAAGATGAAGTCGGTTGAGCGTCCGGCTGCTTCTAGAGCTATTGGAGAGGCAAGAGAAAAGGGAGACTTAAAAGAAAATGCTGAATACGATTCTGCTAAAGAAGCCCAAGGAATGTTGGAAGCAAAAATTAAACAATTGGAAGCAGCTATTTCCAATGCTAAAATTGTGGATACAAGTACCATTGATACGAGTAAGGTAACTATATTAACCAAGGTTACTATCACTAATCAGGCTACTAAACAAACAATGACTTATCAATTGGTAGGAGAAAAAGAAGCCGATTTAAAAGCGGGTAAAATTTCTGCATCTTCACCTATTGGAAAAGGATTGATTGGTAAAAAAGTAGGAGAGCTAGCAGAAATTCAAGCGCCTAATGGCGTGATGAAATATATGGTAGATAATATTACAGTCTAATTATCTTCTAATTATTTTCTTACATAAATAAAAGCCATGACCCTTTTTTCAAAAATAATCAATGGCGATATTCCTTCTTATACAATTGCGGAGTCGGAAAAGTTTTATGCTTTTTTAGATATTTTCCCTTTGCAAAGAGGTCATACTTTAATTGTGCCTAAAATAGAAGTAGATAAAATTTTTGAAGTACCAGATGCGTATTTAAGTGAATTATTAATATTCGCAAAACCCATTGCGGCAGCTATAGAAAAAAGCTTTCCTTGTAATAGAGTAGGCATGGTCACAGTAGGTTTAGAAGTGCCTCATGCACATTTACATTTAATACCTATTAATGAAGCAGCTGATATGGAATTCTCTCAGCCTAAACTTTCTTTAAGCACAGAGGAATTTAAAGCCATTCAAGATTTAATTATAAGTAAATTATAAATGGGGCTACTTAGTTTTAGATTAAGCAAATGCAAGCTTTCAAATCTAAATACTAGTATAATTACTACTTTGAAAATTACTTTTTTAGTCGCTCCGGATTTTTAGTTAGAAAGGCCTCCCAACTATTGGCTTTTTTAGACGATTTCTTTCCTTTTACAATTTTTGCAGCAGGTAGAATTAAACCACTAATTTGATAATGATGACAAAGGGCAACGCCTAAGGCGTCGGTGGCATCATAGTATTTAGGTTGTTTTTTAATAGCTAAAATACGCTCCAACATTTTCCAAATCATTTCCTTATCGGCATTGCCATTACCCGTAATAGATTGCTTTACTTTTTTAGGCGCATATTCGGTCACGGGAATTTTAAAATGCATGGCCGCTGCTATGGCCACACCTTGTGCACGGCCTAGCTTTAGCATACTTTGTATATTCTTCCCAAAAAAAGGCGCTTCAATGGCAAAATGGGTGGGTTCGTATGTCTCAATTAATTCGATGATTCTTGCATGAATCATTTGAAGCCTTGCATAAATGTCTTTTTCCTTGGTCATTTTTAAAACATCCATGGTTACCAAGGCAGGCTTGGGCCCCCCTTTTAAAATCGCATACCCTAGGATTTGGGTACCTGGGTCAATTCCTAAAATAATGGGTGTTTTTGACATGCACAATAAAGTTACATATATCATTGCAAATTCCGAACTTTGTGCTCAATGAATAAAGAGCTACTTAAAAAATTAAGAACTTATTTCAATAATTCTATTGGATTTATTTTATTCATTGTATGCGCAGTGGCTATTTATAATAAAGTAGCTACAAATGATAATCTAAATCAATTTGGGGATCAAATCAAACAACAATTTTACACCATTGGCTTTTTTCAGTGGGCAGTCTTAGTTATTTTATTTGGTTTAAATTATTTAATGGAATCTATTAAATGGAAGCTGGTACTAGCTGAATTAAGTCCCACTTCCATTTTAAAATCTTATAAATCTGTTTTAGTGGGCCAGGCTTTTGCCTTTTTTACCCCCGCTAGATCCGGCGATTATGTGGGTAGAATTTTATTTTTAGAAGCAGGTAATAAATTAAAAGGATTGGCCCAAATGGCTTGGGCATCCTATGCGCAGTTATTAATTACCTTATTTTTTGGAAGCATTGGTTTATTTTATAATCTGCCTTTTTTACCTTGGTTAAAATGGGTGGGGCCCTTTATTGCAGCTGCTGCCTTTGTTATTTATTTTCATCCAGGTAATTTTACTGGCTGGCTAAAAAAGTTATCCTTACTTCAAATAAAAACTACATTAAAAGGGCAATTGGTCTTATTTGCTTTTTTAAAATATTGTGTTTTTATACTACAGTATACCTGGGTGATTAAAATATTTAATATACCCATTGATACACTGGATCTTTGGGTAGCCTTATCTGTCTTATTTTTTTGTTTAAGTCTAATTCCTTCCATTGCTATAACAGATGTAGTCATTAGAGGACAGCTTATTGTTTTATTACTAAGTCCTTTTTATGACAATAGTTTAATGCTCATCTGTGTAAGTACCATTATATGGTCTGTTAATTTTTTATTACCAGCTATAATTGGTTCTATTCTCTTAATTAATTACAGGATAAAGCAATAATTTTGTAGTAGTCTTTCCAAGAAATAAACAACCCCAACAAGTAAACAACTAAGATGCATTTCCTTTTTTTTATATTCTCTTTTTTCACCTTTTTACCGAGTAATGATAAAGGCTTATGTAATTTAAATAATACTGCCTTTAATGCAGGAGAGAAGATTAGTTATACTATTTATTATAATGTCATAGGGCTTTATGTGAATGCGGGTAAAACCGATTTTAGGGTGCAGTCCACTAGCTTTAATGATAATGACGCTTTTACATTTACCGCTATTGGAAAGTCTAACTCAAAATATGATTGGATTTTTAAAGTAAGGGATAAATATGAATCGGTGGTGGACGCTAAAACCTTACTGCCTTATCAATTTACAAGACAAATAAACGAAGGTTCTTTTCATAAAAAGGAAATGGTGAAGTTTAATCAGAAAGCGAGAACAGCTAGTACTGAAGAGGAAGTATATAAAACATCGGAATGTACTTTTGATGTGGTGAGTGCTATTTATGCGGCCAGAAATTTCAATTATTCAAATCTAGCCATCAATGATAAAATTTATCTTAATTTTTTCCTTGATAAAAATTTATATCCTTCCTACTTTAAGTATTTAGGCAGAGAGGTGATTACTACTAAGTATGGAAAATTTAAAGTAATTAAATTAGCACCCTTATTATTAAAGGGGAGTATGTTTGATGGGGGTGAAAAAATGACTATTTGGGTGACTGACGATGAAAATCATATACCTGTTCGTATTGAAACGCCCATTGTGGTGGGAAGCATTAAAGTAGATATGGTAGACTATCAAAATATTAGATATCCTCTAAGTTCTTTGATCGAACTCGTAAATAATTAGTAGGTATATTGACAATATATTATTACATCAAATAAGTATATTCTATAATGACAGTGAAAACTTACTGTCAATAATTATTTACTAAAGTCTATAGAATTTCTTTTATAGCAAAGCTTGCACCCGCTCTTATCCCTTTCTCCGTTTCTATTAAACGGCAACATTCATTCACTGCATCGTGTTCAAAAAATAAGATATAATTTTCCCTAAGTGCCGTAGTTAAAAACTTTTCTTTTTCTTCTAAGGTAATAAGGGGTTGCATATCATAGCCCATCACATAGGGCAGGGGTATATGGCCAGTGGATGGAAGTAAGTCTGCCATATACACAATAGTTTCATTACCCATTTTTATTTTAGGAAGCAACATGCCTTCCGTATGTCCATTAACTACTAAGCAGCTTATAGCTTCTGTAAATTTAATTTCCTGTAAACTAGTATTGCTTTGAAAAGGAGGTAGGGTAATTAATTTTAGCTGACCACTTTCTTTAATGGGCATAATATTTTCAGTCAAAAAAGAAGCCTTTTCTCTCCTATTGGGGTGCAAGGCTAAATTCCATTGTGCTTCACTTACCCAATAAGTTGCATGGGGAAAGGTGGGTACTAATTTATCATCCAATTTTTTAATAGCGCCACCTACATGATCAAAATGTAAATGCGTTAGCAGTACATCGGTAATATCTTCTACCCCTATATTTAATTTTTGAAGTGCATCAGCCAAGGCAACTGTTTCATGAGGATAATAATGACTAAAGAATTTGGCATCCTGTTTATCACCCATGCCTGTATCTATTAAAATAGTACGGTCACCTTCTTTAATGACTAAGCAACGCAGTGCCCAAGTACATAAATTATTATCATCTGCCGGATTGGATTTATTCCAAATAGATTTTGGTACGACACCAAACATGGCGCCACCATCTAATTTAAATTTACCAGTTTCTACACTAAATGCCTGCATGTCCTTTTAATTTTGAAGTTCGGTACAATAAAATTAAGCCAACGATAAAAAATATAGTCAAGGCCAATACCGAATTTCTTTGTGAGCCAGTTATTTCATTAATAAAGCCAAAACTAAACATGCCAATAACAATCGCAATTTTTTCAGTAACATCAAAGAAGCTAAAATAACTTGTGGTGTCATGTGTTTCTGGCATTAATTTAGAATACGTACTTCTACTCACCGATTGAATGCCTCCCATTACAAAGCCCACCACCACGGCTAAAGTATAAAAAGGAACTACCGCGTTTCTAGGTAAATAATAGCCCATGATACAACCTCCAATCCAAATACCAATGGCCATCATAATGGTATTAAAATTGCCCCACTTGCTGGCTAGTTTGGCCATTATATGCGCGCCTGGAATGGCTACAATTTGTATAATTAATATGGCTAAGATTAAATTAGTGGTAGGAATATTTAATTCACTTTTACCATACAAGGTGGCTGCCAACATAACGGTTTGCACACCCATATTATAAAAGAAAAAGGAAAATAGAAATCTTTTAAGTACGGGTAGTGTTTTTAATTCAATCCATACTTTATGTAATTCTTTATAGCCTTGGGTAATTAAGTTTTTTGTATGTGCGCCTTTGACCCCTCTGCCTTCGGGTAGTCTTGAAATAGACAACCAGCCAAATCCCATCCACCAAATACCTACTAGTAAAAATGATATTTGAGAAGCCTTGCCTACGGTAATGCCAAATAACTCAGGCTTTAATACAAAGACAAAACAGATGAGTTGTAAAAGTACCGATCCGATATAGCCCATCATAAAACCTTTGGCACTAATGCGGTCGCGGTCTGCAGGTGCAGCAATTTCTGGTAAGTAAGAATTATAAAAAACCAAACTGCCCCAAAATCCCACACAGGCAATAATGACTGAAAATAAACCTCCCGTAATATGATTGCTATCAAAAAAGTATAAGGAAGCGCAGGATAAACTTCCCATGGTACAAAAGAAACGAAGGAATTGTTTTTTATTACCTCTGTAATCGGCAATGGAAGAAAGAATAGGAGAGAGGATGGCTACAATCACAAAGGCAATCGCTAGTACATAATTATAAAGCGCTGTGTTTGAAAATTCATAATTACCAATTTTAATTTTATCAATTAAAGTATTTTCATTGCCATCGCCAGTCACTGCTTCGTAATAAGCAGGAAATATAGTTGAAGTAATAACGAGGTTATATACACTATTAGACCAGTCATACATGGCCCAACCGTTCACTACTTTTTTAGAAGCTGTTTGCATTAGCAATTATTTAGTGTTTTAAAAATACTAAATAATTGTGGAACTCACCTATAGGGAATATTTAGTTCAGATAATGGGTATATAAAAGCCCTAAGATGCTCAGGCCTAGTATTATACGGTACCAGCCGAAAGGGGCAAAGCCTCTTTTTTCAACAATGCGCATAAAAAATTGCACACTTAATAGAGCCACTACAAATGCTACAATTGCACCAATCAATAATGTTATGAGGTTCTCCTGTCCAAAAACTTCTGGATTGGTTTTATAAACATCTAAGGTGCTTTTTGCAGAAGCGGCTAGCATGGTAGGTACTGCTAAGAAAAAAGAAAATTCTAAAGCTGTTTTTTTATTTAATTGTTGGCTCATGCCCCCAATAATAGTTGCTGCACTTCTGCTCAGTCCTGGAAATAAAATAGATAATACTTGAAAGCAACCAATGATAAATGACTTCTTATAAGTAACATCCTCTTGATCCGACTGCTCGGTTTTAGCAGCTTCTGCTTTTTCAAAGAATTTATCAATGAATAGTAGTAATACACCTCCTGCTACCATGACAATGGCAATAACCCATAAATTACCTAAGGCAGCATCGATATGTTTTTTCAAGGCAGCGCCAAAAATTAAAGCAGGAATGACTGCAATGATTAATTTAATATAGAAACTGTAATGCTTAAAATCGAAAAACCTTTTTCTGTAAATAACCACCACAGATGCAATGGCTGCAAGTTGAATCACTATTTCAAACAAGTCCACAAAGGGGCTGCTTTCAATGCCTAAAAAAGGATTGGCAAATTTCATATGCGCCGTACTGGAAATGGGTAAGAATTCGGTAATGCCCTCAATAATCGCAATAATAATGGATTGAAAAATATTCATTCTTACGATTTTTTGAAAATCGCATATATCTCTACAATAAAACCAGCGATCACCACAATAGGAGCTAGGGTAATGCGTCTAAAGCTATATACTTCTGATTCATTAAATACATTCGGGTCGGCGCTTTTACCACCAGACATTAAAAACATGCCTGCTATAATTAAGGCTGCTCCAATAAGCATCCATGTATAATTAGATTTACCAAAGAATTGAAGTGATTTAGTTTTTTCTTTCTGACTCATGGTTTCAAGTTTTATAATCAATAAATTTTTTGTAAAAGTTTGGTACAATTAATATAATTCGTCCAATTTCATTTTTAAATATTTTAGTACACTGCGATAAGTACTAAATACTGAAATGCCCACGCCTAGAAGAATAAGGCCTCCAAATAAAATTAAACTATTGCTAATACCTTGTAACATGCCTATTTGAGGGAACTGCGAAGTGGCCCATTCAATTAATCCAAATAAAAGGAAGATGGCTACAAAGGCACTAATTAATCCATTCAATAAAGCACGAATTAACAAAGGCTTGGAAATAAAATTACGTGTAGCTCCCACCATTTGCATGGTCTTAATTAAAAAGCGATTACTATACATAGCTAAGCGAATGGTGTTATCAATACTAATGATAACAATAATGCAAAGTATAATGGACATCACTAAGAAAATAACTCCAATTTTAGTAGCTCTTTCATTTAAACTAGTGACCAGACTTTTTGGATATTGAATATCTGCTACATCTTTACTGAATGCAGATTCAATAGCGGCTGTAATTTTAGTTAAGCTATCAGTATTTACATAATCGGCTTTGGCAAAAAAGTCAATACTTTCAGGAAGTGGGTTAGCCTCTAAAATTTTACCCCAGTCTTCATTGTTTTCTTTATTCCAAATGGCCTTCGCCTTTTCTTTATTAATGTACTCTACATTTTTAGCATAGGGTTGGCTTGCTATAAATTTCTCAATGGCACCCACCGTGTTTTTGTCAGAAGTTCTTACATAAACACTAATACGAATATCCTCTTTAAAGCTGTCCCCAATAGACTGAAGGTTTAAAAATAACCAGCCCATAATGCCCATAATAAATAAAACAATGGCCACCCCAACAATACTATAAATGTAGTTGGGTTTGCTGCGTTTTAGAGCCGATGTTCCGGTAGAAGCCATAGCATTAAATTTTTACTTGTTCGCATTGCAAATGTAGGGTTTTGAACGCTAATGGCTTACATTTGCAGAGGGTGAATTCGGACATTTTTTACTCAAATTGGAGCCTACTCAAAATTTGGTTAAAGAATTGTTAGTTTTTCCTCCTTTTATAAAGAAAATCAAGAAATGGAGTATCAATTTAGGGCCATTGAAAAAAAGTGGCAAACTATTTGGCAGGAAAAAAAGGCGTACAAGGTAAGTAATGAATCTACGAAGCCTAAGGCTTATGTTTTGGATATGTTTCCTTATCCAAGTGGTGCAGGTTTGCATGTAGGGCATCCTCTTGGTTATATTGCTTCAGATATTTATAGCAGGTATAAAAGACTAAAAGGTTTTAATGTTCTACACCCCATGGGTTATGATGCCTTTGGATTGCCAGCAGAGCAATATGCAATTGAACATGGTGTGCATCCTACTAAAAGCACTTATGACAATATCAATAATTTTAGAAAGCAATTAGATAATATTGGATTTTGTTTTGACTGGGATAGAGAAGTAAAAACCTGCGATGTAAGTTATTATAAATGGACACAGTGGATTTTCTTACAATTATTTAATAGCTATTTTGATAAAGGGGCAGCCAAAGCAATGCCTATTGCAATACTAGAAGCCGCTTTTGAAAAACAAGGCAATGCAAATCATATTTGCCCAGGCGACACTGCTTTAAACTTTACAGCTACTGATTGGAAAGCGTATTCAGAAAAAGAAAAGCAAGCAATTTTAATGCAATACCGTTTGGCTTTTTGTGGGTATGGAGAAGTGAACTGGTGTGCGGCCTTGGGTACAGTGCTTGCCAATGATGAAGTGATTAATGGATTTAGTGAAAGAGGAGGGCATCCAGTAGAGAAAAAGAAATTACGTCAATGGTATTTAAGAATTACAGAATATGCAGATAGGCTACTGTCGGGGCTAGAGACTATTCAGTTTAGTGATGCTATGAAAGAAATGCAATCCAATTGGATTGGTAGAAGTGAAGGTGCTGAAATTGATTTTGCCATAGAAGGACATGCAGGTAGTTTAAAGGTATACACTACAAGACCAGATACTATTTTTGGGGTGGACTTTATGGTGGTAGCGCCTGAACATTCACTTATTGAAACCATTACACCAAGTACCCATAAAGCTGCAGTAGCTGAATATATTGGGTATGTAAAAAGTAGAAGTGAAAGAGAGCGTATCGCCGAGAAAAAAATTACGGGCTGTTTTACAGGTGCCTATGTGACCAATCCTTTTAACAATGCTTTAATTCCTGTTTGGATATCTGAATATGTATTAGCAGGTTATGGCACAGGTGCGATTATGGCTGTGCCTTGTGGGGACGATCGTGATTTTAAATTTGCACAACATTTTAATATTCCCATTACTAATATTATTGGAGATGCCTATAATGGAGAGGAAGCCAATCCTACTAAAGAAGCTATTTTATCCAACAGCGATTTTTTAAATGGTATGGTGCAAAAAGATGCGATTGCCATAGTGGCTAAAAAATTAGAGGCCATGGGTATTGGCAAGTCGAAGATAAATTATAGAATGCGCGATGCTGCTTTTAGTAGACAGCGTTATTGGGGAGAGCCTTTTCCTATTAAATGGAAAGACGGAATAGCTTATCCTTTATCAGAAAAAGAACTTCCCTTATTATTACCTACCGTTGATAATTACTCTCCCGGTCCAGAAGGAGAAGGTCCTTTGGCAAATATTGCTGCCTGGAAAGCAGAAAACTATGAAACCAATACCATGCCTGGCTTTGCAGGAAGCAGTTGGTATTTTTTAAGGTATATGGATACTTCCAATGATACAGCCTTCTGTAGCAGAAAAGCAAGTGATTATTGGGGACAAGTGGACCTTTACATTGGAGGCACAGAACATGCTGTAGGACATTTACTATATAGTAGAATGTGGACGAAAGTATTATTTGACTTAGGCCATATAGGTTTTGATGAACCCTTTAAGAAATTATTGAATCAGGGAATGATACAAGGGAGTTCTCGATTTGTATATAGAATAAGAGGCACACAAAAATTTGTATCAAGTGGATTAAAGCATGCGCATGAAGTAGACGCCTTGCATGTGGATGTAAATATAGTAGACGGGGTGGAATTAGATACGACCGCGTTTACAAAATGGAAGCCCGATTATGCTAAAGCTGAATTTATTTTAGAGGACGGTAAATATATTTGTGGCGTTGAAGTAGAAAAAATGTCTAAGTCGAAATTTAATACGGTGAACCCGGATGACTTAGTAGAAAAATATGGTGCCGATACTTTTAGAATGTATGAAATGTTTTTAGGTCCGGTGGAGCAAAGTAAACCATGGGATACCAAGGGTATTGAAGGGGTGCACCGTTTTTTAAAAAAATGCTGGCGCTTATTTTTTGATGAAATCAAAGGAAAGGTTTGGGTGGATGAGAAGCCAACGGCTGCTGAATTAAAAGTACTACATAAGGCTATTAAAAAAATTGAAGAAGATACAGAGCGCTTTAGTTTTAATACCGCGGTGAGTAGTTTTATGATTTGTGTGAACGAACTAGCCGATTTGAATTGCCATAAAAAAGAAATTTTATCTCAGTTAGTGATTTTGTTAACCCCTTATGCGCCCCATTTTGCAGAAGAGTTGTGGCAGGTATTGGGCATGGAAGGTTTAGTGGTAGATGCCGCTTACCCGGTTTTTGATGCACAGTATGTAACTGAAACTGAGAAAGAATATCCCATTAGCATTAATGGAAAGTTAAGAGCTAATATTCTTATTGGGCTTGACGCTAGCGAAGATCAAGTGCGCGCTATTGTTTTAGACAATGAGGTGATTAAAAAATGGGTGGAGGATAAACCTATTAAAAAGCTCATATTTGTAAAAGGGAAGATGGTCAATATTGTAATTTAATAGTTTAAAAATAAGCATGGTAAATTCACCTTTAGATAATACGAATAATGAAATCAACTCTTTAGATAAAGAGTTTGAAAATAGTATTCGTCCCAAAGAGATGGAGGCTTTTGCAGGTCAGCCGCAGCTAATTGAAAATATTAGCATTTTTATTAAGGCTGCCAAGATGCGTGGTGAAGCCTTAGATCATATTTTATTTCATGGCCCTCCAGGTTTAGGCAAGACTACTTTAAGTAGAATTGTAGCCAATGAAATGGGTGTACAAATAAAAGAAACCTCAGGACCAGTGATTGAAAAGCCAAGTGACTTAGCAGGTTTATTAACAAGTCTTGAACCCAATGATGTTTTATTTATAGATGAGATACACCGCTTAAGTACGGTGGTGGAAGAATACTTATATGCAGCTATGGAAGATTATAAGATAGATATCATGATTGATAGTGGTCCCAATGCAAGAAGTATTCAAATTAATCTGAATCCCTTCACACTAGTGGGTGCTACTACAAGAAGTGGTTTATTAACAGCACCACTACTTTCAAGATTTGGTATTAAGTCTCGTTTGGAATATTATCCCGCCACTGTAATTGAAAAAATTATTACAAGAAGTGCGGGCATATTAAATGTCAATATTAATTCCGCTGCTGCAGGAGAAATTTCTAGAAGAAGCAGAGGTACACCCAGAATTGCCAATGGATTATTAAGACGTGTACGCGACTTCGCACAGGTATTAAACGATGGTATTGTAGATATAGGCATTACACAACATGCACTTAAAGCATTGAATGTGGATGAGCATGGACTAGATGAGATGGATAACAGAATATTACTTGCCATTATTGAAAAATTCAAAGGAGGCCCAGTAGGAATTAGTACTATTGCCACTGCAGTAGGTGAGGAGTCGGGAACCATTGAGGAAGTATACGAGCCTTTTTTAATTCAAGAAGGTTTTTTACAAAGAACCCCAAGGGGCAGAGAAGTTACACAGAAAGCCTATAAGCACTTAGGAAAGAAGCCCCCTTCAGGCCACGCCTCCAATAATCCAGAATTATTTAGATAGTTGAACTTATATAGTTTAATAATAAAAAAGACCCGATAAACTTTAAGCTATCGGGTCTTTTATTAACAAACGAATTATATTTAAAAAACTATTTAATGGATAGTAGTTTGTAATTTAAGATACTACTAATCTAAATCCGTTACCATGAATATTAACGATTTCAATTTGGTCGTCTTCTCTTAAGTATTTTCTTAGTTTGGCAATGTATACGTCCATGCTTCTTCCGTTGAAATAAGTATCGCTACCCCAAATTTTCTTCAATGCTTTTTCGCGGGTAAGTAAATCGTTTATATTTTCAGCTAACATTTTTAATAATTCATTTTCTTTAGGGGAAAGCACATGGGTAATTTCCCCCATTTTTAATTCTCTTAATCTTGGATTAAAATGGTACTTGCCTAATTTAAATTCGACATTGTCGCTTACCTTATTATCTTCTTCATTTCTTTTGATAATGGCTTTAATTTTAAACATGAGCACTTCGCTATCAAAAGGTTTTGTGATATAATCATCTGCACCTAATTTATAGCCATGGATAATATCTTCTTTTAAAGTTTTAGCACTTAAAAAGAATAAAGGCACTTCAGGGTCAATGTCTCTAATTTCTTCTGCCAAGGTAAAGCCATCTACATGGGGCATCATTACATCAAGTAAGCATAGGTCAAATTTTTCTCTTTGAAAAGCGGCTAGTCCTAAACGACCATCTCTTTCAAGGGTTACTTCGTATTCGTCTAGTTCTAAATAGTTTTTCAAGACTAACCCTAAATTGCTATCATCCTCACACAATAAAATCTTATACTTTTTCTTGTCTTCCATTTGATTAATTTTTCTTTTATACTTTTAATTCTTTTATATAATTGCTATATGATTGCTTCTTTTACTTTTGTTTCTTTTGCTTTTGTTTCTTTGGCTTCTATGTAAAGAAACGATGATTCAATGCCTGGTTCAAAATATTAATTTCCAATCTTTTGTTAAAAACAAGCTGTTTAATGAACCTGTTATAATGTATTGTTAAAATCTACTATTTTGACTTCCTGAACAAAGGTCGCATATTTTACATTTACTTGGATTTTTTTCTCCAAAATAAGCGGCTAAATAGGTGCTTCTGCAATCCATATCATGAGCCCAGATATAGTCTGTAAACTGTTTGATGCGTAGTTGAAATGCCTTTTTTCTAAGTTGATAATTATCTAGGTCTATTTTCATAAAGGCGGCAGCGGTTCGATTCCATAAGAATTGCACCACAGGTTGACTCTCTTTTTGTTCAAAGCTTATTTGCCCCACCTGCGCTAAAAACAATAAGTTTTTTTGAACAAATTCAATATCTCTTTGTAATAAGGAGGCTATTAATTTTTCATTGATAAATTGAGGGCTATCCAAAATGCCTCCATAAGTTCTTAGTATTAATTGTAGTACAGCGCCTGCATTGGAATTAGCCTGCTCAAATTCTTCAATGGTATTTCTATCGGCAATGACTTGAACCAGGGAGGGCTTAAAAGAACTTTCCGAAAACTTTACATGGCCTTCTTGTTCTATCCACTGCAGTGCACTACGCGCTATCATTTTATCCCATTTGAAAATGCTACAATAATTTTCAAAGTCAAAAGGAAATTCTTGTTTTTCACCTATACCTATGGGCACTTGAATAAAATCGGCCAAGTCTTGGTAGGCTTTTTTAATAGTATCAATGGGTGGATATTTTTTTTCTTGTACCATTTGCCAGTAATCCCAATCGTTTTGTTGAAAAAGTAAAATGGCTTCAGCGGACTTACCGTCTCTTCCTGCACGTCCTGCTTCTTGGTAATACTGCTCAATACTATTGGGTAAGTCATAATGTATTACAGCACGTACATCAGGTTTATTAATACCCATTCCAAAAGCGCTAGTACACACTACTATGCGCAAACTATTATTCATCCAATTTTCTTGCACTTTTTGTCTTGTAGCATAAGGCATACCTGCGTGGTACTCGCCAGCAGCGTATCCATAGTCTTGTAATAGCCTTGCTAATTGACTTACATTATTACGCGTATTAGCATAAATAATGAGGGTGCCTTTAATGCTATCTAAGAGTTTTCGAAGACTATGTATTTTAGTGGCTACCTTATGAACGCTGTAACTTAGGTTAGGTCTTAAAAAAGAACTACTAATAACGCTAGCGTTCTTTAATAATAATTGTTTTACAATATCTTCTTGCACCAAGGGTATGGCTGATGCCGTCATAGCTAATACAGGAATAGAAGGAAACATTTTTTTTAAGGTATCCAGTTTTCTATAAGAGGGTCTAAAATCATAACCCCATTGTGAAATACAATGCGCTTCATCAATGGCAAATAAAGTAATTGGAAGGGTTTGTAAAAAATTTTGAAAAGATTTCTGTGCTAATTTTTCGGGGGAGAGGTAAATAAATTGGTACTTACCCGCCACTGCCTCTTTTAAAATGATTTCTTGCTGTTCGTAATTAATTTCACCCCCTAAATTTACAGCACTTATATTTTTAGCTTTTAAATCCTTTACTTGATCTTGCATAAGTGCAATTAAAGGACTAATGATAACGCAAATACCCTTTTGATAAAGGGTAGGTACTTGAAAACACAAAGACTTTCCAGCACCAGTAGGAAGTAAGGTGAGTACATCCTTGCCTTCTAAGACCGCTTCTATGACTTCTTCTTGCTGAGGCCTAAATTGAGTATAGCCCCAATACTGTTTTAATATGGCTTGTATATTTTCCAAAAGAACTAGACCAATTTTTTCTTAAATAATCTTAATGAATTAATGGCTAGTACTACATCACTTAATCCCATAATCAGTGCACCATAAGTGGGTCCCCAAGTACCTAGTAGGCCAAGGGCTGCCACCGGAATGGCAATAATATTATATGAAAATGCCCAGGCTAAATTTTCTTTAATGGTTTCATAAGTTCTTCTACCAAGACCTAAGGCCATAGGTAAATTCTTAAGTCCTTGATTCATTAAAATAACTTGTGCACTTTGTATAGCTATATGAGAAGCGTTGCTTAAAGAAATACCAATAGTCGCTTTTGCTAAGGCGGGCGCATCGTTAATACCATCACCCACCATGGCAGTAGGACTTATTTTGGTAAGGGCTTCTAATTTATTTAATTTATCTGCGGGGCTTTGTTCACTAATAATTTCTTGAATGCCTAAGGCTTTACCTACTTGCTCGCATTTAATTTTTCGATCACCACTTAATAATATGGTATGAATACCTTGTTTATGTAAGGTGGCTATTACTTCTTTTGCTTCCGGTCTAATTTCATCGGCTACATCAATCCAGCCAATGAATACATTATTTTTTTGAATGTAAATATTATGCCCATCTTCTGCTTTATTTTCATTTAAGGTGGTATAAGATCCTGCAAAGTAAGTATTGCCTGCTTTGTCGGTGGCTTGAATGCCCTTTCCTTTTATTTCCTCAATGGTTTTCCATTTAATATCCTCTTTATTTTTCCAATGGGTACTAATACATTTTGCAATAGGGTGGTTAGAATATTTTTCTAAAGAATAAGCAATTTGTTTAAAATCATTTTCTGTGACGCCTTCTTCCATTTTAAAATTAGTAATCGTAAAATGTCCAGAAGTTAAAGTACCTGTTTTATCAAATACCACTTGTTTGATGTCTTTAAATGTTTCTAAACTTTTTGCATTTTTAAATAAGACACCATTACGTGCGCCCCTGCCGAGTCCCACTGCAATGGCTGCAGGTGTGGCTAAACCCATGGCACAAGGGCAGGAAATAACCAGTACAGCAATGGCTCTTAGCATACTATCCCCAAAACCAATATCGGTAAGAATTAAGTTGCCTACAAGTGTAAGAAGGGCAATACCCAAAACCAAGGGTACAAAAATGGCACTAATTTTATCGGCTAAAATTTGCACGGGTGGCTTTTCTCCTTGAGCAGCCTTTACCATTTTTAAAATATTGGCAAGCACTGTATCGTCACCTACGGCAGTCACATAGGCTTTAATAGTTCCATTTTCAATGGTGCTGCCACCTAATAATATATCATGCATTTTTCTAAATACAGGCACACTTTCTCCAGTGACAATACTTTCATTCACACTGGCCTCTCCCCATAAAATTTTACTATCCATGGGAATGGTTTCCCCTGCATTGACTAAAATAATATCGCCCACTTTTAAACTAGTACTCTCTACATTAAAAATAATTTCTTTATGATTTTCATCAAAGACAATCATATTGGCCATTACTTTTTGTGCCTTCACTAAATCTTTTAAAGCGCGTTGGGTAGATTGTACGGAAGCGTCCTCTAAATAATTACCAAAAAATACTAATGTTATAATAGTGGCAGTAGTTTCATAATAAGCAAAAGAACTGCCTTGTCCAATAAGGGTTCCATATAAACTATAACCAAATGAAGCGAGTGCTCCAATGCTTACAAGCACATTCATATTGGGAATGCCCTGGGTAATACTATACCAAGCGCTTTTTCCAAAATAAGACATACCTAGTATAAAAACGGGTAAAGTTAAAGCAAGTTGAACATAGGGGTTCATTAGAAAATGAATATGCACACCTGGTATCATATGAATAACTAATGGCAATGCGAATACAAAAGAAAATAAAGCGCGTTCTTTATTATTGTCCAACCATTTTTTAACCTGCTTCTCTTCCTGTCCTCTTACTTTATAACCTAGTTTTTGTATGCCCTTAATTATTGTTTCTTTATTTATTTCTTGAGGCATATCAAACTGTACTTCGCCATCCATAAAACTTACTTTAGGGGCTTCGATGCCACTAGTTTCTAAATATTTATGTATAGATAAAGCGCAATTGGTGCAACTCATGCCGTCTACCTTCCACTGTACTGATTCCATATCCTTTGTTTTCACCCTAAAGGTACGAAGACATTTTAGCTTATTTTAAAGCATTAATACGCTAGCAGAGATTCTATTCTTGCTTATCTTTGAACTATGGAAATGAGCTATTCTTTAACGGAACTAAGTCAGGTGGCAGGGGCCCTATTGAAGGCCTATGGTCAAAAGCCTATCTGGGCTTTTCAAGCGCCCATGGGTGCAGGCAAGACCACACTTATAGCTGCTATTTGTAAAGAAATGGGCATTACAGACCATGTCGCCAGCCCTACTTTTGCCATTATGAATGAGTACGATGCGGCGGGAAAATTAGTCTTTCATATGGACTGGTACCGTTTGCATGACGAAAAGGAAGCCCTTAGGGCGGGGGTAGAAGCTGCTTTAGAAGAAGCTGATCACTGTTTTATTGAGTGGCCTGAAAATGCCAAAGGACTACTTCCCGATGATACCCAAGTCTTTCAAATTGAAATTTTAGATCCTGAACATAGAAGGATTTTTATACCTTCATAAAAATATTTTTTACAATGAGTAGTATCAAACCACAAATACATAGTGCTTTTTCCTATGAAACACAGGAAGAGGTATTAGATATTCCTCAAAAAAGTAAGCCCTTGTTAATTGGTATTCCCAAAGAAACGGCTTTTCAAGAAAATAGAATTGGACTCATTCCAGAAGCAGTTAGTGTACTTGTTGCTAATGGACATGAAGTATTAATGCAATCGAATGCAGCAGAGGGTAGTAGGTATTCAGACAATGATTATTCAGAAGCAGGTGCGCATATTGTGGAAGATAAAGAAGCGGTGTACAAATGCCCCATACTTGTAAAAACGGCTCCACCCGTTGAAGCAGATTTACCTTTTTTACAAATGCATCAAACTATTATTTCTCCCTTGCATTTAACGGCAGTGAAAAAAGAATTAATGGAGCAGTTGATGGCTAAAAAAATTACTGCACTAGCAATTGAAAATATTAAAGATGAAAATCAAAACTATCCTATACTAAGAAGTATGGGAGAAATTACAGGAAGTGCTGTGATGTTAATTGCAGGTCAGTACTTGAGTAATTTTAATCAGGGTAAGGGAATTTTATTAGGAGGTATCAGTGGTGTGCCACCCACTAAAGTAGTTATTATTGGCGCCGATATCATTGGAGAATTTGCTACACGCAACGCTTTAGCCTTAGGTGCCAGTGTGAAAGTGTTTGATAATAATGTTTCAAGATTACAAAGACTTCAAAATAATTTAGGACAAAGAGTATGGACCAGTGTATTAGAGCCTAAAATTTTAGCCAAGCAACTTAAAACTTGTGAAGTAGCAGTAGGGGCTTTAAGAAATGATTTTGGAAGAGCGCCCATTGTGGTGACGGAAGAAATGGTAGCTGCCATGCGACCAGGTAGTATTATTATTGATGTAGCCATTGATAGAGGCGGATGTTTTGAAACCAGTGAGTTAACCAATCACGAAAACCCAATTATTATTAAACATAATGTTCTTCATTATGGTGTGCCAAATATTCCTAGTGGATTTGCGCGTACAGCTAGTCAAGCCATTAGCAATGTGCTTATGCCTTTATTAGTGCAAGTGGGAGACCAAGGAGGGCTTGCTGAAATTATTTGGCAACAAGCCCATTTAAGAGAAGGCATTTATTTATACAAAGGGGCTTTGACCGACTTGTATATTAGTGCAAAATTTGATTTGAAATTTACCGATCTGAATTTGATCATTGCTAGTAGAAGTTAGTCTAGCTTGTAGTCCATTAAATTTACCTGCGCTTTACAGAAATGATATTCTGCCGGATCATTGCTGCCCACAATAATTAATTTATGCATAGCATACTCTTTAATTAAAGTATCATATAAGGCGTAACCTTCTTTATCTAAATTACTACAAGGCTCGTCTAATAATAAAATAGGGCAGTCAGAAAAAATAGCGAGTGCTAATTTTAATCTTTGCTTCATACCACTACTATAATAACGAATTTGTTTATGTGCTGCATTTTTTAAACCAATGAGCTCCAGTATTTTTTCGGTACTCAAGTCTTTTTGTATGGATTTAAATTGGGCTTGAAATTCAAATTGCTCGGTGGCGGTAAATTCTTCTACTAATTCTAAATAGGGAGCTGCAAAACTAATTTGCTCGTAAATATTAACGGTATCAAAAGGACTCCATGATATGCTACCCTTGGTAAGACCACTATAACCCGCAATAATTTGTAGTAAAGTACTTTTTCCAGAACCATTGTTGCCCACCAGTGCATAATGTTTGCCTGCTTCAAATTGAAAATTAAGATTTTTAAAAATCCATTCTTTATTAAATCGTTTGCAGGCTTGTGCTAGGCTTATTTGCATAAATGATTAGTCTTCTTCCACCACTCCTTTGCCAAATCTTTTAATAACGCCTCTGCCGCTATCGCGAATAAAGGTTACAATTTCATCACGCTCGTCAGTGGCTGGAATTTCTTCTTCAATAAATTCAAGCGCTTGCGTAGTGTTCATTCCTTTATTAAAAATATAACGGTATATATCAAGTATGTGGTTAATTTTTTCTAAATCAAAACCTCTTCTTTTCAATCCCACACTATTCACGCCACCATAGCTTAATGGATTTCTTACTGCTTTAATATAAGGAGGCACATCCTTGCTTACCAAGCTACCTCCAGCGATATAAGCATGTTGACCAATATTTACAAACTGATGCACGGCACTCACACCTGCTATCCAAGCATAGTCACCTAAGGTAACATGTCCTGCAATTTGTACGCTATTACTTAAGATGCAATGATTACCGATAATACAGTCGTGTGCAATATGACTATAAGCCATGATTAAACAATTGTTACCCACTTTCGTAATCCATCTGTCGGAAGTACCTCTGTTAATAGTTACAAATTCACGAATGGTGGTATTGTCTCCAATTTCAACAGTTGTTTTTTCTCCATTAAATTTTAAATCTTGTGGATCGGCGCCAATAACAGCACCAGGAAAAATGCGACAATTTTTTCCAATTTTAGTGCCATTCATAATGGTCACAGAACTTCCAATCCATGTACCTTCTCCAATAGTTACTTCGCCGTGTATAACGGTAAAAGGATCAATCTTAACATTGGATGCAATTTTTGCATTCGGATCAATATAGGTAAAGGGATGTGTCATATGTATACTAGGGGTTCAATTATTTATCTACTCTTTTTACAACTTGTGCAACTAAGTCTGCTTCAGTGGTTACTTTTCCGTTAACATATACCGTACCACGCATTTCACAAATACCTCTTCTAATAGGACTGGTTAATTCCATTTTAAGCAACATGGTATCACCTGGTCTTACCATTTGTTTAAACTTGCAATTATCAATTTTTAAAAAATAAGTATCGTATTCGCCTTTTGGCATGGCGTTAATACAAAGTATACCACCTGTTTGCGCCAGCGCTTCAATTTGTAAAACACCTGGCATAACAGGATTGCCTGGAAAATGTCCTGGGAAAAACCATTCGTTGAAAGTTACATTTTTTACACCTACAATAACAGTGTCTGTTAATTCAATGATTTTATCTACAAATAAAAACGGATGACGATGCGGTAAAGTTTTTTCAATTTGCTCTAAGGCAAATACAGGAGTTGCGGTAGGATCATAAACAGGCACATCTTTAACGTGTTTATTTTTTTTGATGTACTGCTTAATTTTTTTTGCAAACTCAACATTACTGCTATGGCCTGGTCTATTAGCAATAATACGTGCTTTAATAGGGTACCCAATTAAAGCTAAATCACCAATGACGTCTAGTAATTTATGTCTTGCAGGTTCATTGGGAAATCTTAATTCTAAATTATTCAAATAGCCTTCGCTTTTTACTTCAATCTTATCTCTCTTAAACACTTTGGCTAGTCGACTCATTTCTTGCTCAGTCACTGGCTGGTCCACCACCACAATGGCGTTATTAATATCACCACCCTTAATCAAATCATTTTTCAATAAAGCTTCTAGCTCATGTAAAAAACAAAAAGTTCTACAAGGGGCAATTTCAGATTTAAATTCTTTAATGGTTTTTAAAGCTGCGTGTTGTGTTCCTAAAACGGGACTATTAAAATCTATTAAAGTAGTTATTTGATAATCTAAAGAAGGAAGGGCTACCATTTCTACACGTTTTGCATCATCGTAGTGAAAAATATTTTCATCAATACTATACCATGCTTTTGCAGCATCTTGTTCTACCACACCTGCTTTTTCTATGATCTCAATAAAAGGAGAGGAGCTACCATCTATAATAGGAATTTCAGGTCCGTTGACTTGTATTAAACAATTGTCAACACCTAAACCTACTAAGGCAGCTAGTATATGTTCAACGGTGCTTATTTTAGCATCGCCTACTTGCAGGGTGGTACCTCTACTTGTATCGCTTACTAAATCGCAGTCTGCTTTAATAATAGGTTGGTTAGGTAAATCAGTTCTTTGAAATTGATAACCAAAACCTGGGTTGGCCGGATTCAAAGTCATTTTTACTAAAACCCCAGTATGTAATCCAGTTCCACTAATACTAATGTTCTTTTCGATAGTATGTTGCTTGTCGGGATTAAAATTTTGATCCATGCTTTTATTGTTTAATGTATATCGCCTTCTTAAAGTGGTGATATTCAGCAAAATTAGCTGATTTAACCTTTTTGTGACAGTTGTTGGACCATTATTTCCAATTCTTTCACTCTTTTTTCAAGGGCAGGTAGGTTTTTTTGATGTACCTGAGCCCTTAAGGCGGCCGATTGCTCGCCGGCAGGATAGCCTGAAAGAGTTATGCCAGCTACTTTGAAGTCCTTGGTAATGCCAGCTCTAGCGGCTACTTTTATACCGTCAGCAATGACTATATGTCCAATGGTGCCAGACTGGCCACCCATCATCACGCCTTTTCCAATCTTGGTGCTACCACTAATGCCCACTTGCGCAGCAATCACCGTATTTTCTCCTATTTCAACATTGTGTGCAATTTGAATTAAGTTATCAATCTTCACGCCTTTTTTAATAATGGTTGAACCAATGGTTGCTCTATCAATAGTGGTGTTGGATCCAATTTCAACATCATCTTCTATGATTACATTTCCAAGTTGTGGAATTTTTTGATAAGATCCATCTGCTTTAGGCGCGAATCCAAATCCATCGCTACCAATAATGGATCCTGAATGAATGGTTATATTATTACCTAAAATACAATCTGAATAAATAATAACACCTGCATGTATCGTTACATTATTTCCTATAGTTACATTTTCTCCAATCACTGCATTCGGAAATATTTTTACTTGCTTCCCTGTGTGTACATTTTCACCAATGTAGGCAAAGGCCGCTACAAAATTATGCTCACCTAGTTTAGCAGTGCTCGCAATAAAAGAAGGAGATTGAATACCTACTAAATTTTCATTTTTCATTTCTTGGTACTTCGTTAATAAAGTAGCAAAAGCAGCATAGGCATCGGGTACTCTAAGAAGTGTTGCAGCTACTTGTTTTTTCAAGACCAAAGATTCATTTACGATAATAACAGAAGCCTTCGTGCTATATATAAAGTCTTCGTATTTAGGATTGGCTAAAAAAGATATTTCCCCAGGCATGGCTGATTCAATTTTACCAAAATTTGTAACCACAGCAGTCGCGTTTCCTTCAATTTTTCCTTGAATAAGTAAAGCAATCTGTTGGGCGGTAAATGAAAGCATAGGGTATAATTTAAATGAGGGGGGTTATGCCTTTAATAAGCAAATGTAAAATTTTTTAACGGGTGCTGAAAGGCTTTCATTAATGATCGTGTCTTGTATTTTAGAAATACTACTTACCTCACCGGTTTTAAGTAATATTTTAATGGTTTCAACATCTTCTTTATACAATGTATTCGAAGCGGTTCCTTTAAAACATAAATAAGCCAAGTCCTCATCACTTAAAGGAAAGGCAGCCTTTGTTTGGGCAATAGCGGTCTCCCATTGGTCCTTTGAAATGGCATTTGACTGCATGGTGCATTTATAACCTTTTCTAATCATTAGCCTTTTACATAATAAAGATAAAACAGGGTCGCTATGTTGCTGCCACTTTTTGATAGCAAATAAGATATCGGTATCATCTAGTTGGCAATAAAAGGCTAAATTAATTTCACTCAACTTTCCGCTAAATTCTCCTAAGAAATAATCCAATACCTCAGAAATTTTAACACCTTGATCGTTTTGTTGGTATAAATACTGAGCGCGTTCTACAATTTTAACCAACATATTCTCAGAAGCTACTACGGTTTTATGTTGGTATACCTGCCAGTACATTAAGCGTCTTGATAAAAGAAACTTTTCTACACTATTAATGCCTTTTTCTTCTACTACTAATTCATTGTCATGAACAGTTAGCATTTTTAAAATTCTTTCATACCCAACCACGCCTTCGCTTACGCCTGTGAAAAAACTATCGCGAGAAAGATAGTCTAGACGGTCCACGTCTAACTGTCCACTAATTAATTGATGTAAAAACTTTTTAGGATATTGATTGGTAAATATTTGAATGGCTAAACTTAATTTACCTTTTAAATTTTCCCCTTCGCCTTCATTTAATTTTTGCATGATTAATAAAGAGAGGTCCTCGTGACTTACGCCTTTTAATAAAACATTTTCAAGTGCATGTGAAAAAGGGCCGTGTCCAATATCATGTAATAAAATGGCTGCTTTGGCTGCTTGCGCTTCTTCGTTGGTAATCTCAATGCCTTTATCTCTTAGTTCAGCAATGGCAATACACATTAAATGGTAAGCGCCTAAAGAATGATGCAAGCGGGTATGCACTGCACCTGGATACACTAACTGGGCCAATGCCATTTGTTGTATTCTTCTTAGTCTTTGATAATAAGGATGCGCAATAAGATCAAATATAAGGGGGTCGTTGATGGTAATGAAACCATGAACGGGGTCGTTTATAATTTTTCGGTGTGTAAAAGCCATAGTTAAATTGTGTTCACAAAGGTACGAAATGTGAATAACTCCTAGCGCTTATTTAAAACAGTAATTCTACAAAAAACTACCTTTGTAAGGCTACGTATTATCCTATAAATCAACACTTACTATGAAATTGACCCAAACAACTTTAGACAAATTAGAGGACATTTTAGGCGAATCGGAATTTGTGGTCCGATATGAGCGCGGTAACTTTCAAAGTGGTTGGTGTTTATTAGAAGCAAAAAGAATTGTGGTGCTGAATAAGTTCTTGAATTTAGAGGCAAGAATTAATACATTACTTGAATTAATACCTGTTTTAGATATTCAATTTGATAAGTTAACCCATGACTCTCAAAAGCTTTATACTGAAGTGCAAAAGCTTTCATTAACAGAAGCTAACAAGGAAGAAACGGCGGCGTAAATTAACGACGGCATAAATTATTTAGTTTGCTCGATATTACTATTTTAGGATCAGGAACAAGTACAGGCGTCCCTTTAATAGGATGCAATTGTGAAGTATGCACTTCTAGCGAGCCCAAAAATAAAAGATTAAGAACAAGCATTAAAATAAGTTCAGCCACCACCACTGTTGTGATAGATACCACTCCTGATTTTAGGTATCAAATGCTTAGGACCAACACTACAAAAATTGATGCAGTGGTTTTTACCCATCCACATCGAGACCATTATGCAGGATTAGATGATATCAGGCCCTTCAATTATTTTTCTCAAAAGTCCATGGCTATTTATGCCAATGAATTAACACAAGTGGCAATCAAAAGAGATTTTTATTATGCTTTTGAAAAAGATAAAGATGCGGGCCTTCCTGAAATGATTTTACACACCATTGATAAGGATGATTTTACTATTGGTGATATTTCGTTTAAGCCCATTCATGTTATGCATAGAGAATTGCCAGTACTAGGTTTTAGAATAGGTGATTTTACCTATATCACCGATGCTAATTTTATTGCGGAACCGGAAATGGAAAAAATTAGAGGCTCTAAGGTTTTAATTTTAAATGCCCTAAGAAAACAAACACATCCAACACATTATAATCTAGAGCAGGCCTTAGAACTGGTAGCTAGATTAAATATACCTAAAGTGTATTTCACGCATTGTAGTCATCAAATAGGATTGCATGATGAGGTAGAAGCCAGTCTGCCAGCGGGTATTAGGCTTGCCTATGATGGGCTGCAGCTGTCCATTTCATAAGGCCTCTGGTTGAAATCGAAGTCTATATATTTTAATACTAGCAGTCTATATATCAATACTACTTTTTTTAAATCCTCGTTTAAGTATTTATACGCTAATTCTATTTTGAATAAATGAGTACCTAGTGTAAAAATGAGGTATGGACAATAGCTGGAAAGCCTATTTTATATTTTCTAAAAAAGAACAAAGGGGTGTTATGGTACTGGGCTGTCTGCTGCTGGGTAGTTTGGCCATTGGTTATTTTTTTCCTGCTAAAAAAAAGGTAGATACATCTACAATACCCATAAATGCAAAGCTGTTTTATTTCGACCCCAATACCATTGATAGTATGGAGGCCCTGCGTTTAGGTATTCCTCAAAAACAAGTAAACACTTTACTACGCTATAGAAATAAAGGAGGTAGGTTTTATAATAAAGAAGATATAGCTAAGCTTTATGGGCTCAAAAAAGAATTGGTAGAGAAGCTAGTACCTTATGTAGTCATTCAAAATAAAGAAAGAAATACGCAGTATCGTAATAAATTGCCTGCTGCCTATAAAAATGAAGATGATTGGAGTATTGATATAAATACCTCAGATGAAAAGCAGTGGGCGATGCAAACAAAATTAAATGCGTCGGTGATTAAAAATATCATCCAGTATAGAAATTATCTAGGGGGCTTTACAAAACTGAATGAATTAAAAAAAGTTTATGGATTAAATGAAGCCGATTATTATTTATTAAAACCTCATTTAAAATTGGGTAAAATAAATAATCATAAACCTAATGCTAGTACAATGTCTTTCGAACAGTGGAAGCAAGTTGGAATATTTGGAGATAGAGAAATTGTAAAAATTTTACGTATTAGAAAAGAAAATGGGGGATATATTGGCTGGAAAGAGCTGGTCATTTTATTTGATTTAACTGAGGCTCAAGCTGAAATGCTGCAAGCTACTATTCAAATAAGTGAATGATAATCTAATAGTTATCAATTAATTATAGACCCATGACTAGTATGTATAACAGGAATAGTATGTATAACAGGAATAGTATGTATAACAGGACTAGTATGGATAATTAAAGCAGCGGACTTGAGAAAAATGATCAAGGCTTTTCGAATATATTATTTCGCTGCTTTGAAAATTTGATTCACTGCGCCTCCTAACATAGGAAATTTCTCTTTCACAAAAGCGGCAATGGTTTCAATAGATTGCTTTGCTTGTTCTGGTGTTACGTTGGCTTCTTTTACTAGACGATCGATTAATTCTTGCATGATAATTATATTTATGGGTGGTTTATAAAATTTAAAATCTTGGAAGTATGCTATTTTTAAAGCTAAGCTACTTTTAAACTGCTTAACTTACTCTTATTAAACATTTTTTTAGCATAGTCAATAGTTACATTGAATTCAGTAGCGGATGTGCCAGGCATTTCAAACATGGCTTGGGTAAATAAGCTTTCACAAATACTTCTTAAACCTCTAGCACCTAATTTATATTCCATGGCCTTCTCTACAATAAAATCATACACTTCATTGTCAATGCTTAATTTTATTTTTTCAATGGCAAAAAGCTGAGTGTATTGTTTGATAAGGGCGTTTTTAGGCTCTGTTAAAATGCTTCTTAAAGTAGCAGCATCTAAAGGCTCTAAATGTGTAATAATAGGAAGTCTTCCTAATAACTCTGGAATTAGTCCAAAAGATTTAATATCCTGCGCATTCACAAAACGTAGTAAATTCTTTCTTTGTAATTCTTGCTCATCTTTATTCACGCTAAATCCAATGGCGTTCGTGTTAATTCTTCTAGCAATAATTTTATCAATACCATCAAAAGCGCCACCGCAAATAAATAATATATTTTTAGTGTCCACCTTGATCATTTTTTGTTCTGGGTGCTTACGTCCCCCTTGAGGTGGAACAAGTACATCGGTACCTTCCAACATTTTTAATAAACCTTGTTGAACCCCTTCTCCACTCACATCTCTGGTAATAGAGGCGTTGTCTCCTTTACGTGCAATTTTATCTATTTCATCTATGTATACAATGCCTCTCTCTGCAGCTTCTACATCATAATCACAATTTTGTAATAAGCGCGTTAACATGCTCTCTACATCTTCCCCTACATAACCTGCTTCTGTAAATACGGTAGCATCCACAATGGCAAAAGGGACATTTAATAATTTAGCAATGGTTTTAGCTAATAAGGTTTTACCCGTACCTGTTTCGCCAATCATGATCACATTGCTTTTTTCAATCTCTACTTCATTTTTATTAGAACTAGGTAAATTGATACGCTTAAAGTGATTATATACAGCTACACATAATATTTTCTTAGCCTCATCTTGGCCAATAATGTACTGGTCCATAAAAGCTTTAATAGCCATTGGCTTTTGTACTTTTAAAGTACCTGCCTTGCCTTCTGCTTTTTTCTGGTGAAACTCTTTGACAATAATTTCATGCGCATGCTCAATACAGTTTTCACAGATATGTCCGTCTTGACCAGCGATTAGAATTTTTACTTCGTCGCGGTTGCGGCCACAAAATGAACAATGTATAGCGGGAGATTTTGCCATTTTCATAATTTAGAGTTGTTTGGCGATTTTATCTACGATACCATAGGCCATCGCTTCTTTAGCATCCATCCAATAATCTCTATCGAAATCTTTCATAATTTGAGCCACTGTTTTGCCACAATTATCCGCTAATATTTTAGCGCCTAATTCTTTTGTCTTGCGAATTTGTTCTGCGTGAATTTCAATGTCGGTACTATTGGCTTGAAAATAGCCACCAATACTTGGTTGATGTATCATGACTTCACCATGCGGGAAAATAGTGCGCTTTCCTTTTTCACCTGCACTTAGTAAGATAGAACCCATACTAGCAGCAAGGCCCATACAAATAGTATGCACAGGGCTTTTGATTAGTTTAATGGTATCGTACATAACCATACCGCTAGTTACCACACCGCCTGGGCTATTAATATAAAATTTAATATCAGCACCTGGCTTATCTGCTTCCAATAATATAAGTTTATTCACGATATCCTTAGCCGACTTGTCGTCCACAGGGCCCCATAAATAAATAGCTCTTTTTTCAAAAAAAAGATGCTCCATTTTTTTATTTAAAAAACTAGGTGCCGCCTCTTCTTTTTTATCTTCTTTAGGCTCTTCTTCTTCCTCCATTAAATATCTCTTGTTGACTATCATAAAATGTATTTGAACAGTAATTTTATTTTTTTAATTTTCTAGGGTTGGTTAATAAGACTTCGTCTACCAATCCATATTCTTTGCCTTCTGCAGCAGTCATCCAAAAATCACGTTCGCAATCCTTGGCCACTGTTTCTATATCTTTATGTGTATGATGTGCAATCACTTCATACAATTCATGTTTTAACTTTTTAATTTCTCTAGCAGTAATTTCAATATCAGATGCCTGTCCTCCAATGGCACCGCTAGGTTGGTGTAACATAATTCTACTATGTTTTAAAGCAGTTCTTTTACCTTCTACTCCAGCACATAATAAAATAGCACCCATGCTTGCTGCCATGCCTGTGCAAATAGTAGCTACATCGGGGCTAATGAATTGCATAGTATCATAAATACCTAGGCCTGCATAAACGCTTCCGCCAGGGCTATTAATATACATTTGAATATCCTTGGTGCGATCGGTACTTTCTAAAAAAAGTAATTGAGCGGTTACAATGTTCGCTACATAGTCGTTGATGCCCTCGCCTAAAAATATAATACGGTCCATCATTAATCTACTGAATACATCCATACTGGCCACATTCATAGGGCGCTCCTCAATAATATAAGGAGTTAGGTTGGTTACACTTTTTTTGTACTGGTGTAAAGTATTGCTACTGATACCCTTATGCTTGATGGCATACTGCTCAAATTCTTGTCCTAAATTCATAATTGCTTTATTTCTGTAAGTAAAGGTAAATCCTTGTAATCAAAGGAAGTACAAAAAGGGTGCCAAACTTTGGTTATGGATGCCTCCATTTGAGCCAAATTATATTGACAATCAATAAGATAGATAATTATTCCTAGACTAGTGCTTATGATTATTCAGCATATCGGCGAATTTCTCCGCTTCTATGGCTTCATCCTTGGCTTCCACTTCAGACTCGATGGCAGTGAATAATTTGTCGGTACTTATTCTTTGATAGCTATCCTCTACAAATTTTCTGTCCTGCATCATTCTTACTGCGTAGTCTTCTAACCATTTGTCATTGTCCCCTAAGGCGCCCATTTGTGGTCCCATATAACTCATCAATTGTTGCTTCGCGAAGTTCTTTAAGTCTTCTGCTACTACTTCAATTTTATGATCTAAGGTTAATTGACTATTAATTAAAGTCCATTTTAATTGGTCTTGGAATACTGGGTATTCTTTTTCTGTTTCTTCTTCTGTTCTTTGTTTTTCTCCACCTTTTTGTAACCAACGTTTTAAGAAGGCCACCGGAAATTCCATTTTAGTTTGATCAATTAAGCCATGATAAATTTGATCATGAATTTGATTTTTCGCTTGTTGCTCATAATAACCTTGAATATCTTTTTTGATAGCCGCTCTAAATTCTTCTTCTGTTTTGATGGCATCATTAGGATAAGTGGCTAGGAATAATGTTTCATCTAAGGCCGCTTTTTCTACTAAGCCCACTTTAGTAATAAGTATTTTAAAATATTTATCGGCATCCGTTTTTGAAATACCTAAATCACCTACAATAATTTCTAATTCCTTGTCCTCAAAGGCTTTGCTCAATTGGATCACCACCGTGTCATCCTTTTTCTTACCCATGAATTGCTTTCTAGCTTTCGCTGCAAAATATTTTACAAGTAAAGAGTTATCTTTTGATATACCGCCTTCAACTTCGTTACCGTCTTTATCGGTTTCAGTAAAAGTTATGTTTATTACGTTTTCATCAGACTCCACTAATTCTGGATCGGTCATTTTACCATTACGCGTTTGAATTCTTTCCACTTCGTTTTGAATCATTTCATCGGTTACTTTTACTTTGTAACGTTTTACTTTAATGCCTTTTACATTTAATGAAAAAGCAGGTTTTAATCCTACTTCAAAAGCAAAATCATAATTCGAAGGAGCGTTCACATCCAAAGGAAGCATTTGCGTATCCACAGGAAGTGGTTGCGCAAAAATTTCTAATTTTTCATTGCTGATATAATGATTCAATTCTGCTTCCACTTTTTTAAGTACTTCGTCAGAAAAAACAGACTGTCCATACATTTTTTTAATTAAGCCAGCGGGCACCATGCCTTTTCTAAATCCAGGTATGTTTGCTGTTTTAGCATGCTTTTTTAAACTTGTTTCAAAACTAGGGTAGTAGTCCTCTTTGGTAAGGCTCACCGTAAGTTTGTCATTTAATAGACCAATGTTCTCTCTTTTTATGCTTGCCATATTCTTATTTTTTCTAGTAAATTCTAAGGTTTAAGGGGGGGCAAAGGTAAGTTTTTGCACCTAAAAAACAGCCATTTATATAAAAAAAAGCCCCCGATGACTCGAGGGGCTTTTTTCCTTTTAGTGCGGATGGAGGGGGTCGAACCCACATGCCTCGCGGCGCTAGATCCTAAGTCTAGTGCGTCTGCCAATTTCGCCACATCCGCTTTGGGGTTGCAAACTTAATTTATTTTTTATTATGAATCTCCAATTTTTGGAAAGCCTATGGAATCATGGCCAGAATCTTCTCCAAATAGAGTTGATCTACCTCGTCAAACTGTGCTAATTCACTGCTATCTACATCCAAAACACCTAGTATTTTACCTTCTTTAAAAACAGGAAGCACTATCTCCGATTTGGAACTACTACTACAGGCAATATGGCCAGGAAATTTTTCAACATCGTCTACTATTATAGTGGCTTCTTTTTCCCAACTTGTTCCGCAAACCCCTCTGCCTTTTTTTATTCTTGTGCAGGCAACGGGCCCTTGGAAAGGGCCAAGCACTAATTCATCCTCAATGATCCAATAAAAACCCACCCATAACCAATTAAATTGTTCTTTTAAGGCAGCAGCAATATTGCCAAGGTTGGCAACCAAATTTGTTTCACCACTTAGTAAACCTTGTATTTGTGGTAGCAATGATTCGTACTGTGTTTTTTTATCTCCTTTGGTAATGGTTAAATCTTCGGCCATAAAAGCGATTATTTTATTTATTGAGTGAGTTGGTTGTTTGGTTGGTTGGTTGGTTGTTTATGCTATTGCTTCTGTCTTTTTTTGAAATAACAATTTTAATTCTTTCTTTTCTATATTGGCTACAAATACGATAAAGGCAATGAGTTCAAAACTTGCGATGCTAAGTCGAATGGCATTATTTTTAGTGATCCATTCTACCAGTATATAAATACCATAGAGTAATAATGTAATTACAAAATAAGCAATAAGTTTTTTAGTGGCATAAGGAATAGGGTATACTTTTTGCCCCCATTTATAACTTACATACATCATGGTGCCATAACAAGCCAAAGTAGCCCATGCACTGGCCATATAGCTAAAATAAGGAATGGCAATAAAGTTAATATTAATGGTAATAACCACGCCTAGTAAGGTAATCCAAGCGCCTGCCATGGTTTTATTGCTAAGCTTATACCAAATACTTAAATTATAATAAACGCCTAAAAATATATTGGCTATTAATAAAATAGGCACTACGCGCAGTCCCACGTACATGGCGGGATTACGAATAAATTCTTTCCATATATCTAAATATAAAACCACCATTAAAAACATAATACATAATGTAATGACAAAAAACTTCATCACCCTTGCATATGTTTTTGGAGCATTTTCTTCGCTGGATTGTTTAAAGAAAAAAGGTTCGGCACCCATGCGAAAAGCTTGTACTGAAATAGTAATTAAAATAGATAATTTATAACAAGCACTATAAATACCTACAATGGCTTTATTCGCTTCAACAGAACCACCTGGTGCCCACCAGCCTAACATAATACGATCAAATGTTTCATTCACCATGCCACCGAACCCAACAATAATTAAAGGAAGTGCATAGAGCATCATTTGTTTCCATAAATTAAAATCAAATGAAAAACGTAAGGCGCCTATTTCTTTATTCAATAATAATAAAACAAAAACATTTTGAACAATGCCTGCTAGTAAAACATAGCCTACTGCCCAGTCTGGTTTATACCAAGAACTAATCATACTGCCTGGATGCGTAGCAATATATTCAGGAAGTATACTTATAAAATAATAGGTAGCTAAAATATTTAAAACAATGCCTCCGATTTTTATAAATGCAAATTTTTTAGGTTTGCCTTGCATTCTTAATCTTGAAAAAGGAATAGTGGCAAGTGCATCCAAGCCCACCACCCATGCCATTAGTGTAATATATTCTGGATGAACTGTAATTTGTAAAAGTTCAGAAATGGGAGCACTAAATTTAATGAGTATCATTAAAACAAGTGCCGTTACCATCATCATAGAGATGCTACTCGTATGGTATATTTTTTCTTCATTTTCTTTACTTCCAAATCTAAAATAGGCGGTTTCCATCCCATGGGCAACAATCACGTTTAAAAAAGGAATAAAGGAATAAACAATGGACATTTCTCCGTAGGCCGACTCGGTAAACTTATAAGTAAGGTAGGGTACCAGCAAATAACTAATAAACCTAGCTGCAATGGAGCTAAGTCCGTACCATGCGGTTTGACTGGCTAATTTTTTTAAACTACTCAAGGGATTGAAATTACAGCTAAATTAGTGAAAATAGTTTTGTTTATCTTCATGCAGAAATTGGTCACAATATGAAAGTGGTTATTCAAAGAGTAAATGAGGCAAGCGTTTCCATTGATGGGCAGGTGGCAGGGGCTATCCAAAAGGGCTTAATGGTGCTTTTGGGTATTGAAACGGCCGATACCATGGAGGATGTAGACTGGCTATCCAATAAGATAGTGCAAATGCGCATTTTTGATGACGCAGAAGGTGTCATGAATTTGAGTGTGAAAGAAGTAGGGGGTAATATTTTACTAGTAAGTCAGTTCACCTTGCATGCAAGCACTAAAAAAGGAAATAGGCCCTCTTATATTGCTGCAGCCAAACATGATATCTCTATTCCGCTTTATGAAGCCATGATAAAAAAATTGAATGCAGATATAGGCGCCCCTATTCAAACAGGTGTATTTGGCGCAGACATGAAAGTAGCATTGATTAATAATGGGCCGGTGACTATTATAGTAGATTCAAAAAATAAAGAATAATAAGATGAGTAAAGAAATAACAATACAAGCCGCGCAAGAAAAGGTAGACAATTGGATAAAAACAGTGGGCGTAAAATATTTTAGTGAACTCACTAATTTGGGTATTTTAATGGAAGAGGTGGGAGAGTTGTCCAGAATATTGGTGCGCAAATATGGAGATCAGTCCTTTAAAAATAAAGAAGAAGAACTACTACTTGCCGATGAAATGGCCGATGTTTTATTTGTATTAATATGCTTGGCCAATCAAACCGGTGTTGATTTGACCACAGCTTTGGAGAAAAATATTGAAAAGAAAAGCCTTAGGGACGCCACTAGGCATCAAAACAACGAAAAATTACATCCATAATATAATCTCGCAGTATATTTGCAACCTATGAGTAAGGTACAACCAGATAACACATTGCAAGCAATCATTTCCCATGCCAAGGAATACGGTTTTGTATTTCCGAGTAGTGAAATATATGATGGATTAAGTGCTGTTTATGATTACGGCCCCTATGGTGCGCAATTGAAAAAAAATATCAGAGACTATTGGTGGAATAGCATGACCCAGCTAAATGAAAATATTGTGGGTATTGATGCGGCTATTTTTATGCATCCTACTACTTGGAAAGCAAGTGGACACGTAGATAGTTTTAGTGACCCCTTAATTGACAATAAAGAAAGTAAAAAAAGATATAGAGTAGATCATTTAATTGAAGGACATGCCGATGCTTTAATTGCTAAAGGAAATAATGCAGCTGCTGATAAATTGTTGGCAGATATGGACACCTTACTTGCCAAAGAAGATTTTGAAGGGCTTAAAAAATTAATTGAAGAAAATAAAATCACTTGTGCTGTAAGTGGAACCAGTAATTGGACAGAGATAAGACAATTTAATTTAATGTTCTCTACAGAAATTGGCGCGGTAGCTGAAGAGGCTAGCACCATTTATTTAAGACCAGAAACGGCTCAAGGTATTTTTGTAAACTTTTTAAATGTGCAAAAAACAGCGAGGATGAAAATTCCTTTCGGTATTGCACAAACCGGAAAGGCTTTTAGAAATGAAATTGTAGCGCGTCAATTTATATTTAGAATGCGTGAGTTTGAACAAATGGAAATGCAATTCTTTATTAAGCCAGGTACCCAAAAAGAGTGGTATGAGCATTGGAAAAACGAGCGTATGAATTGGCATTTAAGTTTAGGAATAGCCCCTGAAAAATACCGCTTTCATGACCATGTTAAATTAGCGCACTATGCCGATGCGGCCTTAGATATAGAATATGAATTCCCTTTTGGATTTAAAGAAGTAGAGGGTATACATTCTCGTACCGATTTTGATTTAACCCGTCATCAGGAGTTTAGTAAAAAGAAGATGCAGTATTTTGATACGGAGATCAATCAGCACTATGTACCTTATGTAATTGAAACCTCTATTGGTTTAGATAGAATGTTCTTATTAATATTAGCCAATTCTTACGAAGAAGAAACCATTAATAAAGAAGATGGTACTACCGATTCAAGAGTGGTACTTCATTTACCAGCCCGATTAGCGCCTAATAAATTAGCCATTCTTCCTTTGACTAAAAAAGATGGCTTACCTGAACTTGCTAAAGAATTAATGGACGATTGTAAAAAATCTTTTCATTGTTTTTATGAAGAGAAAGATGCGATTGGAAAAAGATACCGTCGTCAAGATGCGATTGGAACCCCATTTTGCGTAACTATCGATCATCAAACCAAGGAGGACGGCACCGCTACCATTCGCTACCGCGATAGCATGCTGCAAGAGCGTATTGCTTTGAGCAAGATTAAAGAATTGGTATTAGCGCATATAAGCTAACCAAACGATTCAAAATGCACTTGCTTTTTATCCAACCCTAGCTCGGTCATATTTTTACGCGCATCATCAATCATGGCTTTCCATCCGCATAACCATACATGCGCTGTCTCTTTATTTTCTTTTAGTAATTCTTGGTAGACCGGGTGTACATATCCTATATGAGCGCCAGCTGGCACTTCTGTTTCTCTAGAATAGCAAGGGTGAAAATGAAAACCTGGTTCTTTCGCTTCTAATTCTTTTAATTCATCGATATATAAACCATCTTCAAATTTACGACAGCCAAAAATGAGGTGAATATTATTGTGTGCAATTTTGTGCTCATGTATATAACGTATCATAGATCTGAAAGGTGCGATACCTGTACCCGTGCATACAAAATAAACATCGTGTTCGAAATTTTTAGGAAGTACGAATACACCTTGTGGTCCTCTTAAAGTTATTTTTGTACCCACTTTAGCTTCATTGAATAAATAAGTAGTACCTAAACCAGTTTCCAATAAAACAATAACGAGTTCAAAAGTATTGGTTCCATTAGGTTCTGATGCAATGGAGTAACTTCTCCAGCGTTTATTTTTTTGCTCATGAATTGGCAGGTCTAATGTTACAAATTGCCCAGGTATAAAATCGAATTTTTCCAAACTTGGAATTTCAAAATAAAATCTTTTTGTATTAGGTGTTTCATTCTCAATTTTAGTGAGAACTGCTTCCATCCATTCTAGTGCCATAGTCTTAGGTTTTAATTATTGGCAATGAATACTCGTTGTATGTATACCTTTTTATTGGCATAAATTTTAACAAAGTAAACGCCTGTTGTTAAGTTATTTATATTTATTTTTTGTGGACTTCTTTGGTTGATTAAATTTTCTTTATGAAAAACATTGTTACCCATTGAGTTCATTATATCTAAGGTAATACCTTCTGTTTGAATATTACTAAACTGTATATAAAAGCTACTACCTTTAATCATATTCTCAATATAATCATCCGAACTAATTCTTAGGTTAATTTCTTTGACAGACGCTTCTTCAATAGGGGTGACCATGATTAATCTACTATCTGAAACAGATGTACAGTTGTCTAATTTTGTAGCCACTTTATACATACCATTGGTAGAGGGACGGTAATTTTGATTGGTAGCTCCTACAATGGCTCCGTCGTTTAAATACCACTGATAAGTGGAAGCGCTAGTAGCCTTTAAAGTAGTGTCAGTAAAAATGAAACTGGGTTTATCAGCCGTTTTTACGTTGACTTCAGTAGCCGCAGTTAAGATGTTGCCTGCTTTAATTTGAGTGTTATAGAAGAAGTAGTAAAAATTTTGAAAATTACCAGAGGCCGTTTGAACACTATTACCTGTATAGCTAAACATTTTGCTATAACCAATAGGGTAGGTTGGATCTTTTAAGTTACTATTTCTAAAAACAGTAGCGCTATCACATTTAACAATAAGGATATAGTCGCCTGCTCGCGAAATCTTCAAATTCAGTGCATAAATTCTTCCTGTATCTCCTTCTACAAAAGGTGTGCCATTAGCAGTAGTAGCTGCTATGGGGGTAGGACTACTTGCGGGCACATTTAAATAAGTGGTTTGAATAGGGTAGAAAGTATAATTTTTTCCATCTTCAGCAAAAGCATCAAAAATACCTAAGATGATTTCTACTTTTCCAGGATAGCCTGTATATAATTTTACGGTTTCGATAGTAAGTGGACCTGCTGCATTTATTTTTACAAAATTGCCTGAAAAATTATTGTAACCACCAGCACTGCCTAAGCTAGTATTTGTTAAAGGGCCAATAACTGATTGATAACCTTGTGTGACATACAATTTATTTTTACTACTCGTGCTGCCACTTGGGTTGGCACCCACGGCGATGGGAGTTTTCAAATCTGCACTATCATACCATATATAGTTGGCAGTAGCACTTGGGGATGATACAGCTAAGGTTAATGAGCCATTACAATTAGTCGCAGTCGCATTGGGTGCTGCGCTTTCAGCTGCACTTACAATAGTAGCATTGATGCTATTATTAGCCTTTTGTTGATCGCTTACTAAATTAACAGTGGCCGTAAATGAATAGGTTTCGTTAGCAGCAATACTTATGGGCTTTTGAAAAGTATAGTCCATACTTTCTTGACCATTTAAGCGACCCGTAAAAATTTCATTAATAGATAAAATAGTACTATTGCCTTTTTTTACTACTAAACTAAGTGGAAAATTAGTTTGGGCAGTTGAACCAAGATTAACAATTTTTGCAGTAATGTATTGGTTGTCTCTTTTAGCTAAGCCTGCTACGGGATTTACAATTTCTGAAACTTGTAAATCATTAGAAGAGTTGATCACTTTTAAAGTATAGTCCTGCGTTTCACCGCTTGTATAATTACCACAAGCTTTTACATTGGCGCTGGCATCGGTCTCTGTTACCACTATTCTAAATTTGGTAATTTTTCCAATGACTAAATTAGAAGGAAAATTAATCACGCCTGTATAAGATCCATTTTTTAAAGCAGCACTGGTTAAAGCCGTTTCTGTATCTTCAAAAACACCATTGTTATTATAATCAATAAATACTTTTAGAAATTTGGTATTATCGGATGCGTCTGTGCTACCCAATTTAATACTAATAGGAAGTATACCATTGGACTCTGCATTAATGATAATAGTACTATTATCGATATACTGTTTAGTGCCTGTATTGGCAAAAACCTTATTACCTATTTTTACGCTATCCATTCTAGTGCCTGCGGCAGAACTGGCTGTGGACGAGCAATAAGCTGTTCCACCTGCACCACTTATAATTAAAGAATAAGCTTGCTGTCCTCTCACTAAATTATTTTTATGATTCACTGTAACCGTATAACTAGTACCTATTAAAGTGGAATCAATTTCAACTTTTTCAACATTGTCCAGCGAATTTATTGCTCTAGATGCAGGATTTTCTGGCAATTTTGGATTTAATTTCCAAGGGAGATACGTAACACTGTCTTTGGTAATTTTTATATCTAAATCATTTACTAATCGGCGGGTGGTATCATTTAAATTTTTTTGTACAGTTCCTTTGATATCGGTCCAAGAAAGTGTTGCTTTTAAAGGTTTATTGCCAGATGCAATGACGCTTACTGAATAGGATGTTTTATCTTCTAAAACATTTTCATACACTAAATCCACACTTGAACTACTATTTTTATTAGTAAGTGCGTTACTCAATACAGTAGCGGCTTCACCAATATTTAATAAACCCCATCCAAACTTATAATCAGGACCTGGATATAAACCTGCTTCGTTGGCAGTGTGAATGGCTAAACCTTTAATGGTGGCAGAGCGCATAAATTTATTAGGGACAATTTGCTGACTCAGTTCCTGTAATAAAAATAAAGAAGCTGCAGCGCCTGGGGAGGCCATGGAAGTGCCACTAGAATATCCATAGCTAGAATCGCTGCCATTGGTAGTGGAATAAACCGATTGACCATCCGTTACAATATCAGGTTTAATACGGCCATCGTCTGATGGTCCCCAACTACTAAAGCTTGTCATAATGGCATCTTCTTTTTTTGAATAGCCAGCTGCAATACCTTGGACGGCACCTACTGTTAAAATATTTTTTGCAGTCACATCCATCGGAAGGGTCTCGAAAGCATCATTACTACTTAAGCTATCGGGTCTTTTTCCTGCATCATACCATTTTCCTTTTTCATCACGTCTCCAATAAGTATCACCCAATTTAGGTCCAGTTTTTTCATGTGCATTACCAGCAGACTTTACTATTAAATAGTTGGGCGCATTATAAGCAATTGAATCCATGGCTTGAGCACCATCATCATAAAAGCCAAATTTTATATCTTCTTTTTCATTCCATTTTCCATTGTATTCCCATCTTGAAGAATCGACGTTGAAATCCCATCCTGCAATGTTTCCATAAGAATGGTTAGATACTAATAGGCCATTCGCAGCAGCTGCTGCCATTTCAGATTCATCATCAAACCAATCATAGGAAGAAGCGCCTTTGATACCATAAGCCATTCCCTTTGCAAGCGGGTTTAATCCTTTGCTAAACATAATACCTGCCACATGTGTACTATGATCTACTGTTTTAGTGGCATTATCTTTTTCTACTAATCTTCCTCCAAATTCAACATGGGTAGGTCGTGGCACCCCTTCGTCCCAGATATTTAATTTATTGGTCATGATATCAGTAGCACCAGATAAATTAAATCCTAAACCACCACCTGGCCAAACTTTATTAGTGTTAATGGTAATAGCTTGTATTGGGTCGGCAAAAGTGGTCAGGTATTTAGGTTGACCAAATGCATCCACCCCCACTAAATTAACAGATACATTGTTTTTACTCTTGTAACGAATGGGCCAGCCATTTTCTTTAGCCTTTAGAATGGCTTCCGTATAATTGGCCCTTGATTTAATTTCAAAGTATTTAGCGCTATTCAATAAAGCTACTTTTTGTTTTTCATTTTGTGCTTGAATCGTTAAGCTTATTGAAAATAAAAAACTGAAAAATAAAAAATGCTTCATACAAAAGGGCTAGGATTAATAAGGCTTTAGGATGCTATAAAATTACAATGAATTCTGCATAAATTTCTAATTAGTGGCAATAAATAAGAGATAAATAATATAGAAAAATATGGATGCCTAGACTTAATTTTTGATTTGCATAAGTTTCTTTATCCTAGCTATGTATCCTGTTTAAGTTTAGGGGCAAAATCTCTACTAATCCTTGAGTCAATTTATAAAAACTGCATGTATCTTTGCAGGGCGATCATGAATGAGCAATCTCTGTTTGGGCCTTTTGAAAATTCCCCCCTCCTAAATAAGCTGGTGGACAAGATAGCTATGTCCCAGCAGGAAGAAAAGCCCTTTCAAATCTTTTTACAAAACTTGCAAGGATCCTCTGCAGCCTTTGTTTTACAAACTATTTTTACGCATGCTAAAACCAATCAGCTGAATCATTTGGTGGTTTTAAATGATGCAGAAGAAGCTGCTTACTTTTATAATTCTATTGAAAGCGTTACGGAGGCAATGGATTTATTTTATTTCCCATCTTCTTATAAAACGCCGCATAATTTTAGTTTATTAAATCCTTCGCATGTCATGCTACGAACTGAAGCATTGACAAAAATATCCATGGGTGGGAATAAGAAAATTTTGGTGACTTACCCAGAAGCTTTATTTGAAAAAGTAATTATGCGCAATACTTTGCAGCAAAATATCATTCAAATAAAAACCAATGATAGCTTAGATTTAAACGGGCTCATGCAGCAATTAGTAGACTATGGTTTTGAGCGCACCGATTTTGTGTACGAGCCAGGACAGTTTGCACTGCGCGGGGGCATATTTGATATTTATTCTTTTGGCAACGAAAAACCTTATCGTGTTGAATTGTTTGGAGAAGAAGTGGATAGCATTAGAGTCTTTGATCCGGCGACTCAGTTAAGTGAGCGAAAATTATTGCAAGTAAATATTATTCCTAACGTGACCACTCAGTTTGAAGATAAAATTAAAATTCCTTTATTAGAATTTTTAGCAAAAGATACTTTGATTTGGTTAAAAGATTGGAATGTCATTGCACAAAAAGGAACTGATCAGTACGAAGCCTTGGGCGATTTTATTGAACATCATGCAAAGGCGAATAGCATAGATGAGAACGACCCGCATAAAAGAGAGAGTCATATAGAGGACTTTGAAACCGTTGCTGCCACTACCTTACAGCTGGCTTCCAAAAATATATTGGAATGGGGTTTTCAGGCCCAATTAACGCAGGATAAAATGGTGTTTAATATACAGGCCCAACCTACTTTTAATAGACAGTTTCAATATTTAATTGTCAACTTACAAGACCTTGAGAAAAAGGGCTACCATTTATTTTTATTTGCAGAGCAGGCTAAGCAATTAGAAAGGCTACACGCTATTTTTACCGACCTTAAAACAGAAATTAAGTTTACCCCCATTGTTAAAAATATTCACGAAGGTTTTATAGACCATGATCATAAATTAGTTTGTTATACCGATCACCAAATTTTTCAACGTTATCATAAATACAAGGTCAAACAAGCCTATAGTAAAAGTAAGGCCATTACTTTAAGAACCTTACGGGACTTGCAGCCGGGAGATTATGTTACCCATATTGATCATGGCGTAGGTGTGTACAGTGGACTTCAAAAAATAGACGTCAATGGACAGGTACAAGAAGCGGTGAGAATTATTTATAAGGATAGTGATATACTCTATGTAAATATAAATTCTTTACATAAGATATCTAAATATACGGGTAAGGAAGGTACGCCTCCGAAGGTGAACAAATTAGGATCGGACGCTTGGGTGAAATTAAAAGATAAGACCAAGGCGAAAGTAAAACTGATTGCTTTTGATTTAATAAAATTATACGCACAAAGAAAAGCACAAGTGGGATTTGCTTTTTCTGCTGACAATTACATGGTGCATGAATTAGAGGCTTCCTTTATTTATGAAGAAACCATTGACCAGGCCAAGGCCATTGCAGATGTGAAAAAAGACATGGAAGCCCCTGCCCCCATGGACCGACTAGTTTGTGGTGATGTGGGCTTTGGTAAGACAGAAGTAGCTGTGAGAGCGGCTTTCAAGGCAGCCATTGATGGCAAACAAGTAGCCGTTTTAGTGCCCACTACTATTTTGGCTTTTCAGCATTTTAAAACTTTTGCAGATAGGTTAAAAGATTTTCCTGTTACCATTGATTACCTAAACCGTTTTAAATCTGCAGCGCAAAAAAAAGAAACCATTGAGAGATTAAAGGAAGGTAAGATTGATATTTTAGTGGGTACCCATGGTATATTAGGGAAGGAAGTGCATTTCAAAGATTTAGGATTAATGGTCATAGATGAAGAACAGAAATTTGGAGTAGGCCATAAAGAAAAATTAAAAACATTAAGAACCAATGTAGATTGTTTGACTTTAACAGCTACCCCTATTCCAAGAACCTTGCATTTTAGTTTAATGGGCGCCCGCGATTTAAGTATTATTAATACAGCGCCTGCCAATAGACAACCCATACATACAGAAGTACAAGTTTTTCATGAAGACATCATAAGAGAGTCTATCTACTATGAAACAGAAAGAGGGGGCCAGGTATTTTTTATTCATAATAGAGTACAAGGCTTGGCAGAAATGTGTGAGATGATTCAAAAACTATGTCCCGATATTAGTATTGGTTATGCGCATGGGCAATTAGAAGGGCATCAACTAGAAGAAAAAATATTAGACTTTATTGAAAGAAGGTATGATGTATTAGTATGTACCAATATTGTAGAAAGTGGGGTAGATATTCCGAATGTAAATACGATTATTATAAACAATGCACATCAATTTGGATTAAGTGATTTACATCAACTCAGAGGAAGGGTGGGGCGTAGCAATAAAAAAGCATTCTGTTATTTATTAGCACCTCCCATGAGCACCCTGCCCGATGATTCTAGAAAAAGATTACAAACCCTAGAGCAGTTTAGCGAGTTGGGTAGCGGGTTTCAGATAGCCATGCGTGATTTAGATATTCGTGGAGCGGGTAATTTATTAGGAGGAGAGCAGAGTGGATTTATGGCTGAAATTGGTTTTGAAATGTACCAGAAAATTTTAGCGGAAGCTGTGCGCGAATTAAAACGCTCCGACTTTAAAGAATTATTCGAAGAAGAAATTAGTAAGCAAGATGATTTTGTACAGGATTGTACTATTGATACCGATTTGGAAATTATGATTCCAGATAGTTATGTTGAAAATATTGGAGAGCGTTTGTCCTTGTATACAAGAATGGATCAATCGGAAGATGATGAGGAACTTGCACTCATGCAAACAGAATTAGTGGATCGTTTTGGTCCTTTGCCAAATAGTGTGCATGATTTATTTATGACCATTCGTTGCAGACGCATTGCCATTTCATTAGGTTTTGAAAAAATGACTTTAAAAGATGAAACCTTAAGATGCTTTTTCATTAACAGACCCGATTCTCCTTATTTTGAATCTGAGACTTTTAAACAGTTACTAGATTATGCGCAAAAGAACATGAATAAAGCGCATTTCAAACAAGTGGGTAGAAGCTTTATTCTCATTATTAAAGAAGTGAAGTCGATGCAGCACTGCTATACAATCTTAGAAAAAATTCATGCTGGTGTTTTCCCAGCGCAGGTTTAAATTTATTAGAATTCTTTAGCCAACAAAAAAGCCCTCCCGAATGAACGAAAGGGCTTTATAATGAGTTTGAAATTTACTCAGATTCTTTTAAACCAGGTTTACTAGAATCCTTTTTTAGCAACACCATCAGCGATAGCTTTAAGCGCATTTGTTTCGCTTAAAATGGCAGCCATTTTATTTCCTTTACCATCATTACCACCTGCCATATAACCGCCTCTTGCAGTTTTTGTGATGACAGCGTCATGCATTGGTACGTTTTTTTCTTTTGTTTTTAAGCAATACGCTTTAATCATTTTTGAAGTGTCCATTTTGTATAAATTTTAAAGTGAATATTTCTAATTGAAAGTAGGTTATTTATTGTGATTCATTTACGGAAAGGCTTGATTTTTTGTTAAAATGGCCAAAAAACGTATTAAATCAGGGTTTTAGGCGTCAATTTTAGCGTATTTAGCATGAGTTTCAATGAATTCCCTTCTAGGCGCTACATCGTCACCCATTAGCATACTAAAGATACGATCGGCCTCTGCAGCACTCTCAATGGTTACTTGTTTCAAGGTTCTGCGCGCTGGATCCATAGTAGTTTCCCATAATTGATCTGCGTTCATTTCTCCCAAACCTTTGTAACGTTGAATGGTCACTGCGTCTTCTTTACCGCCGCCTAATTTTATAACTAATGCCTTTCTTTGTTCTTCGCTATAAGCGTATTCTTGTTCTTTACCTCTTTTCACTAAGTATAAAGGAGGTTGCGCAATATAAACATATCCGTTTTGAACAAGCTCGGTCATGTATCTAAAAATGAATGTAAGAATAAGTGTTGCGATGTGAGATCCATCCACATCGGCATCGGTCATAATTATTAATTTATGATAACGAAGTTTCGCAATGTTTAATGCTTTAGGATCTTCGGGTGTGCCTACTGTTACACCCAAAGCTGTATACATATTTCGAATTTCCTCATTCTCGTAAATCTTATGCTCCATGGCTTTTTCTACGTTCAAGATTTTACCACGCAGTGGTAAAATAGCTTGATAGCCACGATCACGACCTTGCTTTGCTGTTCCACCTGCAGAGTCTCCCTCGACTAAGTATAATTCACATCTTTCAGGATCTCTATCAGAACAATCGGCCAATTTACCAGGTAGGCCACCACCCGTAAGTACTGTTTTACGTTGAACCATGTCACGTGCTTTTTTCGCTGCTACACGCGCTTGGGCCGCTAAAATAATTTTTGAGATTACATACTTAGCTTCTTTCGGATTCTCTTCTAAATAAGCTTCTAATACGCGAGAAACGGTAGTTTGCACTACTCCACTCACTTCACTATTACCTAATTTAGTTTTTGTTTGACCTTCGAATTGAGGTTCTGGTACTTTTACAGAAATAATAGCACTTAAACCTTCTCTGAAATCATCTCCTTCTACAGTTACTTTAGCTCTTTCGAATAAACCTTCTTTATCACCATAACTTTTGAACACACGCGTAAGCGCTGTTCTAAAACCGGTTACATGCGTACCTCCTTCAATGGTATTGATATTATTTACGTAAGAGAAAATGTTTTCTTTAAAATCGTCGTTATAGGTTAAGGCTACTTCTACCATTACATTAGAAGCCTCATCTAAACCTTCTACATACAAGGGTTGAGAAATAATTGGGTTTCTATTTCCGTTCTTATCTAACATTTGTACAAACTCCACAATACCACCTTCGCTATAAAAATTCTTTGTATAAAAATTTCCTGTTTCGTCTTTCTCTCTTAAATCGGTGATGGTGATGCTAATTCTTTTATTCAAATAAGAAAGTTCGCGTAAACGACTTTCTAAAATTTCTCTTTTATACACCGACTCTTGGAAGATGGTTAAGTCAGGCCAGAAGTGAACGCGGGTTCCTGTTTTATCGCTGGTACCTGCTTCTCTCACCGCATATTTTGGAACGCCAATTGAATATTCTTGTTCAAATATTTTGCCCTCTCTTTCAACTGTCACTAGTAATTTAGTACTTAAGGCATTCACGCAACTTACCCCCACACCGTGCAAACCACCAGATACTTTGTAGGTGTTTTTATCAAACTTACCACCTGCGTGAAGCACGGTCATAACTACTTCTAAAGCCGATTTCTTTTCCTTAGTATGCATCGCGGTAGGGATACCACGGCCATTATCTTGAACACTGATGGAATTGTCTTCATGAATGGCTACTTCGATATGAGTACAATAGCCCGCTAATGCCTCATCGATAGAATTATCTACCACTTCATACACCAAATGGTGAAGCCCTTTTGAGCCTACATCGCCAATGTACATGGCAGGTCTTTTTCTAACGGCTTCTAAGCCTTCTAAAACCTGGATACTGTCGGCGCCATAATTCTTATTTTCTGCTGATTCGTTTGACTGTAAATCGTTGGACATAATTGTAATAAAATTGGTTAGTTTTTCGATGCATTCGGAATGCATACAAACTTAAGATAATTAAGGGTTTAAAGCCTTTTTTAGGCTCGATTTAGTTATCCCCATTTTAGGCATTTTGTGAATAGTTTTTTGGCCCCAAAAAGAGTTATTTTTTATGTCATTTTTAGGTCAGATTTTGGGGCTAAATAGTTCCTTTAGGCTTTATGCCTTAAATTTGCAGAAATGACACAGGTACAAGAACTCTTAATGCAAGCAAATACAGCCCCTAGTTTTAGCGGGATGGCCTTGCTATACAGCAAAGAGCAGCGTATTCCAGGGTCTACCCAATATCAAATTAAAAGGTATATGGCGCAGGAGGCTTGGGGAGCAGAAGATACCGGCATGTTTGTTTACCATTTCAATGCCCAAAAGCCCAAAGAAAATTACTTAGAATTAAGGTTTTGTATTTCTGGAAATAGATACTGTGACAATAAGGTTTGTGGGGGTTGTAATCAATTGCCTACTTCTGATTGTATGGGTCCGATGAGAACAGTGGACGTTTTTTCTTTTCATTTTACAGCTACTTTTTTACATCAGTTTGTGCATAATGTAAAAACAAATAATAAGAAAGATGAGTTGCTCGCTTTTAAGCATACCGACAATTTTACTAAAACATTTCCTTTAAGTGTGAAAAAGCGAATTACGCTAGACGCCTTATTGAATCATAGTTACAGCGGTTCTTTAGAAAATATTTTTGTGAATGCAAAAATTCATGAACTCTTGGTGTACAGCTTAGAAAGCATCATTGATGAAAAAGAAGTGGTCTTTACTTGTAAGTTTTTAGCAGACGATAGAGGCAAAGAAAGTATCTATCAAGCACGTGAATTCTTATTACAACATATTGGTGATCCTATTACTATTAAAGAGCTAAGCCGTAAAGTAGCCATGAACGAATGTTATTTAAAGAAAGGCTTTAAAGAAGTATACGGCACTACTATATTTGATTTCTATCAACAACAAAGAATGGAGCATGCAAAGTATTTGTTGTATGAAAAATCGTTAAGTGTAACGGACGTTTCAGCACTTCTTGGCTATTCTTCTATCTCGCATTTCTCTGCAGCTTTTAAAAAGCATACCGGCCTTAAGCCTTGTGAGTTATTGAATTAAGTTATTGCACTAGGCTATTGAATCAAGGCCTTTTTTGAACATTCTTGCAATTATTTTACTTACTTTTATTTTCTCAAACCTTAATTATGCGTTTATTATTTGCATTGGCAACCTTAGTACTTTTTAGTTCTTGTATTAACCAAAGAGTGGATTTAATTGTGCACCATGCACAAATTTATACAGTCAATAATGAATTTACGATGGCAGAGGCCATGGCCATACAAGATGGTAAAATTGTAGCCATTGGAACCAATGATGCTATTTTAAAAGAGTATCAATCGGATTCTGTAGTGAATGCCAACAATGCAATTATATACCCTGGCTTCATTGATGCGCATGCGCATTTTTTGGGATATGGTCAGTCCTTGTATGCGGTTGATTTAATGTTTGTACCTAGTTGGGAAGAGGCTATTGAAAGAGTGAAAGCCTTTGCTGTAAAGCATCCTGGTAAAGGTTGGATCAAAGGAAGAGGATGGGATCAGAACCGTTTTGCTGGTAAACAATTTCCTACCAATGCGGAGTTAAATATTTTATTTCCTGATAGACCCGTTATTTTAGAAAGAGTAGATGGTCATGCAAGTATTGCCAATGATTATGCTTTAGCATTAGCAGGTGTGAAGGCAGGACAAACTATTGAAGGAGGTGAGTTCACAGTGCAGAATGGAAAATTAACTGGTTTATTAATTGACAATGCAGTGGGGGTTGTTGAAAGAAAAGTACCTGCAACTACTAAAGAAGATTATAAAAATTGGTTAACTGCAGCACAGCAAAATTGTTTTGCAACAGGTTTAACGACTATTACGGATTGTGGTTTACATCCAAGCGATATTGATATGATTGATGCATTACAAAAAAGCAATGATCTAAAAATGCGCTTGTATGTGATGTTAAGTGATAAGCCAAGCTCTTATACTTCTTCTTATTTTACCAACGGCGGGTATACTACAGATCGCTTAATGGTGAAAGGTGTGAAAGTTTATGGCGATGGTGCCCTTGGTTCAAGAGGCGCAGCATTGATAGCGCATTATTCAGATAAACCAGGCTGGGGTGGATTTTTATTAAGTAGTCAAGCGCATTTTGATTCTGTGGCAGCTAAATTAATCAATACCGATTTTCAAATGTGTACCCATGCTATTGGAGATAGTGCGAATAGAGTGGTATTGAAAGTGTATGAGAAATATTTAAAAGGCAAGAATGATAAAAGATGGAGAATTGAGCATGCGCAAATATTAAACCCAGCAGACTTTCATTATTTCGCTGAGAATAGTATTATACCTTCTGTACAACCTACACATGCCACTAGCGATATGTATTGGGCAGGAGATAGATTAGGTGCTGAAAGATTAAAAGGAGGCTATGCATTCAAGCAATTATTAGAACAAAATAATTGGTTGCCCTTAGGTACCGATTTTCCTGTGGAAGAAATTAATCCTTTTAAAACTTTTTTAGCAGCGGTGGCAAGACAAGATAGTAAAGGTTTTCCTGCAGGTGGTTTTCAAATGGAGAATGCTTTAACGCGTGAACAAACTATTCGTGGAATGACTATATGGGCAGCTAAAGCAAATAGAATGGAGAAACAAGTAGGTAGTATTGAAATAGGAAAGAAAGCGGACTTCATTATTTTAGATAAAGACTTAATGAAAGTACCTACTGATAGTATTCTGCAAGTGAAAGTATTGAAGACCTATTTGAACGGTGAAAGAGTATTCTAAGAGTTCACTACTGCATAACATATTTCACTCCTGTGCTTTCAAGAGAATAAATACCTATTTCTCTCTCTCGATCGCTGCGCTCAAAGTTCGTTCGAAATAGTATTAATTCTCTTTCGCGCAGATCTAAATTAAAAAGTTCATCAGTGAATATTGTATTTCACTCCTGAACATCGAGACATAGCGTAAAGAAATTCATAAATTTTAACGTTAAAAAAGTCAGCATGTCTGAGCACGAAGTGCGAGTTCTGACTTTTAGTTAGAATTTATGAATTTTAGCGTCATGGCGAGCTGCGAAGGATGAAATATAATATTACAGATGAACCCTTCTAATTACAACCCCACCATGTCTTTAGGAATCACCCATGCATCAAATTCCTCAGGCGTTACATAACCTAGTTTCACCGCCATTTCTTTCAAGGTAGTGCCTTCTTTATGTGCTTTCTGTGCAATTTCAGCGGCTTTGTAATAACCAATCTTAGTATTGAGTGCAGTGACTAACATTAAACTATTGTTTACATGTTTGTTAATATTGGCTTCTATCGGTGCTAATCCTACAGCACATTTTTCATTAAAGCTTATGCAACCATCACCAATTAAACGCGCACTGTGTAAGAAATTATAAATCATCACTGGCTTAAAAACATTTAATTCAAAATGTCCCATAGAACCACCAATATTAATAGCCACATCATTACCCATTACTTGCGCAGCAATCATTGTTAAGGCTTCTGATTGCGTTGGGTTTACTTTACCTGGCATGATAGAAGAGCCTGGTTCATTGTCTGGAATAAAAATTTCACCTATACCGCTACGTGGTCCAGAAGACAGCATACGCACATCGTTGGCAATTTTCATTAAACTTACTGCCACTGTTTTTAAAGCACCATGTGATTCCACAATAGCGTCATGTGCAGCCAGTGCTTCAAATTTATTTTCAGCAGTAATAAAAGGAAGGCCAGTTAATTTGGCAATATGCTTGGCCACATTTACTGAATAATCTTTAGGGGTGTTAATGCCTGTTCCTACTGCAGTACCACCTAGGGCTAATTCACTTAAATGTGCTAAGGTGTTATGAATAGCTTTTAAGCCATGACTTAATTGACTTACATAGCCACTAATTTCTTGACCTAAGGTTAAAGGAGTAGCATCCATAAAATGGGTACGACCTATTTTAACAATATGCATAAATTCATTACTCTTTGCTTCTAAAGTATTTTTTAATGCAGTAATACCTGGTATAGTAGTTTCCGTTAAAATTTGATAGGCCGCAATATGCATAGCCGTTGGGAAGGTATCGTTAGAAGACTGTGATTTATTGACATCGTCGTTAGGGTGTAAAAACTTTTCTTTATCACTTAAGCTTCCTCCTTTAATAACATGTGCACGATAAGCAATGACTTCATTTAAATTCATATTGCTTTGTGTACCGCTTCCTGTTTGCCAAACGACTAAAGGGAATTGATCATCTAATTTACCTGCAATAATTTCATCACAAACCTGTCCAATTAAATCCGATTTTTCTTTAGGTAATACACCTGCATCCATATTAGTAAGGGCAGCTGCTTTTTTTAGATAGGCGAATGCTTTAATGATTTCCTTAGGCATTCGATTAATATCCTGTGCTATTTTAAAATTGTCAATACTTCTTTGTGTTTGAGCACCCCAATAAACATGAGCAGGTACTTTAACTTCACCCATCGTGTCTTTCTCAATTCTGTATTCCATACTGTTATTTTTTCTAACGCAAAGGTACTAAACTGCTCATAAATTCATAAGTAAATAGGGGAATTAATTCCCTTTGAATTCAGGCTTTCTTTTCTCTATAAAGGCGGTAATACCTTCCTTTGCATCATGGGTGGTAAAGCATTCTCCAAATAATTTAGCTTCAATAGCGTAGCCATTTTCTGCTTCATTCCAAGCAGCGTTCACAGCTTTAATAGAATTGCCTACCGATAAAGGTGCTTTTTCATGCGTTACCCTAAGTATAGAAAATGCTTTGTCTAATAATTCTGTTTGAGGCACTACATAATTCACTAATCCATAATTCATGGCTTGGGTTGCATTAATAGTCTTACCCGTAATGACTAATTCCATGGCTCTTCCTTTGCCTACTCTTTGTGTTAATCTTTGAGAGCCACCATATCCTACCATAATACCCAAGTTCACTTCTGGTTGCCCAAAGACAGCACTTTCAGAGGCAATAATAAAATGACAAGCCATGGCTAATTCACAACCGCCACCTAAAGCAAATCCGTTGACACAGGCAATGATTGGTTTGGGAGAATTTTCTATTTTAAAAAATACATCTTGTCCTCTTTTGGCAAGGGCAGTCGCATCTTCTTTTGATAAAGATTCAAATTCTTTCACATCGGCGCCGGCAACAAAACTTTTTAAGCCCGCACCCGTTATTACTACGCTTTTAATTTCTGGAAATTTATATACTCTGTCCATGACTGCATCTAAGTCTTTCATTACTTGCTGGTTCAATGCGTTTAATTTGTCGGGACGATTAATGGTAATGATCAAGGTATGATCTTCCATTTTTGTAAACAAAGTGTGGAATGATGACATATAGTTGCAATTTATAAATTAAAAAAGTAGATTACTTATGGTTTGCGGCGACCCAATCTTTTATATAGCTAGCAATATCGGCAGTGTTGGTTCCTGGAGCAAATAAAGTACCAATACCCATTTCTCGTAATGTTATACTGTCTTGCTCTGGAATAATACCACCTCCCGTTAATAAAACATTGGTTAAACCTTTTTCTTGCATGAGTTGATACACTTTTGGAAATACCGTCATGTGTGCGCCAGATAATATACTAATGCCAATGGCATCTACGTCTTCTTGTAAGGCAGCTTGAACCACCATCTCAGGGCTTTGACGAAGACCTGTATAAATCACTTCCATGCCTGCATCACGAAGGGCAGTGGCAATTATTTTAGCACCACGGTCATGTCCGTCTAGTCCAACTTTAGCTACTAATACTCTAATGGGTTTCATTACTATTAAATTACATTATTTTCCTGAAATTAATCGCAAACTGTGTTCAATTCTTGCTACTGTATCAGAAAGTTCAATTGATTCAATGATGTCAAATACACCTGGTCCAAATTTACCACCCACTAGCATAATTCTAAGTGGTAGTAATAAGTCTCCTGGTTTTATTTCATGCGCAGTAGCTAATTCTTTAAAACTAGCTTCAAGGCTTGCTGCTGGTAGTGTTTTAATTCCCTCCGTAATTTGTTGAGCATATGATTTTACCAATGCTTCAAAAAACTGCTGCTTTTTTTCTTCCCATTTAGGCAAGATAGCTGCAATGTCAATAGTAGTAGGTGCCGCAAAAAAGAAATGGCTTTGCGGTATAAAGTCCGCAAGTAAATGACAACGGTCTTTTACCAGTCCAATGACTTTTACTAAATAAGGGGCTTCGTGCACTTCAATTTTCGCAGTATCCAAAAAGGGTTGAAGTAGTTTTGCTAATTCTTTATTATCTGTTCTTTTGATCCATTCTTGGTTGAACCATTTTGCTTTTTCATAATCGAATTTTGCTCCACCTTTATGCACTCTTTCAATATCAAAACTTTTAATTAATTCATCCAAGCTAAATATTTCTTTATCCGTTCCATCGTTCCAGCCTAATAGGGCTAAGAAATTAATAAAGGCCTCGGGTAAAAATCCTTTCTCTTTAAAACCAATGGTAGTTTCCTTCGTGATAGGGTCGTTCCAATCCATTGCGAAAACAGGAAAGCCTAAACGCTCTCCATCACGCTTACTTAATTTACCACTTCCTTCTGGTTTTAATATCAAAGGCAAATGCGCCCATTTAGGCATTTTATCAAGTCCAAATAAATACTTCCACAATAATATATGCACGGGTGCACTAGGTAGCCACTCTTCTCCTCTAAAGGCATGGCTAATTTTCATTAAATAATCGTCCACTACTACCGCTAAATGATAAGTAGGCATACCATCTGCTTTTAATAAAACTTTATCATCAACAGTGCTTACATCAAAACGCACTTCACCTCTAATCATATCTGTAAAAACCACTTCTTCTTCATCGGGTACTTTTATACGAATAACATGAGGCGTTCCTTTTTTTAATAATTCAGTCACTTCGTCCTCACTTAGTGAAATAGAATTTTTCATTTCCATTCTATGCGCGCGACTGTATTGAAAATTGGGTACTTGTTTTCTTTTCTCTTCTAAATCTTCTGGGGTATCAAATGCATAATATGCAAAACCTTTTTCTATCAATATTTGAGCATATTGGGTATAAGTGGCTTTGCGCTCACTTTGTCTATAAGGTCCATAGGCGCCACCGTGCAAAGTACTTTCATCTGGGGTGAGTCCACACCAGTTCAATGTGTCTATAATATATTGTTCGGCGCCGGGTACAAATCGAGATTGATCGGTGTCTTCTATTCTTAAAATAAACTCCCCTCCATGATGCTTTGCAAATAAATAATTAAACAAAACCGTCCTTACCCCACCTAAATGAAGGCCTCCTGTGGGGGAGGGCGCAAACCTGACTCTAACCTTTGAATCCATGCTCTTTTTTATTTATACAAAGATAATATTCAAATGGGCAAAAGAACTATTTATCTTTGGGTATGTATTTAGTAAAAACACCTTTTTGGTTGAGGGCCATTTACCCCTCTTGTACTTGGAAAATACCCAGTGCTGAAAAGGTTATTTATTTAAGTTTTGATGATGGTCCACATCCAGAAGTTACCCCCTTTGTTTTAGCGGAATTAAAAAACTACAATGCTAAGGCTAGTTTTTTTTGCATTGGTAAAAATGTGGCAGCGCATCAAAATATATATGCAGCCATTATTGAACAGGGGCATACGGTGGGTAATCATACCTATGATCATGTAAATGGATGGAAAACTGATACAAGTCATTATATCCAGAATATAGAACTAGCTGGTAAATTAATTCAGTCTAATTTATTTCGTCCACCTTATGGAAGAATAACTAGATCACAGATACATAAAATAAAAGCAGATAAAACTTTACCTCAAGAAATAATTATGTGGGATCTGTTGAGTGGCGATTTTGATTTGACATTATCTCCAGAAAATTGCACAAAAAATGTAATCAAAAATACGAGTGAAGGTTCTATTGTTGTTTTTCATGATAGTGCTAAGGCCTTTGAAAGACTAAAAATGGCACTGCCGGCTGTGCTTGCTCATTTTAGTTCATTGGGTTATTCTTTTAAAGCAATTGCTTCTAAATAATAAAGAAAAAAAACAATAAAGTATTTAAGCAAAAACAATAAAGTATTTAAGCAAAAAAAAGGCCAAGGTAGAAACCCCAGCCGTATAATCCGTACCCTATAAAAAACAAAGTTTGTTGTCTGTACTAATAAGACCATTGTTGTCTACATAGCTAAAACGACATATTATAGGGTTTATTATGTAATGAGTAAAAAATAGTGTTTTTTTGTAGTCTAAGTAACCCTTTTAAGTCATATGAGATTTATTGATACACATGCCCACCTTTATTCTAGCCCTATTAAAGAAAACATAGAGGGCATCATGAAAAATGCAATGGATAATGGTATTGATACAATTATAATGCCTGCTATTGATAGTACAACTTTAGAGGCTATGTTGGAAGTGGAAGCAAGTTATCCTAAAAATTGTATGGCCATGATGGGCTTGCATCCTTGCTCGGTGAAAGAAAATGTGAAAGAAGAATTAGCCATTATTGAAGCGCAACTACAAAAAAGAAAATTTATAGCCATTGGAGAAATTGGCCTTGATTATTATTGGGATAAAACATTTATGACTCAGCAGATGGAGGCTTTTCAAATTCAAATGCAGTGGGCCTTGGATTATAAATTACCTATTGCCATTCATACACGTAATGCAATGGGGGAGACTATCGAAGCTGTCAAGCCTTTTGCTAAAAAAGGATTACGTGGAATTTTTCATTGTTTTAGTGGAAGCAAGGAGTCGGCTGAACAAATTATTTCTATGGGGTTTCATTTAGGTTTGGGCGGTGTGCTTACTTATAAAAATGCAGGTGTTGCAGAAGCCATTAAAGATATACCTATGCAGTGGCTGGTATTAGAAACTGATGCACCTTATTTATCACCTGTGCCTTATCGTGGAAAAACGAATGAACCATCTTATATGATACAAGTAGCCATGAAATTAGCAGAGATTAAAAATTTGCCATTGCATGAGATTGGAGCTATCACAACAAACAATGCGGAAAAGTTATTTGGATTGGGTAATTCCTAAAACACCAATTATTTATTTTACATTTGCAGTCCTAATAGAGAGGTGTCCGAGTGGTTTAAGGAGCACGCTTGGAAAGCGTGTATACGGCAACGTATCGGGGGTTCGAATCCCTTCCTCTCTGCAAAGCCTGTCACGAAACTGATAGGCTTTTTTAATGCTCTTTTCTATTATGACCCATGCGCTCATTGTATTCTAATGGCTCGTTTTTCCAATTCTTATTATAAGAAACAAACCAGCCTAACCAAATAGACCTTGATAAGCGCATTAGTAAGGGCTGCATAAATAGTAGTGTTACTATAGCGGTACCCATCCAATAAAAAATTCTATTATCGTCTAAATCAAAAGTCATTCCAATGAGTACCTTCCATGCCACAAAAGTGGAAACAAAATAGGCAACCGTTAATGCATAACTTACATAGCCAGTACCGTAATAAAAACCAACTTCAATTTCTGTAGGCTGTCCACATACAGGACAGTGATCATTCATTTTAGTGATATTGGATAGATCGTAGGGATTGGAACTAGTGAATAGCTTACCTTCTCTACATCTTGGACACTTATTGGTGATGGTACTGTATAGGTAGCTATTTTTCATGCCGCAAAGATACCGAATATTAAGGAGATATCAGTTGCTCCATCTGTATTCCTCTAGAACCTTTAATGAGTAAGGTATAACCCTTCAACTGTTCTGCTTGCAACCAGGCTTTAGCCTCTAAAACAGTATCAAAATGAAAAAAATTATGAATACATGATTTAAACTCCGAACCTACTAGCAGTACTTGCTTCCAATTCGTTTGTTTCAATTGATCAATAAGCATTTGATGCTCCATTAAAGTATCGGCGCCTAATTCTCTCATTCCGCCCAAACAAACTATTTTATTTTGCTTATTCATTTTGGCAAAATTCTCCACTGCTAATTTCATGCTTGAAGGATTTGCATTGTAAGCATCTAAAATTACTTCGTTATTATTCCATGTCAATAATTGTGAACGACTATTGGATGGAATATAATTTTCAATTGCCAACTTTATTTTATCATTGGGCACTTTAAAGTGTTGACCAATGGCAACAGCAGCAAGTACATTGGGTAAATTATAATTACCCACTAAATGTGTTTCTATGGAATTTATATCAATGCCTTTATTTATTTGCACAGTTAACATGCCGTTTTGATCAATTGCGTCTCCTTGAATTTGTCCATGCTCTTTTCCATATCCAATAATATGGGGGATGTTTTGCGACATCTTTACTAAGTAGTCAAAATCTTGCATCAAAAATACAGTGCCTTGATGGGCTTTTAAATATTCAAATAATTCTCCTTTGCCTTTTCTCACACCTTCTTCACTTCCAAAACCTTCTAAATGCGCTTTACCACAATTGGTGATCATGCCATGCGTAGGTAAAGTATAACTACAATAAGATTCAATTTCTTTTAAATGATTAGCGCCCATTTCAATAATAGCAAATTGCGCGTCTTGTTGTATGCTAAGTAGGGTAAGGGGAACACCAATATGATTGTTCAAATTTCCCTTCGTTGTATAAATTGTATAATGACTACTTAATACAGCCGCCACTAATTCTTTAGTAGTTGTTTTTCCATTACTTCCAGTAATAGCTATAAAGGGGATATTAAATTGTTCGCGGTGAAATTTAGCAAGTGCTTGCAAAGATGTCAAAACATCTTCTACTAATAGTATACGCTTTTGTAATTGCTCGCTTGCATCAACCGCTTCATCCACAATGGCATAAGCCGCACCAGCTTCTAATGCAGCAAGTGCAAAAACATTTCCATTAAAATTGGGTCCTTTGAGTGCAAAGTATAAATCGCCTTTTTTTAATTGACGTGTATCGGTTTGTACTTGAGGGAATGATTTATATATTTCATATAAATCGGAAATTGAAATAGGAGAACTAGAGGTGCTAGACTGCTTCATAAACTTAGCAGGTTTAACTATTAATATCAGTTAATAAACAAGTAGCCATGGCCACTAAGCCTTCTTCTCTACCAGTGAAACCCATTGTTTCAGTAGTGGTAGCTTTAATAGAAATATCTTTATCTCCAATGTGTAATATACTCGCAATACACTCTTGCATGGCAATTACATAGGGTTTAATTTTTGGTGCTTCTAAACATAAAGTGGCATCTATGTTTACTATTTGATAGCCTTGTGCAGTAATTAAATCGTAAGTTTTTTGAAGTAAAATTTTACTATCAATATTTTTATAAGCAGCATCGGTGTCTGGGAAGTGTGTGCCAATATCGCCTAAGCTTAAAGCGCCTAATAAAGCATCACAAATAGCATGCAATAAAACATCTGCATCGCTATGACCTAATGCGCCTTTGGTATGTGGAATTTTAATACCACCAATGAATAGGTCTCGGCCTTCTACTAATTGATGAAAATCAATACCAGATCCAATGCGTAGTTTCATCTAGTTAATTTAAAATATTTTTATTCTTTTCCACCAAGGTTTGTTATCATTCTCATCGCCTGGGCTGTCTACGCCAAAAGCAGAAATGGCACATCTAAATCCGATGGTGCTATTAGATTTATCTTGATCTAAATATCTTCTTGTACCTGGGTTCAACCAATAAGGACGGTCTTTCCAGCTACCTCCTTTAAATACCCTTGATTTATTAGAGATTAAAGTATTACCTCCAGTTTCATAGCTTGAAATATTTCCATCATCTCCATCTAAAGCATTATTACCTCTGTAGGGGTTAATATCGTCCATGTCTACATTATTCATAGGACGGTAAATATCCGCTACCCACTCATTTACATTACCTCTAATATTATAAAGGCCCTTGCTGTTTTGTAAAAAGGTATTTACTTTACTAGGAAAGCCTGCGCCATCATTTGCATAACCCACCATGCCCATATAATCACCACTTCCGTTTTTAAAGTTGGCTGCAAACATTCCTTGCTTACCATTCTTTTTTGAAGTACTTGTAATTCTAATATCATCATTTCCATTACTTGCCCAAGGAAAGGCACCGTCGCTAGTGACTAAGCTAGCATTGGGGCGGTTTGAATTAGGGCCAGCTTTAGGTTTGTTATAGTTTGAATTATTAGCTTGAGAAGCTTGTTTGGCTGCATATTCCCACTCCGCTTCTGTAGGTAATCTGAAATCCGGGATCAAAATAAAATCATCTAAATTTCTTCCTCTATTAACTGAAGTAGAAGTTTGTGTAGTAGACTTACTTGAATCATTCGTACCTGTTGCAATACCCATCTTACCTACATAGGGGTTCTTAGGGTCAATTAATTTGAACTTAATCAGCGTATTTTCATTGGCTCTATCTGTTCTCCATCTGCAATAATTATTTGCTTGCTCCCAACTTACACCTACTACAGGATAATCGTTAAAGGCGTTGGATCTAAAATAGCCTTCCACCATTGGGTCGTTATAAGAGAGTTCTGTTTTCCAAACACTTGTATCTGGAAGTGCAGCTCTTACAATAGAATCTCTTCCTATAGGAATAAAAATTTTCTCTAGCCAATGTATATAAGTTCTATATTTTTTATTGCTTACCTCGTATTTATCAATTCTAAAAGAACTTACTGTGACTCTTCTTAGGCTGTTGTTCCATTCGCCCATAATGCTCTCTTGATTCATGCCCATTGCAAAAGTGCCCCCGCGCATAAACACGGTTTCGGCATAAGGATCGTCTTTGGGTGCCAATACAACTGCATTCGAAATGGCCTTATTTTCATTGCTAGATAATATACTAGGTCCTATTAAAAGGATGGCAAAAAACAATAAAATACTATTAATAAAATTCATCGCTATAAATTATTCAAAAATGGGGTTAAATGATAGTGCGAATATACTTTGTTTTTTAATCAATTATTCAGATAGAACTATATTGTTCTGTTACTAAAACCCTAATTTTAGTATATGAAAAGGGGTGCTTTAATCGTTTTTTTGGGTTTTATGTTTTCTCCTTACTTTTTAGGGGCTCAAAATGCTGCGTTTAATGAGGGTAAATGGGCTAAAATAGCCATATCAAAACAAGGCATTTATAAAATCACAGGTGTTCAGTTAAAGACTTTGGGTTTTCCTTTACCTATTGCTTCAACACAACTGCAATTATTTAATTACAATCTTGATCTACTCTCAGAAAAAGTACCTGCTACTATCTCCACTGGATTAACAGAAAATGCTATTCAGGTTGTTGATGGAGGGGATAATCAAATTGACGAAACAGATTATGTTTTATTTTATACCCAAGGGGTTGTTCAGTGGAAACAAGAGGCAATAAATTTTTTGCCCACTCATTATAAAAATGCAAGCAATGATTCTGTTTTTTATTTTCTAAGCATTGGCTCAAATGGAAAAAGAATTAGCACGATTGATAAAATAAATAGCTCGGCAACAATAGTAGATCAATATGACGAAAGATGGCTTATAGAAGTAGACAGTGTTTCTATTTTAAATAGTGGTAAATTATTGCTAGGAACTGCTATGGGACAAGGTTTGGGAAAGCAATTAAAATTATCTTATCCCATTAATATAAATGGCTTAGTGCTTTCAAGTCCCCTGAAATTATTAACTAGATATGCAGCCACTACTTATCAAAACCCTGCCTATTTTAATTTTAGTATAAATGATAATGCTATTAAAATAACATCGGTGCCAGCGGTAACTGGATTATTATATGACGAGTCTGCTAAAATTGTAGAAGATAGTTTTTCTTATTCTTTAAACACAAATACAAATTTAGCCAGCCCTGCTTCGGTAAATATTAGTTTTCAAGCAGACAATACAGCGGCTTCTGGATGGATAGATTACATAGAGATAAAGGCAAAGAGAAAATTAGGTTTTTGGGGTGCTAGTAGTTTTGGATTTAGAAATATGGAAATGACTATCAAAGGAAAATTACTGCAGTATCAAATTCAAAATGCAGATGGCAATACAGATGTTTGGGAGGTAACAAATCCGGCATCCCCTAGAAAAATTTCTACAGAAATTTCTTCTAATGGCTTAATTAGTTTTACCCACCAGGCCGATACATTGCATGATTTTTTTGCAGTCAAGCAGCAAGTTTATGAAACACCTAGTTTATTAGGACCCATGACCAATCAAAACTTGGCGGCTATGAATGTTCCAGACTATATTATTGTTTCAGCATCTAATTATTTAAATGCCGCAAAGAAATTACAAAATTATCATGCCACAGCCAATGGGTTAACAACAGCGCTCATCAATGTGAATGAAATTTTCAATGAGTTTTCTGGTGGACAACCAAGCGCGGTAGGCATAAGAAATTTTGTAAAACATTTATTAAATAAAGCAGCTACCCATAAAGTGGCAGCTCCTCGTTATTTATTATTATTCGGCATAGGGAATTACAATAGTAGGAATTATAATAGCGCCACGCAAATTCCTGTATATGAGTCCGCGGGTTCGACAGGCGTGCTAACCAGTTATCCCTCTGATGATTTTTATAGTATCCAAAACGACAATGATGATATTAATAATTTTACACAAATAAAAAAATTAGCCATAGCCACTGGAAGGCTTCCTGTAAGAAATACTGCAGAGGCAGATACAGTGGTTGAAAAAATAATTAATTATCAAAAAAATGTAAACGGAGGTGCTTGGAAAAATAAAATTACTTGGGTAGCAGATGATGGAGATTATAATTTGCATTTAGAAGATGCAGAAGCTATTTCAACTCATTTGCAACAAAAAAATCCAAACTGGAATCAAAAGAAAATTTATTTAGATCTCTATGCGGCCACTAAAAATATAGCAGGTAATACCTATCCCTTAGTCAACAGTGAAATTACTCAATCGGTCAATGAGGGTAGTTTGATTTTAAATTATACGGGGCATGGCAACTTTGCAAGATTAGCAGAAGAAGCGGTGATGAGTCAAACAGATGTTCAACAGTGGAACAATGCTGGTAAACTACCCTTAATGATAACGGCCTCCTGCGATTTTGCACCTTATGACCAACCTCAATTAAGCCCTTTTGGATTCGATGCTTTAATGAAAAACAGTAAAGGGGTTATTGGGCTAGTAGCTGCTAGCAGATTGGTTTTTGCTTATAGTAATAAACAAATCAATGACCGTTTTGTACAACAATTATTAGTACCTGATAGTGCAGGCCGTTTTTTAACCATTGGAGAAGCTTTACAAAAAGCAAAAATGCAAGCTTGGGCGGCGGGAGAAGATCATATGAATGCCTTTAAGTTTAGTTTATTGGGAGACCCTGCAATGCGATTATCGGTGCCTAAATATGAGGTAGGTATTACAAGTTTGAATCAAAAGCCATTTAATGGAAAAGATACCTTACTAGCAGGTAATAAATATACGCTTAAAGGTATTGTCAAAAATAAGGGGGTCTTGCAAAACAATTTTAATGGGTTACTTGATTTTATTTTATATGATGCAGTCACTAACAAAAAAACATTAGCCAATGCAATTTCAAGTAAGGTTACGATGGTAGCCATGCAAGAAAATATTTTGTTTAAAGGAAAGGTTACGGTGACAAAAGGAAATTTTACAGTAGATTTTTTATTACCTAAAGAAGTAAGCTTGCAAAAAAACTTAAAAATGCAAATGACTGCTTATAATGAACTTGCTGATGCAATGGGTTTATATGATAGTTTGATTGCATTTGATGCGGGGGGTGTTTTAATGAGCGATAATCGTGGCCCGGATGTAAAAATATTTTTAAACGATAGTAATTTTGTGGCCGGTGGTTGGGCCGCTGCAAGGTCTAATTTAATTTTATATTTGACAGATAGCGCAGGTATTCAAACATCTGGGAATGCTTTAGGGCATGATATGGTTTTAGTCATTGATAACGATTTCAAAAATACCATTGTACTTAATAACTATTTTCTGTCCGATTTGGATACTTATCAAAAAGGCAATTTAATATATGCTTTACCTCTTTTAGCAGAAGGTGCTCATACTATAATGGTTAAAGTTTGGGATTTATTTGGAAATTCCTCTACCAAAACCATACAGTTTGTAGTTCCGGAATCTGATATAGTAAATGTAAAAAATTTAAATAATTATCCAAATCCATTTAGTAGCCATACACAATTTAGTTTTGAGCTTAATAAATTGGGTGTTCCTTTAGAAATATCTCTAAGTATTTACAATAGTATGGGCAATTTGCTTTTCACCAAACCATTGAGCGGTTCCTATAAAGCCAATAGGGTGGTGGCTAATTGGGACGGCACTGGTATTGGGTCTGCGTTTATTAAAGCCGGTGTTTATTATTATAGATTAAGCATTAATGATGGCACTGGAACTAAATTTTTAACCAGTAAGCTTGTAAAATTTTAAGATTTCCCTCAATGTATTTTGTATCTTTACATATTAATAGTATTAATTGATTTTTATGAATAGAACTGTATATAGAATTATTTTTTTATTCCTTGCATTTGTATTCTTTACAGATATGGTTCATGCGCAAGCAAATAAAAAAATACCTATAGTAAGTACTGCTGTTCCCTTTATGTTAATTTCTCCTGATGCACGTTCTGGTGGTATGGGAAATTTATCTTTAGCGATGTCACCTGAAGCCAATGATCTTTTTGGTAATACGGCTAAGCTTCCTTACTTAAATGAAGACAGAAGTTTTTTAATTAACTATACACCTTGGTTAAAAGCTTTAGGTGTAGGTGATGTATATTTAGCAAGCGCTGGTTTTTATAAAAAATTAGATGAAAAAAGTAGTATTAATAGCTCGCTTCGTTTTTTTAGCTTAGGCGAAATTCAATTTACTGATCTAAATGGTAGTTTATTAGGTTCGCAACGTCCATCAGAATTTAGTTATGATTTTGGGTATAGTACTTTATTGAATGATAAAATTAGCATGGGTGTAACGCTTCGTTACATTCATTCTAGATTGGTTTCTGGGTCTTTTGGAGGATTGGGAATAAATTATAGAGCAGGTAATACCATAGCAGGAGATATTAGTTTATTTTATAAACAAAATGAAGATTTGCATGGCTTTCATGCAGGCTTATTGCTATCTAATTTAGGGGGTAAAATAAGTTACTCCAATGAAACAAATAATAAATATTTTATTCCAGCCAATATAGGTGTCGGAGTAGGGTATTTAAGTAAATTAGATGCAGAAAATTCTATTGAATTCGGCGTAGATATTAATAGAATTATGGTCCCTGCCGATCCAGACAATTCGAATGATGAATCGGTGATTCAGTACTTTTCACAATCGGTGGTATCGAGTTGGTTTAATTCATTTAATAATAAATATGGCATGCCTATTGGGGAATCTATAAAAGCCTCTATGGGTATAGAATATAATTACACCAATCGTTTTTTTATAAGAGGGGGCTACTTTATTGATAATAATAATCTAGGTAATATGCAATATTTCACCCTAGGTACTAGCTTCCAATATCAACAGTCTAAATTTAACATTTCTTATTTAGTGCCTTCTGGAGGTGGTATTTCATTAAATCCTTTATCTAATACACTTAGGTTTGGCACCATTTTCTACTTCTAATTGCCTATTTTTGTTGATATGTCAACAGCGGTTCAAATAGTCAATAAAAGCCATCATCCTTTACCGGAATATGCAACGACTGGTTCATCAGGAATGGACATTAGAGCCTTTTTGACAAGTCCTATCACTATGGCGCCCATGGAAAGAGTTTTAATTCCTACTGGATTATTTTTAGCCCTTCCTGAAAATTGGGAAGCGCAAATTAGACCAAGAAGTGGACTAGCCATTAAGCAAGGACTTACTTGTTTAAATACACCCGGTACCATTGATGCAGATTATAGAGGAGAATTGAAAGTAATCCTCATTAATTTATCTAATGAAGCGCAGGTAATTTCAGATGGCGATAGAATTGCACAAATGGTTTTTCAAAAAGTAGAAAAGGTAATTTTAGAGAAAGTGGAAACCTTAGAGGCTACTGAAAGAGGAGTCGGCGGCTTTGGCCATACAGGCAAAAAATAAAAAGTACATGAAAAAAGGTTTTTATATTCTTGGATTGATCTTGTTTTTGGCATCTTGCTCTACTTATAAAAAAGTGCAAGTGATAAAAGATGCCCTTTCCAAAGCCGATTCTACCAATGCCGCACTCGTTGTTAAAAAACCAAAAATAGATTCTGCTGCTATTATCAAAGACATATTGAATAAAATTGATATAGCTAAAATTGATTTTACCGCCATGAACGCTAAGTTTAAAGTAGACTATGAAACTTTAAAAAATGCAGATAATTATATTGTCAATGTAAGTATTCAAAAAAATAAAGCCATTTATTTAACGGTGAGAGGAGCCATGGGTGTGATTGGATTAAAGGCGCTTATAAATAAGGATAGCGTGGTTTTAATTTATCCTTTAAGTAAGAAAGTGGAACGTAAACCTTTAAGCTACTTGCAAGAAGTCTTAAAAATACCACTTACTTACGCAACTGTTGAAGATTTAGTGATAGGCAATCCAATTTTTATGAATAACACCAATATTGTTTCTTATAAAAACAACAATGGAAAATTACAGGTAGGTTTGATAGGTAGTTTGTTTAAAAATCTTATTATTTTAAATGAGGACAATACTAAAATTTTACATTTAAAATTAGATGATGTAGATGTTAACCAACACCGCACCTGCGATATCTCTTATAGCGACCATACGAGCTATGGTAAGTTTCAATTTCCTCAGTACCGCGATATTTCTATAGCAGCTAACAATAAGTTAGAGATTCATATAGAAGTGAAAGAATTTGCTTTTGATGAACCATTAAAATATACTTTTGCAATACCTAAATTGGGTAAACGCAAATAATTTATCGATCTAATAAAGGACAATATGATTAAAAGGGCTTTATTTATTTTATTTTCAACAGCGGTGCTTTCTATGCATGCTTCTGCACAAGCCAACGACTCTAGAGAAGACTTGCAAAAACAAGAACAAACATTAAGAAAAGAATTAGAAGAGCTAAATCAGTTATTAGAAAAAACTAAAAAGAATAAAAAAAATTCATTAGGACAATTAGAGGCCATTAGAAGCAAAATATCGAAAAGAAAATCGCTCATCAATGGTATTGCGAAGCAAGTAAAAATTTTAGATGACGCTATTTATAATAATCAATTAGATGTTCAAAAATTAAACAAGGATTTAGATACTTTAAAATCGAGGTATCAAAAAAGTATAGTATTTGCTTATAAGAGCAGAAGTGGCTATGAGTATTTAAATTTTTTATTTTCTGCGAATAGTTTTAACGATGCTGTAAAAAGAATTACTTATTTAAAAAGTTATAGACAAAATAGAGAGGCGCAAGCGAATGCCATAGATTTATCGCAAGCAGATTTGAACGCTAAAATAAATATACTAGGCGCCAATAAAAAAGATAGGTTGAAGACATTGGTAGTGCAGAACGAACAACTAAAGGTGCTAGTGGTAGACCAAAAAGAGCAAGATAAAATTGTCAAGCAATTAAAAAGCAAGGAGCAAGAGATTACAGCACAAGTGCGTCAAAAAGAAGCACAAAGAAAGAAAATGCAGTCTGCTTTATTAACCATTATTAGAAGAGAAACTTTAGAAGCCGAGCGTAAAGAAAAAGAAAGAATAGCTAAATTAAAGTCGTCCAATGATGCAGGAAAAACACCTGCAAAAAATAATGGGGATGCAATAGCTTCTACCAAAACAAGTTCTAAAAATTCCAAAGTGGGTAATGTAGAAGGGGGGATGACAAGCACCACAGATAACCGACCTTATTCAGCACTAGAAACTACTGAAGAAGGAAGAGAGGCTTCTATTTTATTTGAAAACAATAGAGGTAACCTGCCTTGGCCTGTAGATAGAGGGAATGTATATATACATTTTGGAGTGGAGAATATTCCAGGCACCAAATTGAATCGTAAAAGTGATGGCATTGAATTGGCCCTGCCTAAAGGAAGTTCTGTGAAAAGTGTAGCCAATGGAGTGGTGAAATATACTGGGGATATTAATGGCGATTTAACAGTCTTTATTCAACATGGAAAATATTTTTCTACCTATACCCATTTGAGTAGTATCAATGTAAGTAAAGACCAAGAAGTAAGAGCGGGTACTTTGCTGGGTAAGTCGGGTATTAATTTAGACGGAGAGGGTGCACTACTATTTATGATCAACAATGAAAAAGGAGTTTTCTTTGATCCGGAGAGCTGGTTAAAGAATAGAAGATAAATTCAAGTTACTTTTTCTGCATTTCTTTTTTTATATTACAATCCATTAACCGATTGTTATGTCAAAATATATCTTATCCTTTGATCAGGGCACTACCAGTAGTCGTGCCATTTTATTTGATCACCAAGGTCAAATTCACGCCACTTCTCAAAAAGAATTTCAACAAATTTTTCCAAAGCCAGGATGGGTGGAACATGATCCTTTAGAAATTTGGAGTACACAAATGGGCGTCGCTACTGAAGCCATTAGCATGAAAGGCTTATCGGTGAATGATGTGGCGGCTATTGGTATCACCAATCAAAGAGAAACTACAGTGGTTTGGAATAAAACCACAGGCCAGCCAATATATAATGCCATTGTTTGGCAGGACAGACGCACTGCCGATTTTTGCGATAACTTAAAAAAACAAGGCCATGCCAAAATGGTCCAAGAAAAAACAGGCTTGGTCATTGATTCATATTTTTCTGGTACAAAAATTAATTGGATTTTAGATAATGTAGCAGGTGCGCGCGATTTAGCAAATAAAGGAGAACTTATTTTTGGCACCATTGATACTTGGTTGGTTTGGAAATTAACCAATGGTAAAGTGCATGTCACCGATGTGACCAATGCATCTCGCACCATGTTATTTAATATTCATACACTACAGTGGGATACTGAATTATTAAAATTATTAAATGTGCCTGTATCTATGTTACCTGAAGTAAAGAGTAGCAGTGAAGTATACGGTCACACCACTCAGCTTTTTGCACACCATGAAATACCTATTGCAGGTATTGCAGGCGATCAACAATCGGCATTGTTTGGACAAATGTGTACCGAACCAGGCATGGTAAAAAATACCTATGGTACGGGTTGTTTTATGTTAATGCATACGGGTGAAAAAGCGGTTAGCTCCAAAAATAATTTATTAACCACTATTGCTTTACAAATGAATGGACACACTTACTATGCATTAGAAGGAAGTGTATTTATTGGAGGTGCCGTAGTACAGTGGTTAAGAGACGGACTTCATTTAATTAGAAATTCTTCTGAAGTAGAAGCGCTTGCAAAACAAGTAGAAGAAACAGATGGCGTCTATCTAGTACCCGCTTTTGCAGGATTAGGGGCGCCTTATTGGAATCAACATGCAAGAGGAACCATTGTGGGAATTACGCGAGGTACAACATCGGCACATATTGCACGCGCTGCACTTGAAAGTATTGCGTTTCAAAGTTATGATTTATTAAAAGCGATGGAAGCAGATGCAGGTATTCCTATTGCAGAGTTAAGAGTGGACGGCGGTGCTACCCATAATAATTTACTCATGCAATTTCAATCAGATATTGTGAATACAAAAGTTACACGCCCTACCATGGTGGAGACGACAGCACTTGGGGCTGCTTATTTAGCAGGCTTAGCAGTGGGCTTTTGGAAAGACATTGAAGAATTAAGATCGAAATGGCAAATTGATCAAACCTTTCTTCCTACCGCCACAGCAGAAAAAAGACAAGACTGGATTCAAGGATGGGAGCGTGCAATTAAGGCCACTAATAATTGGTAATCAAAACTTATTTTCATTTTATAAATTTTAATAAATTTTTTGTTTAACTTAATCTATCCTTTCAATTAAATAAAAATATATGACCCCTTTTACCGCTGAACTATTAGGCACAGCACTTGTCATTACTATTGGTAATGGAGTAGTCGCCAACAATTTATTAAGTCAATCAAAAGGAAATAATGGGGGTCTTATTACCATTGTACTCGGTTGGGTGATGGCTGTATTTGTAGGAGTATACGCTACTAGTAGTATCAGTGGAGGGCATTTAAATCCAGCAGTCACTATTGCACTGGCTTCTGCCGGTAAGTTTGAATGGGCCTTGGTGCCTTCTTATATATTAGCCCAAATTTTGGGAGCAATGTTAGGGGCGCTCATCGTTTGGATGGTCTACAAGGATCACTTTAATGAAACCAAGGATGCGGGGACACAATTAGCCGTTTTTTCTACAGGGCCTGCCATTCGAAATATTCCTCAAAATTTTATCGTAGAAACCTTGGCCACCATGGTGTTTTTATTGGGTATATTTTTACTAAAGCCTGCCGGCTCCGATTTGGGGTCTTTATCTGCCTTACCCGTAGCCTTATTAGTGGGCGGCATTGGCTTTGGACTGGGCGGTCCCACAGGCTGGGCGGTGAATCCAGCCAGGGATTTAGGGCCTAGAATCATGCATTTTATACTACCTATAAAGGGAAAAGGCAGCAGTGATTGGGGCTATGCCGCTGTACCTGTAATTGGCCCTATTGTGGGGGGAATTTTAGCTGCGATTATCTACGTACAATTTTTGCAATAAACTAGCAATACCTTACCTTTGCAGCCGAAATAGTATATTATGACAACAAATGGTAAAATCAAACAAATTATTGGTGCTGTTGTAGACGTTCAATTCCCAAATCAGCAATCACTTCCTGAAATTTATAATGCGCTTACAATTGTAAGACCAGGTGGTGAAAAATTAATTCTTGAAGTGCAACAACACTTAGGAGAAGATAGTGTACGTGCCATTGCGATGGACGGTACAGAAGGTTTGGTAAGAGGAATGGAAGTAATAGATAGTGGTAAACCCATTTCAATGCCAATAGGTGATGATATATATGGTCGTTTATTTAATGTAACAGGGGATGCTATCGATGGCTTACCTCAATTAGATAAATCAAATGGTCGTCCTATTCACGCAACGCCTCCAAAGTTTGAAGACTTAAGTACTGCAACAGAAGTGTTGTTTACTGGTATTAAAGTAATTGATCTTATTGAGCCTTATGCAAAAGGTGGTAAGATTGGATTGTTTGGTGGTGCGGGTGTAGGTAAAACAGTATTGATTCAAGAGTTAATTAATAATATCGCAAAAGGACACGGTGGTTTATCAGTGTTTGCGGGTGTGGGAGAAAGAACACGTGAGGGAAATGATTTATTGCGTGAGATGATTGAAGCAGGTATCATGAAATATGGTGACAATTTCAAACATAGCATGGAAGAAGGCGGATGGGATTTAAGCAAAGTGAATATGAAAGAATTAAAAGAGTCAAAAGCGACTTTCGTATTCGGACAAATGAATGAACCTCCAGGAGCACGTGCGCGTGTGGCTTTGAGTGGTTTAACTATTGCAGAATATTTCCGTGATGGAGATGGTACAGGAAAAGGAAAAGACATTTTATTTTTCGTAGATAATATCTTTCGTTTTACACAAGCAGGTTCTGAGGTATCGGCATTATTGGGTCGTATGCCATCAGCGGTAGGTTACCAACCAACATTAGCTACAGAGATGGGACTAATGCAAGAGCGTATTACTTCTACTAAGAGTGGTTCTATCACTTCAGTACAAGCGGTATATGTTCCTGCGGATGATTTAACCGATCCGGCACCAGCTACTACTTTTGCACACTTAGATGCTACAACGGTATTGTCTCGTAAGATTGCCGATTTAGGTATTTATCCTGCGGTAGATCCTTTGGATTCTACATCAAGAATTTTAACACCTGCGATTGTAGGTAATGCGCATTATGAAACAGCGCAAAAAGTAAAAATGATTTTACAACGTTATAAAGAGCTACAAGATATTATCGCCATTCTTGGTATGGATGAATTAAGTGATGAAGATAAATTAATTGTATCTCGTGCGCGTCGTGTACAACGTTTCTTATCTCAACCTTTCCACGTGGCTGAGCAGTTCACAGGTTTAAAAGGAGTATTCGTTTCTATTGAAGATACTATTCGCGGATTCAATGCCATCATGGATGGTGAAGTAGATGCGTATCCAGAAGCGGCCTTTAACTTAGTAGGTACTTTAGAAGATGCTGTAGAGAAAGGAAAGAAAATGATGGCACAAGCCTAATTGTTTTAAACGATTATTATAAAAGATTACTTTAAATTGTACGCATGTTATTAGAAATTTTGACACCCGAAAAAAAGCTGTATAGCGGAGAAGTACAAGGCGTTCAATTGCCTGGTATTGACGGGTTATTTGAAGTCTTAGATAAACATGCGCCCATGGTAAGTGCTTTAGGTGTAGGCCAAGTGAAAGTCTTGAAAAAAGGAGAAGCTTCAGAAACTTATGCCATTCAAGGCGGTTTTGTAGAGGTGATTAATAATCAAGCTACCGTTTTAGTAGAAGGCGTTTTATAAAATCGTTAATAGCATCTTAAATCTAATAGTTGTTTCTAAATAATTGTCCCGGTTGCCCATGGTAGCCGGGATTTTTTTTATATTCACATAGCCTTAGCGGGTAGTACCGAACTTGAACTTATGAAAAAAACTTTTCCTATCATTTTTGTTTTAATAGCCCTGTCTATATTGGGCATTTTATTTATACAAATATCATGGTTGCAGGGTTTAATGTTCTTGCAAAAAAATCAATTATCAGATAAGCTGAATCAATCAGGTGTATTAGTCTCTAATGATGTAAGTAAAAAAATGAATAGTGGGTTGTCATTTCGTTTGCCTAAAAAGGGACTGGGCTTAAACGACGATTATCATTTACACAATTTTGAAGAAACTACCATTTCCGACATATACAACTATAAGGAAATGCAAAAAAAGATACAATTAGCTTTAGAGAAGTATGGACTAAGCGACTTGCCTTTTGAATTTGCCATTGCCGATAAAAAAGGTAATATCGAAATGAAAAGTAAGAAATTTGAAGATGTTTTTTCAGATGAAATGAATTCGCTTCAAGCAAGAATTACAGTAATTCCTTCAGATATTATGGAGCCCACGGGCCCCTTTGAAACTATTATTATTGTAGCTCCCAATATTCGCTATTATTTATTACGCTCTTTATTATGGGTAATTGTGGGAGTGGTCTTATTTATTATAGTGGTATTAGCTGCCTTCTTTATTACGATTCGCTCGCTGATGACACAGCGTAAGTTGGTAGAGATTAAAAGAGACTTTATCAATAATATGACCCATGAGCTCAAAACCCCATTGGCTACCATATCGCTAGCAGTAGACGCTTTAAAAAGTACCAAAGTGAATACCGATCCTAAGTCGGTAGACTATTTCAGTAATATTATTAAGGAAGAAAATATAAGAATGAATAAGCATGTAGAAACTATTTTGCAAGCAGCTCAGTTAGATAAAAGAGAAAACGAGCTGAATAAGCAAGAAGTGGAATTGCATGATTTAATACTTGGGGTGGTGGATAGTTTTAAATTACAGTTAGAAAGCAAGCCTTCCAATGTGCAAACTATTTTAGAGGCCAATCCTTCCTCCATTAAGGTAGACGAAGAGCATTTGCTACATGTGCTCTCTAATTTGATTGATAATGCCATTAAATATTCAAAAAGCGAAATAGACATTACCATTCAAACCAAGACTTTGAATAATAAAACCTGCATTCGTATTGTTGACAAAGGCATTGGTATGGATGCCAATGCAAGAAAACATATTTTTGAAAAATTTTACAGAGCACATTCAGGTAATGTGCATGATGTCAAGGGATATGGCTTAGGTATGAGTTATGTGAAATGGGTTATCGATTCTCATAAAGGGCAAATCACAGTAAATAGTGAAATTGGCGTAGGTACTGCCATTGAAATTATACTCCCTAATTAATTTTAAAGGTTATTAATTTAATAATTATTACCGAACCGGCTTTATACTTTAGCTTACTATTTTTTTTACCTTTTAGCCTTACTCATTAATCGTAAAAAAGCAACCATCTCCGTAACTTAAAAAACGGTATTGATTGTCAATGGCATGCTGGTAGATATTTTTCCACTTATCTCCTGTAATAGCTGCAATAATTAAAAGTAAGGTCGATTTTGGTTGGTGAAAATTAGTCACTAAGCCATTTGCAATTTTAAAGCTGTATCCAGGTACAATCATTAATTGAGTGCTCGTAATAAGTTGGTCCATTTGATGCGATTGCATCCAGTTTAATAATGTACTTAATGCATTTTTCACAGTTATACTGTTATTGTTATCAATGGTAGTATCATCGTTGGTATTATTGGATGAACCACTATTAGTTTCATAATTCGATTCATTACTTGTGACATAGGCGTCCCATTGAACTAAGTGTAGGTCTTTGTTTTGATATAGGTTTGGATTATGTATTAATTTCACCCCTAACCAATACAAAGTCTCTAGTGTTCTTAAGGTAGTCGTACCTACTGCAATAACCGGCGTATACTGGGCTGGGTTTAATTCTTTTTGTTTTGCAATTTCAATTAAATATTTTAGCGTCGTAGAGGTAATTTCAAAAACTTCTGCATGCATTTCATGGTCTGTAATGTCATCTGTTTTAACAGGCATAAAAGTACCGGCCCCTACATGTAAACTAATAAAATTTGTACTACATTTTTTTTCAGTAAGCGATTCAAATATGGCATCATTAAAATGAAGTCCCGCGGTAGGCGCTGCTACAGATCCTTCTTCTTTGGCGTAAGTAGTTTGATATCTATCTTTATCTTCCTGGGTGGTAGCGCGTTGTATATAGGGAGGAAGGGGAATGCTTCCAATATGCTCAATTATTTCAGAGAAGCTAATGGCATCATTGTCCCAAGAAAATTCAATTAAAAATTTTCCATCAATTGATTTAATTTTTTTAGCCTTTACTTTAATAGTGATACTGCTATTCGTATTTTTGGTTGGTTTATTTTCAACATTATTTTCAACTTTTTTTTCTCCTATATTTTCTCTGATAATTGATGGCTGAAAAATTTCAAATTCTTTTTCTAAAAAATCTTCCTTCCATTTTTTAGCACCACCTACTAAGCAAATCCATTCTACTTTTTGAGAGGCCTGCATGGCCATAGAGATAGGTTGATAATTGCTGCTAGGTTCTAAACAGAAAATTTCAATCGTAGTATCATTTGCTTTTTGAAAATGAATTCTTGCAGCAATTACTTTACTATTATTAAAATACAGCGCTGCCTTTTCAGGCATGAAACGCGCAATTTGATTATAAGTACTTTCTGCAATGATTTCTTTATCCCATACTAATAACTTGCTATCCGATCTATTGGCAGCAGGCGTATAGGCAATACTTTGATGAGGCAAGTGGTAGTCAAAATCCTGAAGAGGTAGGCTAATGGGAGGCTTCATAGCCCAAAGGTACATATTGCCTTGATTTTCACTTGAATTCACCCCTTTTTCACATAAAAAATAGGCTTTTCCACAGGTTTGCACAGTCCTAAATCTAGAATTTTGGTAAAACCGTTCTGAAACGCCCTACTGCATTGATTTTCAGCTTGGTTTATTTCTTGTGGAAAACTAGAACCCCTGTTTTAGCCTTTGAAAGTGGTAAAATGTGTTAATTTGTGTGAACAAGTGGTAAAAATCACTCTAATTATTAACAATGACAGGCTTTCACGGAGAATATCAATCAACCATCGACGCAAAAGGGCGTTTCCATTTACCTGGCAGTTTGAAAAAACAGCTAGTTGAAGGGGAGAATCGCTTTATTGTTAGTAGAGGCTTTGAGAAGTGCTTGACACTTTATCCGTTGAAAAGCTGGCAGAGTATATTAGATCGAATTAGCCAGTTGAACGATTTCGATCCAAAAGTGCGTCAGTTCAGACGTCAATTTCTTGGAGGAGCTACAGAAGTAGAATTGGATGCAGCAGGAAGAATCTTATTGCCACCCACTTTACGTGAATTTGCTTTACCAGGTAAAGAAATTGTTTTAGCCGCCGCTTTAGATCGTTTTGAAATTTGGGATGCAAGTAAGTACAAACAGCTCTTTGAGGATTTCTCTGCAGATGCATTTAGTAATTTGGCGCAGGAAGTAATGGCAGGAATTAAAAATCAAGATTAAGTAAAACAGATGCAAAATCAAACCATTGATTCCAACGCATCTAAAGCTTTTGCTTCTTCTTATCATATTCCAGTATTATTTCAAGAATGCTTGTCTCATCTAAACATAAAGCCGAATGGTGTTTATGTAGATGCCACATTTGGTGGTGGGGGTCATAGTAAGGGTATCTTATCTATGCTTGGCCCTGAAGGACGACTTATTGCTTTTGATCAAGATGCCGATGCGCAACAAAATTTACCAGAAGATAATCGTCTTGTTTTTATTCCAGAAAATTTCAAGTATCTACAACGTTTTCTGCGTTTAAACAAAATAGATCAAGTAGATGGTATATTGGCCGACTTAGGCGTAAGTAGTCATCAGTTTGATGAAGGTACAAGAGGCTTTTCAACCAGACATGATGGTCCTTTTGATATGCGCATGGATCAACGTCAAAGCCAAACAGCCGCTCAAATTATTGAATCTTATTCAGAAACAGCATTGCATAAAATGTTTGAACAATATGGTGAGGTTACGAACTCTAAAACTTTAGCCAAGCATATTGCTACTCAACGCAAGCATGTAAAAATAAATACGGTTCAAGATTTTAAAACATTTATCGCACCTGTAGTTAAAGGAAATCCGAATAAATATTGGGCACAAGTTTTTCAAGCCATAAGAATAGAAGTGAATGAGGAAATGGAAGCACTAATGGAATTTTTAAAGCAACTCCCTTTAGTAGTGAAGCCAGGTGGTCGCGCGGTGATTATCACTTTCCATTCCATCGAAGATCGTTTTGTAAAAAATGCTTTTCGTGTATCGCAAGAAGAAGCAGAAGATGCCCATCCTTTTTTATCCGTAGAAAAGGAAGTTTTTTGGAAGATCATTACAAAAAAACCTGTAGTGGCTTCTGAAAAAGAGATGAAAGAAAACAATCGAAGCAGAAGCGCAAAAATGCGTGCTGCCGAAAGAGTATAATAGTATGTCCGTACCCATTAACCCAGCCCCTAAGACTACCCTAAAAAGTATTCTTAATTATCAGTGGATTGTTATGAACATTAGTTTCTTTTTGTTCCTAGCATTCATCGCTATCCTCTACATAGCGAATGGGCATCTTACCGACAAAACCATCCGTCGAATTAACACTACTCAAAGAGAATTGAAAGTGCTTCAGTTTGAATACAAGACTATTAAGTCTGAATTAATGCGTCGCAGTCGTGCCATTGAAGTGCAAACTGCTATGGAACCTTATGGATTAGTCGTTTCAAAAGAAATGCCTATCAGACTCGCCATAGAAAATAAAATTAAAACACCCACCAAAAATTAAGTATGGACGTAAAACGCGACATATTATGGAGGGTGTACTTAAGTTTCATACTTATCGTATTAGTATGTGTCCTTATTTTAGGCAAGGCTTTTTATATTCAACAAGTACAAGGGAAATACTGGAGAAGTTTAAGTGACAGCCTACATCAAAGAATTATAGAAATACCTGCAGCAAGAGGTACTATCTATAGTGAAGATGGGCAAATGTTAAGTACCAATATTCCTCAGTTTGATATTTATATCGATTTTAGAGTTAGCCCATTACATGAAAAAAGCGGCCTACTTTTTAGAACGCATATTGATTCATTAAGTTTGAGTTTAGCTGCTTTATTTAAAGATAAGTCTTCAGAAAAGTATAAAGAGGAATTAACGAATGCTTTTGAAGCGAGTGTAGGAAATTATGAATTGAGAAAGAAAATCTCTTATAGAGAATATTTACAATTAGTTAAATTTCCCTTATTTAAATTAGGTAGGTATAAAAGTGGAATGATTGCGGAGGAAAAAAATATTCGATTAAATCCTTATGAAAATATTGGCTATAGAACGATTGGATTGGCTAGAGATGAAAATAAAGTAGGTTTAGAAAAGTCTTATGATACCGTTTTAAACGGACGAAATGGTCGTCAGCTAGTACGCGCTATTGCAGGTGGTGTAACGGTTCCAGTGCAGGAAGGTGAATTTGAAATTGCCCCTGAAACAGGTAAGGATATAGTAAGTACCATTGATGTATTCATACAAGAAGTGACTGAAAAAGCTTTAATGAATATGATGGTAAAAAATGAAGCACAAACAGGGGTGGCCATTGTAATGGAAGTGAAGACAGGGAAAATTAAAGCCATTGCTAATTTAGGAAAAGTGGGTGAAGGTAAATATGCAGAAGATTTAAATTATGCCATTACACCTACAGAACCTGGATCTACTTTTAAATTGGTTACTTTATTATCAGCCCTAGAGGATGGAAAAGTAAATTTAAACTCAAGAGTTAATTTAGAAGGTGGTGTATGGAAAGTATCTGGTCAAACTGTATATGATTCTGAAAAGCATGGAAAATTCGATGCCTCTATTTTAGAAGCCTTTGAAGAAAGTTCAAATGTGGGCATGGCAAAAATTGCGATGGCACATTATAGTGGTAATGTGAATGAGTATTTCAAACATTTAACCAAGTTAAGATTAGATTCAACCTCTGGACTTGATTTAGTAGGTGAAAGACAGCCTAGGCTTGTAAAGCCAGGTAGCAGATTATGGGGTCCTACCACACTTCCTTGGATGGCCTTTGGGTATAATATTGAAATTACGCCACTACAAACTTTAAACTTATATAATACTATTGCGAATAATGGCGTCATGATGCGCCCTTATCTTGTTAATTCAATACAAGAAGAAGGAAAGATTATTAAATCCATTTCTCCTAAAGTATACAATGCTCAATTATGTAAGCCAACTACTATTAGAGATTTACGTATAGCCTTAGAAGGTGTTTGTATTAATGGTACTGGAAAAACATTGTTTAAAAATAGCTTGTATAAAGTAGCAGGCAAAACGGGTACAGCCTTAGTAGCGAATGGCAATAAGGGCTATGGTGAGGGAATTTATCAATCTTCTTTTGCGGGCTATTTTCCAGCAGACAATCCACAGTATACAGTTGTAGTTATTATAAAAAATAAACCACATGCTGCTAGTTTTTATGGCGCCTCAGTAGCAGGTCCTGTATTTAAAGAAATTGCTGACAGATTGTATTCCACTTATATACAGAACAAATTAGACATCGCTCCAGTATTTGCAGTAAAAGATAGTTCCTTATTTAATTATAGTATTTCAAAAATTTCTTTGCAAACGATTGCTCAACAATTATCAATTCCTTATCAAGATTCTTCTTTGGCTTCCAATAACTGGATACAATTACAAGGAAAAGGAAAAAATTTAAAAGCAGCTACTCAATTAATTTCAGATACAACCATGCCCAATATGACGGGCATGAAATTACAAGATGCTTTATGGCTTTGTGAGAAAAAGGGATTACTAGTGAAATGTGTGGGTAAAGGAAAAGTGGTAAAACAAAGTATTGCTCAAGGAGAAGTTATTATTAAAGGACAACAAGTTCAAATTGATTTAAATTAATGAAATCATTACAATCTATATTATTCGGAGTGGCATTGAGAGAGGTAGTAGGAACTACCCAACATGAAGTCGCCGATATACAAATAGATTCTAGAAAAGTAATTAAAGGTGCTGTATTTGTGGCTATCAAAGGTTTACAAGCCGATGGACATTCATTCATAACTACTGCTATTGAGAAAGGGGCTACCGTCATTGTTTGTGAAAACAAGCCAGCAAGCTTAGTAGACGGCCTTACCTATATCATGGTGGAGAATGCACAAGAGGCAGTGGCCATTATGGCGCATCAATTTTACGATGAGCCTTCTACCCATGTAAAATTAGTGGGTGTAACAGGTACCAATGGTAAAACAACTGTAGCTACCTTATTGTATAAATTATTTTCTGAATTAGGGTATACCTGTGGTTTAATTAGCACAGTGCAAAATCATATCGGAACTGAAATAATTGCGGCTACTCATACCACACCCGATGCTATTCAATTAAATGCATTACTACATAAAATGGTGGAAGCAGGTTGTACGCATGTATTTATGGAAGTAAGTAGCCATGCTATTCATCAACACCGCATTACTGGATTACAATTTGTAGGAGGAGCTTTTACGAATATCACACATGATCATTTAGATTATCACAAAACTTTTGAAGCTTATATAGAAGCTAAAAAAACTTTCTTTGATAAACTACCTGCTAACGCTTTTGCCTTAATCAATTTAGATGATAAAAACGGGGCTGCCATGTTTGCAGATTCGAAGGCTACTAAATTAACCTACGCTATTCATGCGCCTGCTACTTATAAAGGTAAAATTTTAGAAAATCAATTAAGCGGACTTGTCATGCTGGTAAATGATATTGAAGTGCATTGCCGTTTGATTGGCACATTTAACGCTTATAATTTATTAGCTGTATATGGAATAGCTATTCAATTAGGTGAAAAAAATACAGAAGTCTTAACGGTATTAAGTGCTTTAACAGGTGCAGAAGGAAGATTTGATTATATCGTAAGTACAGAAAAAATTATTGGCATCATTGACTACGCGCATACACCAGACGCCTTAGAGAATGTATTAACCACTATTGCTAAATTAAGAAAGGGCAATGAGTCAGTTATTACAGTGGTGGGCTGCGGTGGAGATAGGGACAAAACAAAGAGACCTATTATGGCGCAGGTAGCTTGTGATTTAAGTAATAAAGTATTTTTTACCAGTGACAATCCAAGATCAGAAGATCCGAATGAAATTATAAAGGATATGGAAGAGGGCTTGACCAGTGCAGCCAAAAGAAAGTATATCAATATTGTGGATAGGAAAGAAGCTATTAAAGCTGCTGTGAGTTTTGCAAAATCGGGTGATATTATTTTAATAGCAGGTAAGGGTCATGAAAAGTACCAAGATATTAAAGGCGTGAAGCACGATTTTGATGATAAGCAAGTATTAGCAAACCAATTTAAAGAATTAGAAAAATAATCTATATGCTGTATCAATTATTTTCTTGGTTGGACAAAACATTTAATATCCCAGGTTTGGGTGCCTTTCAGTTCTTGACTTTCAGAATTGCCATGGCCATATTAATGTCTTTATTTATTGCTACTGTGTATGGTAAAAAAATAATACTTTTTTTACAACGCAAACAAATTGGCGAAACCGTTAGAGACCTTGGCTTAGCAGGTGAGCAACAAAAAAAGGGAACACCTACGATGGGAGGTATAATTATCTTATTAAGTATTTTAATTCCAACTTTATTATTTGCCAACTTAGATAAAGTTTATATACGTTTAATGATTTTATGTACAGTATGGTTAGGCCTTATTGGCTTTTTAGATGATTACTTTAAAATTAGAGCAAGAAAACAAGCGCAAGCGCAGGGCGGCAATTATAAAAAGCAAAATAGTGATGGACTGGCGAGTATTTCAAAAATTATTGGTCAGGTAGGATTAGGTATTATCATTGGCGTAACACTATATTTTAGCAATGCTGTTACAGTGGAAAGAGAAATTGTTTCAACCACTATTTCCGGAAGCTTACAAAAGGGAGAGAAGGTAGCAAAGGGGGCAGATGTAGTAGTTAGAAAAATTAATGGAGTAGAAAGACGCTTTGTAAAAGTGAAAACACCTATAACTACCATTCCTTTTGTTAAGAATCATGAATTTAATTATAGTAAAATAATTAGTTGGATGGGTCCAGGTGCTGAAAAGTATACATGGATTATATATATTCTTATTGTCACTTTTATTATAACAGCTGTATCTAATGGAGCGAATTTAACTGACGGCCTCGATGGGCTAGCCGCCGGGGTGTCTGCCATTATTGGTGCCGCACTGGGTGTATTTGTATATGTAAGTGGTAACTATGTATTTGCCGATTATTTAAATGTAATGTACATACCTAATTTAGGAGAGTTGTCCATTTTTGTAGGTGCCTTTGTAGGTGCCTGTATTGGATTTTTATGGTACAATGCATATCCAGCGCAGGTTTTTATGGGAGATACAGGAAGCCTTGCCTTAGGAGGTATTATTGCATCACTAGCCATTATTGTTAGAAAAGAATTATTAATTCCTATTTTCTGCGGTGTGTTTTTAATAGAAAACTTATCAGTCATTATTCAAGTGAGTTATTTTAAATACACAAAGAAAAAATTTGGAGAAGGAAGAAGAGTGTTTTTAATGAGTCCACTACATCATCATTATCAAAAGAAAGGATTTCACGAAAGTAAGATAGCTGTTCGTTTTTGGATTATAACTATTTTATTAGTCGTGGCATCTATATTAACCTTGAAAACTAGATAGACCCTTGGCAAAAAAATTAGTCATATTAGGTGCAGGTGAAAGCGGGGTAGGTGCAGCTTTATTAGCCAAACAAAAAGGCTATGCAGTATTTGTATCTGATGGCGGCGCTATCAAGGCTAATTTTCAAAAAGAATTAGAAGAAGCTAGAATTGAATTTGAAGCAGGATCACATAGTGTAGAGAGAATTTTAGCTGCCGATGAAGTCATAAAAAGTCCAGGTATACCAGAGAAAAATGAAATGGTGAAAGCGATTAGAGCCAAAGGCATACCCGTGATTAGTGAAATTGAATTTGGCTATAGATACAAAGGTGCTAGTAAAATTGCAGCCATTACAGGAAGCAATGGTAAGAGTACTACGACTGCTTTATTATATCATATCTGCAAATTAGTAAATGAAGATGTAGCCATGGTAGGTAATATTGGTTACTCTTTTGCAAGACAAATTGCGCAAGCGCCAAAGGCTTTATACATAATTGAAGTAAGCTCTTTTCAATTAGACGATATACAATATTTCAAACCTGAGATAGCCATTTTATTAAATATCTCAGAAGATCATTTAGACAGGTATAATCATCAATTCGAAAATTATATTAAAAGCAAGTTTAGAATTATAGAGAATCAAACTGCAGAAGACTATTTCATCTATTGTATAGATGATGAAACCATCTTAAAACATCTAGAACTACTAACCATCAATACTAACCCACTACCATTTTCTATGAAACAAGAAGTAAAAAAAGGAGGCTACATCAAGAACGATCAAATGATGTTAAAAATCCAAGAAGAACGCGTTACCATGAGCATTTATGATTTTGCCTTAAAAGGAAAGCATAATGCTTATAACACCATGGCTGCAAGCATTGCAGCTACTACCTTAGGTATCAGAAAGGAAAAAATTCGCGAAGCAGTAAGCAATTTCCACAGTCTAGAGCATAGAATGGAATTTGTAGCCACTGTAAGAGGCGTTGATTTCATTAATGATAGCAAGGCCACGAATGTAAACAGTACTTGGTATGCTTTAGAGAGCATGCAAAAAAATACTGTTTTAATTTTAGGCGGTGTAGACAAAGGAAACGATTACGAATTAATTGCCGATCTAGTCAAAGAGAAAGTAAAGGCCATCGTTTGTATGGGTACTGACAATAAAAAAATTATTGAATTTTTTAAAGATAAAGTAAGCACCATCGTTGAAGTGGATAGCGCTAAAAAAGCAGTGAATGCTTCTTTCAAATTAGCAGAAAAAGGAGACTTGGTTTTAATGAGTCCTGCTTGTGCCAGTTTTGATTTATTTAAAAATTATGAAGATAGAGGTCGTCAATTTAAAGAGTCTGTAAAAGAACTGTAATTTATAAAAGAGCTATCATTTATGTTTAACGATACTACAGACAAACTATTTTCACAAATGCCCACTATTGGTGGGATGAAAGAACATTTAGACCAAAGAACTAGGGGGGATAGATACATATGGGGGTTAGTCATTGTATTGTCTCTTATTTCTATATTGGTAGTATATAGTGCTACTGGTTCATTGGCTTATAAAATGTATCGTGGAAATACAAGTGTGTATTTATTTAAACAAGTTGTATTTACTTTATTGGGTTTACTAGCTATTTTTGGTTTACACCGCGTAAACTATACTGTCTTTTCTAAAATTGCCACCATCTTATTCCTATTTTCTATTCCTTTATTAATATATACTTTATTTTTTGGTGCAAAAATTAATGAAGGAAGTAGGTGGATTAAATTACCTATCATTAATATGACCATTCAGACAAGTGATTTAGCTAAGTTGGCTTTATTTATGTATTTGTCTAAGATGTTAAGTAAGAAGCAAGAAGTGATCAAAGACTTCAAAAACGGATTTCTGCCAGTGATTACACCTGTCATTATTATTTGCGCTTTAATTATGCCGGCGAATTTATCTAATGCACTTTTAACAGGAGCTACTTCACTATTATTAATGTTCATTGGTAGAATAAGTATTAAACATATTTTATTGACCATATTAGTGGCCATGATACCCTTGGCAATAATTGTTGGCGTGGCTATGGCCACGCATTCAAGTAAGTCGGTGGAAGGAGGCCCTGTAGTGGCTGAGAAAATGAAAAGCTATGGTCGTGTTGGCACCTGGGTGTCTAGGGTGCAGGATTTTATGTATGCAAAGGACAATGATGTGCCTTATCAAGTGCAGCAAGCAAAAATTGCCATTGCCAACGGTGGTATTTTTATGGGATTGGGCCCAGGTAATAGCAGACAAAGAAATTTTCTTCCTCAAGCCTATAACGATTTTATTTATGCAGTCATTATAGAAGAGTATGGATTACTGGGCGGCGCCTTTATTATATTTATTTATCTCGTTTTTTTATTTAGATGTATAAGAATTTTTAGACGATGTCCCTATGCCTTTGGTGCTTTTCTGGCGCTGGGATTAAGTTTTACATTAATCATTCAAGCCATTGCAAATATGGCGGTGAATGTTAACATCGTACCCGTCACCGGTGTGACCTTGCCATTAGTAAGTATGGGAGGAAGCTCTTTCATTTTTACTTGTTGCTCGATTGGACTTATATTAAGTGTAGCTAGAAACGTAGAGCAAATGGAAGGTAAAGCACCTTTAGAAACAGAGATTGAAATGCCAGAAAATAACGAAGAATTAGACACAGAAAAAAATGTCATTGAAGCAAAAGCATAATACACTACGTATCATCATCGCAGGTGGTGGCACTGGAGGACATATCTTCCCAGCCATTGCTGTAGCGCAAGCCATCAAAGCTTTGTCGCCCGATGCGGCTATATTATTTGTAGGTGCTTTAGGTAAAATGGAAATGGAAAAAGTACCCCAAGCAGGATTTCAAATTAAAGGTATTACCATAGCAGGCTTTAATAGATCTCAGTTGTTTAAAAATATTACACTGCCTTGGAAATTAGTAAAAAGCTTTTTTCAAGTAAGTAAAATTTTTAAAGATTTTAATCCAAACGCAGTTTTTGGAGTAGGAGGGTATTCTAGTTTTCCTGTGTTAAAATATGCACAAACAAAAAATATTGCTACCTATATTCATGAGTCTAATGCCTTTGCAGGCAAGGCCAATACTTGGTTGGCTACAAATGCAGTTAAAATATTTACAGGCACTTTGGGTATGGAATCTTTTTTCCCAGCTAATAAAATTTTAGTAACAGGCAATCCTATTCGAAAAAATATTATTGAACATAGCTATTCAAAAGAAACGGCATTGCAAGTTTTTGGTTTACAAGCAGCTAAAAAAACTATTTTAATTATTGGTGGAAGTTTAGGTGCTAGTTCTATTAACAAAGCCATCCAAGCCAATTTAGTTTCTTTCTTTGATAAAAACATTCAACTAATTTGGCAAACCGGAAAACCCAACGCCGAAGTATTTGCCCACTCGGCACATAGTTATGAAAATGTATTTGTGCATTCCTTTATTGATAATATGAGTGCTGCCTATGCTGCTGCTGATATTGTCATTAGCAGGTCGGGGGCCATGGCCGTTTCAGAAATTTGTATAACTGGCAAGCCTGCTGTTTTTGTGCCTTATCCACTAGCGGCAGAAGATCATCAAACTTTTAATGCCATGACGCTAGTCAATAATAATGCAGCGGCGATAGTGAAAGATAAAGAAGTGGGTAATGATTTAATTCCGAGCGTTTTACAATTATTAGAAAATGAGCAGCAGATGCAAGCCATGCAAAATAATATTAAGGCCTTTGCATTTAGTAATGCAGATGAAGTGATAGCGAAAGAAATTTTGAAACAAATAAATGAATAGTTGAATAATGAATCCGTTAACAAATTGTAAGAATATTTATTTTATTGGTATTGGAGGCATAGGCATGAGTGCTTTAGCAAGGTATTTTAATAAACAAGGGGTAGTAGTAAGTGGCTATGATAAAACGCCTACACTGTTAACCGATGCTTTAATAGAGGAAGGTATAGAAATTCATTTTGAAGACGATGTAAACAAAATAGATAAAGCGGCAACAGTGATTGTATACACACCTGCTATACCAAGCGAGCATGGCGAATTAAATTATTATAGAGACAACAAATACTTGGTGGTAAAAAGAAGTCATGTGCTTCAGTGGATTACGGAGAACGCTTTCACTATTGCTATTGCAGGCACCCATGGTAAAACCACCACCACTTCTATGACAGCGCATATACTTCGTCATACAGGTTATGGTTGCAATGCTTTTTTAGGAGGCATTGCTACTAATTATGGTACTAATTTTTGGAGCCATGAAAAAAATGTAGTGGTAGTAGAAGCCGATGAGTATGATCGTAGCTTTTTAAAATTAGCACCCAATATTGCGGTGATTACGGCGGTAGATCCAGACCATTTAGATATTTATGGAACAGCAGAAGAAGTGGTTAAAGCCTTTGGTGAATTTTCTGATAAAATAAAATCAGGCGGTGTACTCATACAAAAATTTGGTACTGAATTCAATACCAATACAAGCAATAAGACGGTACTATCTTATGGATATAATCATGATAAAGCTTCTTATCATACTAGTAATTTAAAAGTGGTTGATGGGTCTTATCATTTTGATTTAGTGCATCCTGCAGGTATTTGCAAGGATATAGTACTGAATATGGGAGGCCTACATAATGTTGAAAATGTAAGTGCTGCTATTGCTATTGCTATAAGCTTGGAAATAGAGGAAGCAAAAATAAAAGAGGCTGTGGCTAGTTTTGCAGGTGTTAAAAGAAGATTTGAATACAAGGTGAAAACAACGAATAAAGTATTGATTGACGATTACGCGCATCATCCTGAAGAATTAAATGCTTTAATAAGCGGCGTGCGCAGTTTGTATCCTAATGAAAAGATGGTACTTATTTTTCAGCCACATTTATATAGTAGAACCAAGGACCAATGCGATGGATTTGTAGAAACCCTTGATAAGGCAGACGAAGTCATCTTACTTCCTATATATCCGGCGCGTGAACTTCCGATGGAAGGAGTAACAAGTGAAATGTTATTAGCTAAAATGAAACTGAAGCATAAAAAAATAATGTCTAAAGAAGAATTATTTGCATGGGCGGCTAGCAGTTCAGACAAGCTTATTGTAATGGCAGGTGCAGGCGATATTGATACCTGTATATTAAAAGTTCAAGAAATACTTACAAAAAAATAAATGAAGCACTGGCAAACCATATTAGTTAGAGTTCTTTGGAGTATTGCAGGCGCAGCACTTATTGTATTATTTGTGGTAGCCTGGAAGGCCAAGGAAGAAAAAAAATGTACTTCTATTCAAATTGAATTAGTAGGTGAAAATACAGCTGCCTTATTCATGGATGAAAAAGAAATATTGAAAATTATTCATGAACAAGGTGTCAAAGAAGGCTTGCCCATTGGAGCTGTGAATTTAAATACACTTGAAAAATATTTACAAACTATTCGTTGGGTTAAAAATGTAGAATTATTTTTAGACAATACCCAGTCCTTACAAGTAAGAATAGAACAACGTATACCCATTGCGCGCATTTTCACAGCCTCTGGTAATTCGTTTTATATTGATAAAGAAGGTTTGCAATTACCACTGAAACAACTTACTGTACTGCGTTTGCCGATATTTACCAATTTCCCATCAGACCAGGAAAAATTATCTAAACCCGATAGTCTACTCTTAAATGATATTTTACATTTCACCCAAGCAGTAGCTTCCGATTCTTTCTTTATGGCACAAACAGCACAGGTAAATATTGCCACCAATGGCGACTTTGAATTAGTTCCTTCAGTAGGAGATCATTTAGTTTTAATTGGATCGGTGGAAAATATAGAAGATAAATTAAATAGGCTATATACTTTTTATAAAAAAGTTTGGGTGCAAAGCGGCTTGAACGCTTATCAGGTAATTGATTGTCGTTTTGATAACCAAATTGTAGCACTTAAAAAAGGCATGCAACCTATTCAGTTTTCAGCCAATGATTTACCCACCAAGGATTCAACTATGGCTCTTAGCGGGGTAGTTGATTCAGCTACACTTGCGGCCACTAAACCAGCTTTAGTAGAGGCTCCCAAAAATGAAGCAGTAGTAAGTCCTAAAATTGCTCCAACTACAAAACCTAAAATTGCCCCAGTAACTAGCCCAAAAATGGCTCCAAAAACGGCGGTCAAAGCTGCCTCCAAAACAACAGTTAAAACGCCGTCTAAAACAGCTGTAAAACCGGCATCAAAAAAAGGGTCTAAAAATCTAGCTAAAACAAGTAGTAAAACAAACAATAAAAAGAAAGCAAAATCGTTAATAAAAGTGAAGCCGTCTGCCAAGGCGTTAATGCCCCAGAAGAAGGCTTCCACAACAAACAACTAAAAAACAACAAAATGAGTCAGCACGAATCACCCATTATCGTAGGTCTTGATATTGGAACCACAAAAATCGCTGCCATCGCAGGAAGAAAGAACGAGTTCGGTAAGTTAGAAATCCTAGGATTTGGGCGTGCCAACAGTAATGGTGTTCAACATGGTCAAGTATTGAATATCGACCAAACCATTAAAGCCATTCAACAAGCTTTACAAAATTGCCATTTAAGCAATCCCGATTTAGAAATAAACGAAGTATACGTGGGAATTGCTGGTCATCATATCAAAAGTTTACAAACAAGAGGAGATCAAGTGCGTCAAGATGCTGAAAATGAAATCCAAGCTTGGGAGATTGAGCAACTCATCAATAATCAAAGAAAAACATTTATTCCTGCAGGAGATCAAATCATTGATGTGATTCCGCAAGAATTCCATGTTGACAATAACCAAAATATCAAAGACCCAGTAGGGGTGAATGGTGTGAAAGTAGGAGCCAACTTTTTAATCTTAACTGGAGATAGAAACGCCATTAGAAATATTAATCGTTCTGTTGAAAGAAGTGGTTTAATCACCAAAGATTTAGTCTTACAACCTTTAGCTTCTGCAAGTGCAGTAATGAGCGATGTAGATATGGAAGCAGGTGTGGCTATTTTAGATATTGGTGGTGGAACAAGTGACTTGGCAGTATTTTACGAAGGTGTATTAAAGCATACAGCTGTGATTCCTTTCGGTGGTGAAAATATTACCAATGATATTAGAATGGGATTGGGCGTATTGAAAAGTCAAGCAGAAGCCATGAAGGTTCAGTTTGGTAGTGCTTTAACAGATGAAGCAAAAGCCAATGCCTATGTAACTATCCCAGGTTTGAAAGGAATGCCTGCCAAAGAAATTAGTGTTAAAAGTTTAGCAGGTATTATTCAAGCAAGAATGAGTGAGATACTTGATTTTGTTACTTACCACTTAAAGCAAGTGGGCATGGATAGCCGCATGTTAAATGGAGGTGTGATTTTAACAGGAGGTGGTTCTCAATTGAAACATTTAATTCAATTAACAGAATATATTACTGGTTTGAATGCAAGAATTGGTTTACCAAACGAGCATTTAGCGCCTAATCATATTGAAGAATTAAAAAAACCCATGTATTCAACTTGTATTGGTTTAATCTTGAAAGGATATAACGATTACGAGCAAAATTATAAAGTATTTGCAGAGACCTTTAAGAAAGTAGAAGTGCCTAAGTCTTTAACTGTAAATAATACAGGATCTGCGAATGGTTTAACAAGCCAAAGAGTAGAAGCAAAGCCAGTTCAAACTAGTTTAACAGCAGAACAAATCGAGAAAAGAAAGAGCAAATTCTGGGATCGATTCAAGAACAATCTCATTGAAATATTCAGTGAGGAAGATGACAAATTATTGCCATAATATTTACCCACATTATGGTTATAAAAAATCAATAGAATAAAATCTAAAAAGGTAATTTCGATATAACTAACTAAGAACGAACCATCTAACTAAGAACTAACCATCTAACTAACCCATCTAAACACAAAAAAATGATTCAATTTGACTTGCCAAAGCAAAAATCATCCATCATCAAGGTCCTCGGCGTAGGCGGCGGTGGAAGCAATGCTGTCAACTTTATGTTTAATCAGAATATTGAAGGCGTTGATTTCATTATCTGCAACACCGATTCTAAAGCGATTGAGCAAAGTACAGTGCCGAATAAAATTCAGTTAGGGCCACATTTGACACAAGGTTTAGGGGCAGGTGCCGATCCTTCAGTAGGAAAGTTAGCAACAGAAGAATCTTTAGACGAGATTAGAAAAATATTAGAAGTCAATACCCGTATGGCATTTATTACAGTGGGTATGGGCGGTGGAACTGGAACAGGGGGTGCTCCTATTATTGCAAAAATCTGTAAAGATTTAGGCATATTAACAGTGGGTATTGTAACTACTCCTTTCGGATTTGAAGGACCACGCAGACAAGCACAAGCAGAAGAGGGTATTAAGCAATTAAAACCTTTAGTAGATACTTTATTAGTAATCTCTAATGATAAATTACGTGTTCAATACGGTAATTTAAAAATGAAAGAAGCTTTCACCAAGGCCGATAACGTTTTGGCTACTGCAGCAAAATGTATTACAGATGTAATTAATAGCCGTGGACATATTATTGTTGATTTCGCGGATGTATGTACTGTTATGAAAAATGGCGGTGTCGCTATTTTAGGAAAAGCAGAAGTAGAGGGAGAGAACAGAGCACAAAGAGCTATTGAAGAAGCTTTGAATTCACCATTATTGAATGACAATGATATTAGAGGTGCAAAATGGATCTTATTAAATATTAATAGTGCAGAAGGAGATTATGAGTGTTCAATGGATGAATTAGAAACCATTAATAATTTCTTACGCGAGCGTACAGGAGAAAATTCTGATGTAATTATGGGTATGGGCTACGATGCAACACTAGGTCAAAAATTAGGTATTACCCTTATTGCAACTGGTTTTGAACATAAGGATCCATTCCAAAAGCAAACACCAAAAAAAGCTGAGGCTCCTGTTGAAGAAAAAATTGTAATGACATTGCTTTCTGAAGAGACAGCTAATGAAACAAATAATTTAATGACTGCCCCTACCGAAGCGGTAGCCGAAACTCCAACAGAAGAGCCAAGAACAGAAGAGCCAGTAATTACTGACAGTAATTTTACATTAGGAGAAGAAACGTTAGAGTCCATTGAGGAATTAGCTTCATTCATAGAGGAAGAAGTTGAAGAGGTTGAAGAGGTAATGAGTATGCATGAAGTAGATGAAATTTCAGAGAAAGAATATGAAGCTGAAATAGATGCACAAATAAGTATTGCTGCAAGTGAAGTGATGGAAGAAATGGTAAGTCAACCTATCGTTTTTGAAATCAATGATGTCTATGAGGGAGAAGATCTAGAAGAAGAGGAAGTAGTAGTGAATAAAGTTGAAGAACTAATTGTGGCAAGTTTTCAAGAAGAAGATTTAGAAGAAGAGGTTGAAGAGTTAGTAGAAGAGCAAGTAGGAGAACAATTAGAAGAGGAAGTAATTGTAAGTGAATTACAAACGCCAGTGGCTGAAACGAATCATTTCATTTTAACAAAGCCTACTAATATATATGCTGAGCATACTGAAGAAGAGCCATCATTAGAAGAGTTGGAGGAGATGCCAGTCATTGAGGAGATGGAAGAGTTTGAAGAAATGGAAGAAGAGGAAATGGTGGAGATGGAAGAAATGGAAGAAATGGTAATGCAAGATGATTTAGCTGTTACCATGCAAGAAATAGTAGAAGAAGATATACATGAAGAAGAGTTAGTGGAGGAAGTAGTTGAAGAAGAATTAGTGGAGGAAACTATATTAGAGCAATTAACACCTGAGATGATAGAAGAAGAAAAGATAGAGGAAGAACTTGTTGAAGTAGCTGAAATAAGTATGCAAGCAGCTCCAGTGCAAGAGCCTCTTGTATATGAAAGCTCATTTAGAATGGAAGAAGAGCCTACTATGCAACTAGTGATGAGAGATGAGTCTTCTTTTAATTCAAATCAGAACAATTCAAAGAGACATCCTTCTTCATTAGATATGCCAATAGATGATGCTGAAGAACAAAGAAGAAAGGTAGCTGAGCGTATTCAGAAATTAAGAAATTTATCTTTCAATATAAACAGTGCCTCTGATCCTAATAATGAATTTGATGCAGTGCCTGCTTATGTAAGAAGAAACTTAGATTTATTTGGTAATACCATGGCTTCTGTAGAAAACTATTATAGTAAGTATACAGTAGAAAAAGATGAGCATAACCAAACACAAATCTCTACCATTAATACTTTTTTAGACGGTAAAAAACCAGATTAAACTTGTTTTTTGTGTACAGTTGATTTTAGTTGTAATCCCGTTCTGATTTATCGGAGCGGGATTTTTTGTTATCAATTTTGATGTACTTTTACTCCATGCAAACAGTACTTATTACAGGCGGAACAGGAATGATTGGTCAGGCATTGGCTAAGCAGTTACTAGCTAATGGCTATGATGTAATAATATTATCCAGAAATCCTAAAAGGTCAAGTAGGCCGCATTTATCTTATGCAAAATGGGATTTGGAGAAAGGGGAAATTGACTTGGATGCTTTAGCAAAAGTAAATACAATTGTGCACTTAGCAGGGGAAGGCGTAGCTGATAAAAGATGGTCAGATAAAAGAAAACAAGCCATTGTAGATAGCAGGGTGCAGTCGGGTAATTTATTGGTGAAAGCCTTAAGTGAAAATAAACACCAGGTAAAAACATTTATAGCAGCCTCTGCCATTGGTTGGTATGGACCTGATACAGTAAAGAGTTTGGAAAATGGTTTTGTAGAAACCGATGCTGCCGATGATTCTTATTTAGGTAATACTTGTAATTTATGGGAGCAGAGTACTGAAGCCATAGGAAGTATGGGCATAAGACTAGTAAGACTAAGAATTGGAATTGTATTTAATAAAAAAGGGGGAGCGCTTGCTGAATTTTTAAAGCCTGCCAAGTTTGCTTTAGCTACCATACTGGGTAATGGTAAGCAAATAGTAAGTTGGATACATCATCAAGACTTATGCAAAATGATTCAATATGCTATTGAAACGCCTGCTTTGCAAGGAGTGTACAATGCAGTAGCACCGAATCCTGTAACGAATAAAAAATTAGTACTAACCATTGCTAAAAATACATATCCTATTTACTTTCCTTCTTTTGTACCCTCATTTATACTTAAAATAATGCTGGGAGAGATGAGCATTGAAGTATTGAAAAGCACAAAAGTGAGTGCACAAAAAATACAGGATGCAGGTTTTGTATTTGATTATCCCAATGTAGAAGAAGCTATTATTGACTTAATAAAATAATGTAAAAAATAATAGAAGTAGCAATATTTAATCTAAAATATTGTACTAAAATTAATTAAGCTATATCTAATTAATAGCAGCTCCTAATTTCTTATAGGACGTCCAGAAGTAATTACCGATTGTATTCTTTCCAAAGTTTTCTTCTGTCCACATAAACTTAAAAAAGCTTCTCTTTCTAAATCAAGTAAGTATTGTTCGTTTACAAGTGTAGGTTCACTTAAATCGCCACCACACATTACATAGGCTAATTTTTTAGCCACTAATGCATCGTGATCAGTTGCATAACCTGCTCTCCACATACCATTGATACCCGCATAAAGCGCACCTAGGCCTGCTTTTCCAAGCACTTTAATGTCTTTTCTTTGTTGTGGTTGAGTATAACCAGCTTTAAATAATTGTAATGCTTGTTCTTTTGCATTCGCAATACGGCGTGATTGATTTAGTACAATAAAGTCTTGTCCTTTTCTTAATATACCCATGTCCATAGCTTCGCTTGCAGAAGTAGCTACCTTGGCAGTAGCAATATTCATAAATCTTTTATTCAGGGTAATGGTTTCTGGTTCGTCAACATGCATTTCATCGGAAGCGCGTAAAACAAATTCCTTCGTTCCGCCACCACCAGGAATAACACCAATACCTAATTCTACCAATCCTACATAGGTTTCTGCTGCAGCACAAATACTGTCGGCATGTAAATTCATTTCACAGCCACCACCTAAGCAAAGTCCATGAGGAGCAATTACTACAGGAATAGAAGAGTAGCGCACACGCATCATTGTATTTTGGAAAGTACGAATGGCCATGTCTAATTCTTCATAGTCTTGTTCAATGGCTAGCATAAATATCATTCCCACATTCGCGCCGGCACTAAATAAATTACCATCGTTGGCAATGACTAGTCCATTATATTTTTCTTCAGCAAGGCCTATAGATTTATTTAATCCTTCTAAAACTTCTCCACCAATACTATTCATTTTGGTATTCCAACTAAAGCCTGCAACACCATCTCCAATGTCAACTAAATGACAAGCAGAGTTTTTCCAAATGGTTTTTTCTTGGAAGTCAGATAAGATAATAAATGAATCGGCGCCTGGTATTAATTTATACGCTTCCGTAGCGACATCATAATAATAACGTTTGCCGTCTTGTACTTTATAGAAGCTTAATCCTTTTTGAGACATCTTCTCCACCCATGCTGCCACTGCGTATCCGCCTGCTTTCATATCGGTGATAACGGTTGCAATATCAAGTGCATCCCAGGTTTCAAAAGCGCCAATCTCCCAACCAAAACCAGCTTTTAAAGCGTCGTCTAAGCGGTACAATTCATCACTAATTTCTGGAATTCTATGACTCACATAAGAAAATAAAGCAAAATGAAACTGTCTTACAAATTCACCCACTTTATCTTTTGCTTGGTATAAAGATTTTATTCTGCCCGGTAAACTTTCAATGGCTTTAGCAGCACCAATAGATGCCATTTTCGTTTTCACACGTGGCTCGTATTCAAAAGTTTTTAAATTCAGTGTTAATATTTCTTTAGAGGTAGCTGTTTTAATTTTCTTAAAAAATCCTTGACCTGTTTTATCTCCTAACCAATTTTGCGCCACCATTTTTTCTAACCAAGGAGGTAAATTAAAAATATCTTTGGCTTCATCATTCGGACAATTCGCCGCCACACCTGCAGCCACTTTTACTAAGGTATCAATACCTACTACATCGGCTGTTCTAAAAGTAGCCGACTTAGGACGACCCATTAAAGGCCCTGTGATAGCTTCTATTTCATCAATACTTAATTCTAATTTCTCCATGATATGCAAAACACTCATCATGCTGAAAACCCCAACCCTGTTGGCGATAAAGGCAGGTGTATCTTTACAAAGCACTGTGGTTTTACCTAAAAACACATCTCCATAATGCATATGAAAATCAATAATAGCAGGATCGGTTTTAGCCGTAGGAATAATTTCAAGTAATCTTAAATAGCGAGGAGGATTAAAAAAGTGCGTTCCACAAAAATGCTTTTGAAAATCTTCACTGCGTCCTTCCGCCATTAAATGAATTGGAATACCAGAAGTATTAGAACTTACTAATGTGCCTGGCTTTCTAAATTTTTCTACTTGGCCGTAAATAATTTTTTTAATATCTAGTCTTTCCACCACTACTTCAATAATCCAATCAACATTGGCAATTTTTGCCATGTCGTCTGTAAAATTGCCGGTACTAATATTAGATGCAAATTTCTGTAAGTATAAAGGAGAGGGGTTGGATTTAATGGCTGCTTGCAATGAACCATCTACTAATTTATTTCTTTCTTTAGCATTCTTGCTTTCTTCAGTACCCGGATTCAAGATGTCTAATAATAATACTTCTACACCCACGCCTGCAAAATGACAAGCAATACGTGATCCCATTACTCCACTTCCTAAAACGGCTACTTTTTTGATTGAACGTTGCATAATAAAGCATTTTTGTAAAATTAGTTAGTTATGCAACTATTTTCAAAAAAACTTTCCATTTTCGGGTATTTTTTTTGCCACTGGTTGCGTCATTTGACCTTTTAACAAATGCGCCTTGTAGGTAGGGGGCTTTGAACTACATTTGTATTATGCAAGTTGATAGTAAATTAGTTAGCCATTTGGCCCATTTATCTAGGTTAAATGTGGCGCCTGAAAAAATGGACAAACTAGTGGCCGATATGCAGGATTTAGTAGGCTTTGTGGAGCAGTTAAATAGTTTGGATACAACTGGCACCAGTCCTTTAATGCATATGGGTGATGCTAAAAATGTGCTGCGTGAAGATGAGGTGAAGGGATCTATTTCTAGAGAAGAAGCCTTGCAAAATGCCCCGGATACAGACGGAACATTCTTTAAAGTACCTAAAGTAATAAGTAAATAATATAGTATGTCATCAGTTATTCAATTAAGAGATCTTGAAAAAAGTTATTTCATGGCGGGTCAGGCCATTCCAGTATTAAAGGGCATTAACCTTGATATTCTAAAAAATGAATACGTGGCTTTAATGGGCCCATCGGGTAGCGGAAAAAGTACTTTAATGAATATCTTAGGTTGTTTAGACTCACCAACAAATGGTATGTATAATTTGAATGGGCATGATGTAAGCAAGATGACCGATGATGAATTAGCTGGTATTAGAAATGTGGAAATTGGATTCGTGTTCCAACAATTTAATTTATTACCTCGTTTATCTGCAGCAGAAAACGTAGCACTTCCTTTAGTATATGCAGGTATTTCCAAAAAAGATAGATTAGATAGAGCCATGGTGGCACTTGAAAAAGTAGGCTTGGCAGATAGAAGTCATCATAAATCAAATGAATTAAGTGGGGGTCAAATACAACGTGTGGCTATTGCACGTGCCTTGGTCAATAACCCTTCTATTTTATTAGCAGATGAACCTACTGGAAACCTAGACTCTAAAACTTCAGTGGAAGTCATGGAGCTTTTTGGAAAAATACATTCTTCAGGTAATACGGTCATTTTAGTAACCCACGAGGAAGACATTGCTCATTATGCACATAGAGTGGTGCGTTTAAGAGACGGTCTTGTGGAAACCGATACCCTGAATAAGAATGTTTCTCATTTCTAGCAATCCTATTTGAACTTTATTTTATTAGTTTTGTTAATATCAAAACCCCAGGAGTCTGTTAAGGATTTTTAAAGCTGGGTTTATATAAGCATTATGAAAATTTACACCAAAGCAGGCGATCTAGGCAGTACCTCATTAATTGGGGGCACCCGAGTTCCCAAAAGTCATATTCGTATTGAATCATATGGTACTGTAGATGAGCTTAATTCTTTCATTGGCTTATTAAGCGACTTAGTTACCGATGCAGATATTAAAACTGTTTTAAAAGAAGTGCAGGATAGATTGTTTACAGTGGGATCTTCTTTAGCCTGTGATCCAGATAAAGAACCTTCTTTAAAAATACCCGATTTAAAAGAGGAAGACATTGCTTATTTAGAATCTTTAATGGATAAGATGAACGAGGTTTTAGAACCTATGAAATCTTTTATTTTACCAGGCGGACATCAAGCCATTTCAACTGCCCATATTGCGCGTTGTGTTTGTCGCCGTGCAGAACGTTGGTGCGTTAATTTACAAGAAGAAGATTTATTTGTAGAACCCATGGTCATAAAATATTTGAACAGACTAAGTGATTACTTATTTGTCTTATCAAGATACATTGGTCATTTGAATGGGGTGCCAGATTCTCCTTGGAAACCAAGGGTATAAATATAAGAGACAAATAACAGACTAAATAAGAGTAAGTCTTATAAAAATTTTCCGTCTTTCATTGTCAAACTACGATTGCTCATAGTAGCCAATGCTTCATTGTGCGTTACAATTAAAAAACTTTGATTCATTTCGTTTCTTAAACGAATAAATAATTGATGCAAGGCATTCGCGTTTTCGCTATCTAAATTTCCAGTAGGTTCATCTGCAAAAATAAGTGCTGGGCTATTTAATAATGCACGAGCCACCGCTACTCTTTGTTGTTCTCCACCCGATAAACTATGTGGTTTTTTATCCATTTTATCTGATAGTCCCATAAAGTCTAAAAGTTCTTGGGCCTTTTGATGAATTTGTTTGGAAGGCATTTTGGCAATCCATCCTGGAATAGAAACATTTTCAATGGCCGTGAATTCAGGAAGTAAATGATGGAACTGAAAAACGAAACCTATTTTTTGATTTCTGTAATGGGCTAAGTCGGTTTCTGAAAGCTGGGTAATATCATTACCCTCAAAAAACACCTGTCCTTTATCTGCTTTTTCTAAACTGCTTACAATGTACAAAAGAGTCGATTTGCCGGCACCTGAAGGACCAACGATACTTACTAATTCTCCTCGACTTACCTCTAAGGAAACGCCTTTGAGCACAGATACAGGGCCATATTGCTTCCATATGTCCTTGGCTACTAGTAGATTTGGCGTTTGCTCCATGGTACAAACCTAGCAATTCCCGGTCAAATTTGACAAAATTTAAAGATTTGTTTACATCCTGTAGAAAAAACAGATTTGGTTATATCGTTTATACGGCTACTTTTGCAAAAAATAACGCTATGTTTTGGACTTTAGAATTAGCCAGCTTTTTAGAAGAAGCTCCTTGGCCAGCTACCAAAGATGAATTGATTGATTATTCAATTAGAAGTGGTGCACCCATTGAAGTAGTCGAGAACTTACAAGAGTTAGAAGACGAGGGTGAAGTGTATGAAAGTATTGAAGACATTTGGCCAGACTACCCAAGTCACGAAGATTTTATGTTCAATGAGGATGAGTATTAAATTCCCTAAAAGGTCAACTTAAAATATAGCAACATCAAACTTAATGTAAGTACAATGGTATTGGCCACCAGTACTGGTTTACTTTTAATTAAATAAGCATAGGTTAACCAAACAATACAGCTAAAGTTCACAATAAGTATCATTAGTAAGCTAAGGCTTTCTACATTCTTTGTTTCCCAAGTTAAATAAACCTGAGGTACAAAAGTGATACAGCTAAGCAGTGAGCCAAAGTATCCTATGGCTTCTACTAATTTTGGGTTTATTTCTTTATTGTTCATTATCTTTTTGCTTCTGTATTTATGCTTCTGTGATACCTGCTTTTTGCATAATTAAATCACTTACACCAGTAGTAGAATAACCACCATCATGGAATAAGTTTTGCATCGTTACCATTTTAGTTAAATCGGAGAATAAAGTCACGCAATAATTAGCGCAATCTTCTGCTGTAGCATTTCCTAAAGGGGCAATGGCATCGGCATAATCAAAGAAGTCGCCAAAACCTTTAATGCCTGTTCCTGCTGTTGTTTTAGTAGGAGACTGAGAAACGGTATTCACACGCACTTTATTTCTTAAACCATAATGGTAGCCAAAACTACGCGCTATAGATTCAAGTAATGCTTTAATATCGGCCATATCGGTATAAAAAGGGAAGGTTCTTTGAGCAGCTGCATAAGTTAGGGCTACCACACTTGCATGGTCGTTCAAAGCGTCCATCTTATAAGCAACACTTAACATTTTATGTAAACTCATCGCAGATACATCTACGCCTTTTGCATAATAATCATAGTTCAATTCAGGGTAGGCAATTTTTTTACGAATATTCACGCTCATTCCAATAGAATGTAAAACGAAGTCTATTTTACCGCCTAAAATTTCCTGAGACTGCGTAAATAAGTTGGTTAACTCTTCAACGCTGGTAGCGTCGGCAGGTATAATTTTAGAATTTGTTTTTTCTGCAAGTGCATTAATCTCACCCATACGCATAGCGATAGGGGCGTTGGTTAATACAAAAGTCGCACCTTCTTCATGTGCTTTCTCGGCCACTTTCCAAGCAATAGAATTGCTATCTAAAGCACCTGTAATAATTCCTCTTTTTCCTTTTAGTAAATTGTACGCCATTGGTTATGGTTTATTTATTTGCTGTAAAAATAATTATAATATCTTATATAAAGACAATATTAAACTAGTAATACACTAGGAAGCTAGTAGTTCCTTGGCATTGTCTAAGGCCGATTTGCTTGGCGGGTCGCCGCCAATCATGGTAGCAATATGTTGCACACGCTCTTTGGCATCCAAGGTTTTTAAATAAGTATGTGTAGTGCTTCCTTTTTGTTCTTTATAAACATATAAGTGTGCATTGCCCTTGGCTGCAATTTGAGGTTGATGGGTAATACATAAAACCTGTCTGGCCATTCCTAGGTTTTGTAAAAGAAGTCCCACTTGTTTAGCAGGCTCTCCAGATATACCTGTATCAATTTCATCAAAAATCATAGTAGGTAGGTCCACCGATTTTGCTACCAGTGATTTTATACAAAGCATTAATCTGCTTAATTCCCCACCACTTGCCACTTTTTTTATAGGCTCAAACTTTTGGGTATTATTAGCATCAAATAAAATATCTACTTTATCCTTTCCAAATAAATGATAAGGCACTTCGTCAATGGTTACTTTTATTTTAGCATTGGGCATACCCACTTGATGTAGTAATTTATTGACATTATTAGTAAGTGGGGTAATTTGTTTTTCTCTCTTAGCAGTTAACCCAGCGGCTGCTGCAATCACTTCTTTTTCTAATTTTTTAACTAGGGTAGTAAGCGCAGTAATTTGATCATTCAAGTTCAGTACTTCAGTTAAATCTTTTTCTAATTGCGCAGCAATGCTTAATAATTCTGCGGTAGTTTGTACTTTATGTTTTTTCAACAAATTATAACCTAGTGAAAGACGCTCTTGAATAGTGGCAATTTTTTTATCATCAAAGTCTATTTTATCCTGCCAAGTATTTAAGTCGCTAGCGATATCGGCAATTTCAATTTGTGCTGCTTTTAATCTACTTACAATGCTTGCAAAATCGGGCTGCCATTTCACGATGCTTTCTAAATTATGACCCATTTGTTTTAGTTGTTGCACAATGGGGTTGTCGGAATGTTCTAGTATTTGAATGGAGGCTGCTAACTGCGATTTAATACCCACCGCGTTCTCTAAAAACTTTAATTCTTGGTCTAAATTTTCTAATTCATTTTCTTGCAATTGTAAACCTGCTAATTCTTCGTGTAAATGTTGCTTATAGCTTTCGGTTTTTTCAAAATCTTCTTTCTGCGTTATAAGACTTTGTAATTTCTTCTCATTTTCTTTCCAATTGATATAAGATGCTTGGTAGTCGGCCAATTCTTTTTGCGTAGCAGCCAATGCGTCAATAACGGTGCGTTGAAAATCGGTATCGCCCAGGGCCATAGTATCGAACTGCTGGTGTAGGTCTACTAATTTGCTGGTTAAATCTTTTAAAATAGTAAGTGTAACTGGAGTATCGTTTATAAAGGCCCTCGATTTTCCTTGTGCGTTAATTTCTCTTCTAATAATTAGTTCTTCATTTAATTCAATTTCATTTTCTTGAAAAAATGATTGATGTGTTTTAGGGGTAGCAAGTTTAAAAATACCTTCAATAAAACATTTTTTAGTAGCGTCTCTGCAAACGCTGCTATCGGCACGGTCGCCTAATATTAAACCTAGGGCACCCATAATTATACTCTTACCTGCACCCGTCTCTCCTGTAATGACTGAGAGTTGGTTGGATAGATCAATGCTTAGATGATCTATTAAGATATAATTTTGTATTTCTAATTTGGTTAACATCGCAAGCTGCAATATACATTACCCGAAAATGATGCACAAATTTTGTTACTAAG